>CALHAB010000226.1 GCA_937934185.1 uncultured Ignavibacterium sp. | reverse complement strand
TTGCAAATAAATTTCTTGAACTTAAACTAAAACCTTTTGGTGATGCTGCATTTTTTCAGTTCTTAAATGTTGAATATAATCGTATTGACACGCCGGTTGTATTCCAATCAATTATAGACTCTGTTACGATTGAATATAAACATGGAAAAGATTTTGTACTGAGAGGATTCAGTGGCTCAAACAGTTTTACACTGCCGGTTGCTTTCTGCGGATACGGAATTTCAAGACCCGATTTAGGTTATGACGATTATCAGAATGTAAATGTCAAAAACAAAATAGTAATTGTATTCAAGCAAAATCCTAAATGGAAAATTGATGATAAAGAGTGGGGAAGCGCTTATCCGAGAGAGAAAGCGTTAGTTGCTAAACAAAAAGGGGCAAAAGGAATTTTGTTTGTATCTCTTCCGAATGAAGATAAGCCTCAGCCATTGATTGGAAGCGTTATGCACGGAGAAGGAGAGCAGCCCGTTGATTTTCCGCAGTTACATATTTCAATTAAAGCTGCAGATGATTTGTTAAGTAAAGTCGGTCTTACACTAAGCGAATGCCAGACAAAAATTGATGAAAAGAAAAAACCATTTTCTTTTCTGACGAGAACTAAAGCGAAGGTTGTTACTACAACACATTATCAGAAAGAAGCACGAACAATGAATGTTGTTGCATTGCTCGAAGGAAGTGATCCGGTTTTGAAAAATGAATATGTTGTTATCGGAGCTCATCTTGATCATGTTGGTTCACAGGCAGGGTTACTTTTCCCTGGTGCAAATGATAATGCATCAGGTTCTGCAGGAGTTCTGGAAATTGCAAAAGCTTTTACCTCAGATAAAGTCAGACCAAAACGATCAATCATTTTTGTTTTGTTTGCAAGCGAAGAGCAGGGATTATTCGGCTCAAAATATTTTGTAGAAAACCTGAAAATACCTAAAGAAAAAATTGTTGCAATGCTTAATCTTGACTGTATAGGTTATGGCGACAGCATTCAGGTGGGAAACGGAAAAAGCGCACCAAACCTCTGGCAGATTGCAAAAGAGTTTGACGATAAGAATTTTAAATTAATGGTGAATGAAACCTGGAGCGGCGGTGGAGCTGATGCAACTCCTTTTCACGAAAAAGGAATTCCCTCGCTTTACTTCGTTTCAAAATACAGTTATGATCATTTGCATCTTCCGACAGATACAGTTGAAACACTTAATCCTGATTTGTTCGAAAAGATTGTGAAGCTTGCTTTCTTAACAGCAAAACATATTGCTGATGGAAAGTATGAGAGGGAAGTTGTAAAATGAAAATTAAGATCATTTCAGAAAATGTTATCTAAAAAAGGAGTACACAATGGCATCAAATAAAGTTGAAGTTGCAGGCATAATGGGACCAGTCTGGTTTATCGGCTGGATGTTTACAATTGGATTTCTCAAGCTTTCTTTTTTCAAAGGACTGCTGGCATTGATAGTTTGGCCATACTACATTGGTGAGTTTTTATCCAGCAAAGTTAATTGATAAGAAGTATGTTAAAGACTAACCTAACCTCTGCGCATTTAATAACCAGTCGTAGTTAAAAGTAATCAAATGAAAGTTTGTGATAATTTAATATATCTGTTAAAGAATAATATTAAACTAAATAGTTGATTATCAGAAGACCTTTACTTTATTTTGGTGTCAGTATTAAAAGAAATTTTAAAGAATGAAATCAATTAAAATTACAACCAATGGAAGAATTACCATCCCCGCACCGCTTAGGAAAAAGTACAAACTTACTCCAGGCAAAAAAGTACGGTTTGAAGAAGCCGAAAATGGAATAATTATTACGCCGCTTTTTACAAAGAAAGAAATAAAAGCTTATGCTGGTTGTCTTGGTTTGAAAGTAAAGATGCTGAGGTCTTTGATGGAGGAGAAGAAAATTGAAATGCTTTTATAGTAACTAAATCTATACTAAGTTAATTGAAATAAGAAAAATTAAAAATTAAGTTTGGATTAGATTTCTCAATTTTTATCGTTACAAATTTGATTAAGGACTTGAATGAAATTTTTTGTTGGTGTTACTGATAAAAATTGGTTCCACTCTCTTCCCAATATAAATACTGATGAGGTAAAATTCAGTAGTTTAGGAGTAAAAAGATTCCCCGCAATCGAGATTGAAGCACCATCATTAGTATATATTGTAAAAGAACTTTACAAGTTACTCAATATAATTTATAACAGACCTATCCTTGTAAATAATAGGTGGAATAATGAGAATGTTTATAGAGGATGAATTAAAATGAAATCATTCTTCCCCAAACCTATCTTCAAGGTTGATGATATAATTTCTTATGCGGAGTTGGTTGCTGCAGAAAATGCCAATGTTCAAAAAGGAATGAATTTTCAAATCAAGCCAGAGTATTCAATCTTTCTAATGTCCGTTCGTAAAAATGCTCCTTATACAGATGAGTGGGATGAAAAAACAAATACTCTAATTTATGAAGGCCACGATGCCTTCAGTAATTGGGTGGAAAATCCAAAAGAAGCTGATCAGCCATTCACTACTCCAAATGGAACACTTACAGAAAACGGTAAATTTTTTACCGCGGCTCAAGCTTACAAGATGAAATTAACAGAGCATCCGCACAAAGTAAAAGTTTATGAAAAAATAAAAGACGGTATTTGGTGTTATAAGGGTTTCTTCAGTTTGATTGATGCAAAAATAATTTTTGATGGAGTGAGAAATGTTTTCAAGTTTTATCTTCAGCCGGTAGAGATGAAAGCATTTAATAAGGAAATTGTATTACCACATAACAGATTAATTCCGACCAGTGTTAAAGTAGAAGTTTGGGCAAGAGACAAAGGTAAATGTGTAAAATGCGGCTCAACAGAAAATCTCCACTTCGATCACGACCTCCCTTTTTCCAAAGGCGGGACAAGTCTTAATGCAGCAAATGTCCGTATCTTGTGTATGAAGTGTAATTTGAGTAAGTCAGGTAAAATCCTTTCAATACCACCTATATTCCTGAGCTGATTCTTAAAAAATCACAGGTGCTATGCTATTAAAATTCAATTACAATTAACTGGCTGATAATCAACCATTTGCTGGCTGATTATCAATCACATACTGGCGGATTTACAAGAAGAATTAT
>CALHAB010000225.1 GCA_937934185.1 uncultured Ignavibacterium sp. | reverse complement strand
TTTAAGTATAATAATATTAATACCCTGGCCTGGTGCAATTGGCTACAGAAGATTTTATCAGGGAATATTAATCAGAAATAATCAAACAAGATTTGTTGCTTTCGGAACTTTGATAAGATTAATCTCAATGTCGGCTGTTGCTTTGTTACTATTCTTATTCACACAAATTCCTGGTGCAGCGGTTGGAGCATCAGCTTTATCTTCGGCGGTGATAATGGAAGCACTCGCAAGCAGAATTATGGTAAGTAGTCTTTTGAAAAAAATAAAATCAGATGTTTTCAAAAACGAAGATGAAATTGAACTCACACAAAAAAGTATATTTACATTTTATTATCCTCTTGCACTTACATCAATATTAACTCTCGGAGTTCAGCCTTTTGTTACATTCTTTGTAGGCCAAAGCAGAAATTCTCTTGAGTCATTTGCGGTTTTACCTGTTGTTACATCATTTGTTTTCATTTTCAGAGGTCTCGGACTTTCGTATCAGGAAGTCGTTATCGCTTTAATCGGAGAAAAGTTTGAATATTCTAAACAAATAAAATCTTTTGCAGTTAAACTTGCCTCCTTCACAGCTGGAACTTTGATGATTTTTGCCTTCACTCCTCTCAGGGATTTCTGGTTAGAAAGTGTTTCGGGATTAAGTAGTTCGCTTGCTGAATTTGCTCATCTTCCTTTAATGATAATGTCTTTCTTTCCAGCAATGACAGTTTTAATCAGCTTTCAAAGAGCAATTCTTGTAAAGAATAAACACACTAAAACAATCACTATCGGAACAGCAACTGAGTTTGTCAGCATAATTATTGTTTTAGCAATCTGTATAAAATATTTTGATCTGGTTGGCGCAGTTGCCGCTACAATTTCTTTTGTAATCGGAAGAATTGCTGCTTGTGCTTATCTTCTTCCACCTGTTGTTAAAGCATTGAATATTAAATCTTAATTACTGATTATTGATCTGATAAAATCAGGAATTTTTATGTTGAAAGCTTTGTTATTCTTTTTAGTCACAATAGGAGCAATTGTCGCTGCCGTTTCATTTAATAAAGGTCATCAGCAAAAGCAGTTCATTGCATTATTTGAACCAGTTCCAGATTCAACAAAGAGTAAGGAGAGAAAAATGGAAGATAAAATTATCAGAACAGAGGAAGAGTGGAAAAAAATTCTAACTCCGGAACAATACAGAGTTCTCAGAGAAAAAGGAACTGAAAGAGCATATACCGGAGAATACTGGAATCACTTTGAAGAAGGAGTTTATAAGTGTGCTGGCTGTGGTGCAGAATTATTTTCTTCAGATACCAAGTTTGACTCGCATTGCGGCTGGCCCAGCTACTTTACTCCGCTTGCCGGTGACAGAGTTGTTTTTAAAGAAGACAGAAGTTACGGAATGATCAGGACTGAAGTATTATGTGCTAAGTGCGGCGGCCATCTTGGACATGTTTTTGATGATGGTCCCGAGCCCACGGGATTAAGATATTGTATTAATTCTGTTTCTTTGATTTTTGAAAAACGACCAAAAAAATAAATTATCCGAACGGGATATATTACTTTCAAAAAATGAAAAAAGTTTTGTTTGTTTGTTCACAAAACAGATTAAGAAGCCCAACTGCTGAAAATGTTTTCAGAAGCTACAAGGGTATTCTGGTTAAGTCTGCCGGATTGGATCCTCATGCAAAAATTCATCTTACTGCTGATATGATTGAGTGGTCTGACATAATTTTTACTATGGAAAAATCTCATCTTGAAAAGATTGAAAAGACTTATTCGCATAAGCTAAAGGGTAAAAAAATAATTTGTCTGAATATTTCTGACGATTATGATTTTATGCAATCGGAACTCATTTACATATTAAAAGAGAAGGTTCCCGGATATCTTAAAGCCATTAAATAAAAAAGCCGTTCCTTATTCAGGAACGGCTTGTAATAATTTTAACAGATTTATTTTTCAGCGTGTGCCAACCAGTAACCGCTGATACTATAAATTTTAGAATCAGCCCAGGTTCTTACTTTAATAGTAAAACCATCTCTTGAAACCGACATTGCTTCAACATTAAATCTGCTGTTTGCATCTTTATCAGTATCAATCTGTGTTACTGATAAAAATATTGTTGGCTTTGTATCAAAGGGTTTTGGGAATTCAACATCAATTGTCATTGTTCTTTCGCCGGTATTTTTATCCATATTGTATCCGGCAACCGAAGGATTAACTGACCAAGTTCCGCTCTGAACTTTTGATTGTGCTGAAGTTAAAGCTGTTAATGCAATAAATATTGCTACAACTGCTGCTAGTCTCTTCATTTTTTACTCCTTTAGTTTGTGATTATTTGATGGATTACCTGTGCAAAATTAGTTAACCCCTTTTTTAATTACAATATAAATTGAACCCGTCCCTCACTTGAAAACATTTTTTTGACCTTTATCATTATTCTTTCAATCGAATTTGATTTTTCTTTTAATTATCTTGAATGCACACATTGACAAAAACTTATGATTGCATATTATAATGGCAGCTATTTGCCTGTCGATAAAATATCAGTATCTCCTTTCGATCGCGGATTTTTATTTTCGGATGGGGTGTATGAAGCACTCAGAACTTACAATAGAAAATTATTCATGATTCAGAATCATCTTGACAGATTGAGGTATAGTATTGAACAGACAAATATTAATTTTACTGAATTCGACAAACTGGAGAAAATCATTTTCACCTGTGCAGAGAAAAATAATATCGCCAAAGATTTCAGTGCATACATTCAGATAACAAGAGGAATATCATTCCCAAGGACACATCACTATAACGAACACATCAAATCAAATTTGTTTGTATTCACCACTGAATTGAAAAACCGTGAGCAAGAATTAACAAATGGTGTTAGCATAATTCTCGAAAGAGATATCAGATGGAACAGATGTGATATCAAATCTGTTTCATTGCTGCCAAATGTAATGGCAAATCAAAATGCTTTCATAAATGGTTGTTACGAAGCTGTTTTCTACAGAGATACTTTTATTACCGAAGGTTCCCATACAAATTTCTTTGCCGTTAAAGATGGAAAAGTGATTACCGCGCCTTTATCGAATTTTATTCTGAATGGAGTTACAAGAAATATTGTTTTCAAGCTATGCAATGAAAATGATATTCCTATTGAGGAGAGCTATATTTTATTGGCTGATGTATTTAATTACGATGAATTTTTTCTTACCGGCACTTTAACTGAAATTACTCCTGTTGTGAAAATTGATAATAATATAATCGGCAATGGTTCACCCGGATTACTTACAAAAAAGATACAAAAGCTGTTTTATGACTTTGTCAGAAGTTATTGATGTATGTTAAACTTAACTGCAAAAATATTTCTGCTTACCGGCGATTGGTTTGATTATAAAGGAAAACATATTATCAGACTAATAGGTACATCAAGTGATCTTGGGGCAGTGGAAATTCTTATAACAAACAACAAACCCGTTTTCTTTATAGAGCGAAATACAATTCTCAATCCGGTTGGTAAAAATTTTTTCAGAAAAGAAACAAAACTTAGGAATTTTGATAAGGCCGATGTAGATGCTTTATATTTTAATACTCAGCAGGCTCTGCAGAAATACGACTCAGAATTAAGAGAACAAAACATTAAAACTTTTGAATCTGATGTTGATCCATTAAAACGATTTTTAATGGAGAGATTTATTTATGCTCAGGTTGAAGTTGAAGGAGAAGCACAGACAAAGAATAATCTGCTTCGGTTTACTAATCCTAAAATCGAACCTACCGTTGTTAATCCTGAGTTTGTAATTGCATCACTCGATATTGAAACAGGCCCCAATCAACTTTATTCAATTGCGGTTCACCTGACCGGAAGGAAAGGCGAGACAAAAAAAGTTTTTATGCTTGGTGAACACTTTAAGAAATCACCGGGATATATCTCTTTTTATTCAACTGAAACTGAACTGATAAACAGCTTTATTCAATGGTTTAATGAAGTTGATCCCGACATAATCATTGGCTGGCATGTTATAGGATTTGATTTATTTTTTCTTGATAGAAGATGCAATGAACTAAATATTCCTTTCAACATCGCAAGGTCGAATGGCAAGGTTACAATCAGAGCAAAGAAACCTTCAGGATTTTATGCAAATATAACAGGCAGAATAATTATTGACGGACCTTCTTCATTGCGTGCATCGTTTTTCAACTTTGAAGACTTCAAGCTTGAAACAGTTGCTCAGGAATTATTAGGATCTGGCAAAACAATAAATCCCGAAAAGAAAAAAGTTGATGAAATAGACCGACTCTTTTCAGAAGATAAAATTTCACTCGCAGAATATAATCTGAATGATGCCATCCTTGTTTCTGACATATTCAAAAAAACCGGTTTACTTGAGCTTTTGGTTCGTCGTTCACAAATATCAGGATTATTTATTGATCAGCTTGGAATGATGACTAACGCATTTGATCACTTTTATTTGCCGCTTCTTCATCGCAAAGGTTTTGTTGCACCAAATCTTCGCGATATTAAAACCACAGAGCATGCTGAAGGTGGATATGTTATTGAGCCCGAACCAGGAATTTATGATAACATAGTTGTACTTGATTTCAAGAGTTTGTATCCATCAATTATCAGAACTTTTAAAATTGATCCATATTCCTTACTAATGAATGATAAGGACACAATTACTACTCTGAATGGATATAAATTTTCTGCAACTCACCATATTCTTCCTGATTATATTGATGAATTACTCAATCAGCGAAATGAAGCTGTAAAAAAAGGAGATAGACAACTATCGCAGGCAATAAAAATTCTGATGAATAGTTTTTATGGTGTTATGGGTTCTTACGGCTGCAGATTTTATCATCCCGATTTACCAAGAGCAATTACAGGAACAGGGCATAAACTTCTGCTCGGAAGTAAAGATTATCTTGAAAGTAAAGGATACAAAGTTGTTTACGGCGATACAGATTCACTTTTTATTAAACTCAAAGAAGTTGATTCAAATGATGGCGAAACTCAGGGCAAACTTATTGCAGAGGAACTGAATGAATATTGGTCAGAAAAGCTTAAGAATGAATATAATGTACAATCATACCTTGAACTTGAGTTTGAAAAATTTTATGAAAAATTTATTATCACACCAGCGCGTGGTTCTGAAACAGGAGCTAAAAAAAGATATGCAGGATTAATGAATAAAGATGGCAAAAAAGAAATCGAATTTGTCGGAATGGAATTCGTAAGATCCGATTGGACAAAACTTGCCAAGGAATTTCAGGAAGAACTTTATATGAAAATCTTCTCTGGTGAAGAAGTGGAAGATTTTATCCGTGACACGATTAAAAATCTGAAAGAAGGTAAGTATGATGAAAAACTTATCTACCGTAAAAGATTGAGAAAAGAAGTAGAAGATTACACTAAAAATGTTCCTCCGCACGTAAGAGCTGCAAAAATGTTGAGAGAACCCGGTGATATTGTTTACTATGTAATAACCGAACGAGGACCAATCCCGATTCAAATGAAATACAACGACATTGATTATAATCATTACATTGAAAAGCAATTAAAACCAATTGCTGATTCTGTTCTGGGATTGTTAGGCAAATCTTTTGATTCAATCGCAGGTTCAGATCAAATGAGTTTCTTTTGATTCCGATTAATTAAAAGAACTCCGATTAATCTGATATGATAATAGTTGAGCCGCCGCCGCTGCCAAATCTTGGATTAACAATGTTATTGTAAATTGAACCAAATGTAAAAGATATTCCAAAACCTCCCCAGTATGAATATCCTGTTTCAAGCTGTTTTCTTTGAAGCAGCACTTCTTCATAAGTCGCACCCGCCCTTGGGAGATAAATCTGATTTCTGATTTTTGAATAACCGCCATAAACACTGAAAGAAAATCCTTTGAACAACTGCCAGGATAAACTGGTGTAAAACTGAAGCTCATATTTACTCATATCTTGAAAATAATTTGCTCCAGTCAAAGAAATATTCGTTGTTCCCCACGATTCGATAAGGGTAAAATCAGCATTTAATTCCTGACTTGTTAAAAACTCTTTTGTTTTAAAGAAAATTGTTTCTGAAAGATAGCGGTTAAATGTAGGAGATATCTGATAAGCAATTCTTAATTGTCTTTTATTCGATTCGGAGTATGGGAAAACATTAAATTCAATTGCCGGTGAAATGTTGAAGCTGTAATCAATATTCAGATAAGTAGATTTGCTGGCTTCTGCTTCAATTCCCCACGACCAGTGATTATCAATTGCAAAATACGAATATGCTTTAAAGTTCTGTGAACGACTTATACTTGTATATTTTATTTCGCCATCAGGAGAATCAAATTTAAAGTTGCGTTCATTATAAGAATTATAAACCCTGAATAGTAATTTCAGCTCCTCTGTAGTTCTGCTTGCCGACATTGAACCGTTGAAATAATAATATTTGTTTCTTTCCTGTCCGCTGATATTACCATTTAAACCGGCACGGAAAACCCAGTAGTCCCAGTCGTCTTTGGTAATTGTTTTCTCTTCGGGTTGAGCTTTAAAGGATATTATAAGTTTTTCTGCGATCGGAGTTTTAGCTAAATATCTTACTAAGCCCAACTTAATTGCGTTTACAATTTTTGTCCGAATAATATCCTGGGATTCCGATGGACTTGTATAAAAAATAATCGTATCAGTAATCCCTTCGAAGATTTTATTACCATAGAAATAAATGATGTATTCATTTCCTCCGGCACCAGTTACTCTTGAAGTAAAAAGCAATTCTATATCGGATTCTTTTCTGTCGTTTACATAATTTATTACCGGGATCTGTTCTTTAATATAATTCATATCGCAAAACCAGCAGTTTATAAAAACATTAGGTGCATTTTCTTTAATAAGCTGGTTTTCAATCTGAGCAGAAAGAGGGAATGAATTAAGCAAGAGAAAAATTATCCAATAATAATTTTTCATGATATTATCCTTCGGTTAATAAACAAATTACCGCTGACAAATATTTGAATAACCGTAGAAAAATAATATTAAAAATTTTCATAAGTTATCTGTCAATAAAAAAATAAAATTCCGGTTCAGATAAACAGGAGTTGTTAATTTGAAAATCCATTTTATTGGCGGCGCAAGAACTGTTACCGGTTCTTTGCATTTACTTCATATCAATGGTAAAAAGATCCTTCTCGAATGTGGTTTATTTCAGGGCAGAAGAAAAGACACATACGATAAGAACAAAAACTTTCTTTTCGATCCAAAAGAAATTGATGCATTGATTTTATCCCACGCGCATATTGACCATAGCGGAAACATTCCAAATCTGGTTAGCAAAGGATTTAACGGACTGATTTATGCTACTGCAGCTACTGTAGATTTGTGTCAGATAATGCTGAGAGATTCAGCGCACCTTCAAGAGAAAGACATTGAGTGGGTAAATAAAAAACGTTCAAAAAAAGGTGAGTTGCCCGTTGAACCATTATACACCCTTGATGATGTTGAAAAAGCAATGGAGCATTTTATCGGAGTACAGTACAATAAAACAATTGAAATTTTTGATGGAATAAATTTTAGCTTCAGAGATGCAGGACATATTCTCGGCTCTGCTGGTGTCCATCTTGAGATTAAAGAAAATTCTAATAAAAAAATTTCTCTTGGATTCAGCGGCGATATCGGAAGACCGGAATCGCCGGTTATTAAAAGTCCCGATGTTCTTAGAGATCTTGATTTGCTTATTATGGAATCAACTTATGGTAACAGGCTTCACTCACCCTCCGAAGAAGTTGAAGAGGAGCTTGCTCAAACTATAAATCAGATTGTTAATGATAACGGAAAAGTTATTATACCTGCATTCGCTGTTGGAAGAACCCAGACAATAGTATATGTACTTCACAAATTATTTGATCAAAACAGAATTCCTGAAATACCTATTTATGTTGATTCACCATTAGCTGTAGATGCAACAAATGTTTTCCGCTCGCATCCGGAATGTCTGGATAGAGAGACTTACAGAATTTTTCTACAAAACGGAGAAGATCCCTTTGGATTCTCAAGACTTAAGTACATCAAGAAAGTTGAGGAGTCTAAAGAACTGAATGATAAACCCGGACCAATGATAATTATATCTGCTTCCGGAATGGCTGAGGGCGGAAGAATTTTACACCATCTTGCCAATAATATTGAGAACCCCAAAAATCTAATTCTTTTTGTAGGTTATGCAGCAGAACAAACATTAGCAAGAAAAATAATGGATGGCGAAAAGAAGGTAAATATTTTTGGAGAAGAGTATGTAGTAAAAGCAAAAGTCAAAACTATGGATTATTTCAGTGCTCATGCAGACCAGCGGGAACTATTGGATTACCTTCGTCTAAATCCTACAAGGAAGCTGAAGAATATATTTTTAGTTCACGGAGAAGAAGATCAGGCAATCCCTTTTAGGCAAAAATTATTGACTAAAGGTTACAAAACAGTGGAATTTCCCGCTTCCGGCAGTATTTATGAGATATAGATCATAAAAAAAGAAACTTTTTCCTATTTACATCATCTAAAATTTTGCTATATTTAAAGGTTTCAAAAATAGCAACTCGAAAAAGTCCCTTATGGGATATCAAAATAACAACATAAATATTTCCTCACAATAAAGGAGATGAAATAGATTGAAGATCACAAAGCAATTCACAAACAGAGAGAGTAAATCGCTTGATCAGTATTTGCAGGAAATTGGTAAGGTTGACTTACTTACCCCGCAGGATGAAATTGATCTTGCGATAAGAATTAAAAAGGGAGATGAGAAAGCTAAAGAAAAGCTTATTAAGGCAAATCTCCGCTTTGTTGTGAGCGTTGCTAAACAATTTCAAAATCAAGGATTGTCCCTCGGTGATTTAATAAACGAGGGAAATATCGGCTTAATAAAAGCCGCTGAAAGGTTCGATGAAACCAGAGGATTTAAGTTCATTTCTTACGCCGTTTGGTGGGTAAGACAATCTATTATGCAGGCAATTGCTGATCAGTCAAGAGTTGTTCGTTTACCACTTAACAGAGTTGGTAATCTTACTAAAATCAGCAAAGCTTACAGAGATCTTGAGCAGGAGTATGAAAGAAAGCCAACTACAGACGAACTTGCTCAGATGCTCGATATGACTTCAGAAGAAGTTGCTTACGCACTTCAGATTGCTGGTCGTCAGGTTTCAATGGATGCACCTCTTAAAGAAGGAGATGATGGAAAGAATTCTTTAATTGACATTCTTCCCAATGAGGATCAGCCATTACCTGACCAGAAACTTATGACTGAATCTCTTAAAAAAGAAGTTGCAAATGTTCTCTCCACACTCTCTGAAAGAGAAGCAGAAGTAATAAAACTATACTTCGGAATTGATGGAGATCATTCAGCTACTTTAGAAGAGATAGGCGAAAGATTTAATCTTACCAGAGAAAGAGTAAGACAGATTAAAGAAAAAGCTCTCAGAAATCTGAGACAATCCAAAAAGAGTGCAAGACTTAAAGCTTATTTAGGTTAATAACTAAAGCCCCTTCAAACTAAGGGGCTTTTTTATTTTAAAATTTTATGGGGAAAATCACATTGTGGTTTCATTCATAATTATTTTAAGCCGCTTATATAACTTCATTATTTGTTTTAACAAGACTTTACAATTTTTTCCAAGAAATTTTTATCAAAATTGCTGACTTATGAAAAAATTCTTATTGCTGCTTATAGTTCTTCCATTATTCGTATATGCCTCTCCGAATAAAAATGCGAATAAAATCCTTCACTTAAAGAAGATAAATTCAGAGATAAAAATTGACGGAGTAATTGATAACGAATGGAGTATAGCCGACTCTGCTTATAATTTTTTTCAACTGGATCCTTTTTACGGGGAAAAACCTTCTGTTGAGACCGTTGCAAAGGTACTTGCCGATGAAGAGGCAATTTATTGTCTGATGATCTGCTATGACGATCCAGACAAACTTCAGACAAATGCCGGAATGCACGATGGATTTACGGGAGATATTGTTTCAATTATGCTCGATACTTTTAATGACAAGCAAACTGCTTATAAGTTTGCTGTTAATGCTTCAGGAGTTTTAGCCGATTCAAGATTATTGGACGATAACAGGAACAGAGATTACAGTTGGGATGGTATTTGGTTCGCAGCTTCAAAAATTTATGAATGGGGCTATGTTGTTGAAATGAAAATCCCCTTTAAGTCAATCAAGTATGATAAAAGCTTAACCGAATGGGGAATTGATTTCGATCGCTGGCGTTCTTTCTCAAGAGAAGATCTTTACTGGTGTGAATATGAAAAAAGTGAAGGAATGAGAATTTCAAAGTTTGGTAAACTGGTATTTGATAACTTTACACCAACAGTAACAGGATTGAATCTTGAAATATTTCCCGTTGGTTTGGCTAAGGCAAAATATCTGGGAAACAATAAATATAAATTTGATCCTTCTGCCGGTTTGGATGTTTTTTACAATCCTTCAGAAAAACTTACTTTTCAGTTGACAGCCAATCCTGATTTTGCTCAGATAGAAGCTGACCCTTTTAATTTTAATATTTCCAGATATGAAACTTACTTCAATGAGAGAAGACCATTCTTTACGCAAGGAAATGAAGTGTTTAACCCATCTGGAAGACAAAGTAATTCAGGTTTCTACAGACCATTAGAACTCTTCTATTCGAGAAGAGTTGGAAAGCTGTTACCTGACGGACAGGAAGTGCCTCTGATTTTTGGTACGAAAGCTTTTGGCAGAATTGATGAATGGGAGTATGGCGGATTCGTGGCAATGACAGGAAAAGTTGATTATTTAATAAACGAAGAAAATTTCACTGAAGAAAGAGCCATATTCGGAGCTGGCAGAGTAAAGAAAAAAATTCTGGAAAATTCAACAATAGGTTTATTGTTGGTCGGCAAACAAACAAAAGACAATACTTATGGTGTTATTGATATTGATGGAGCATTCAGAGGTTCTGACTGGCAGCTTGCTTATCAGTTTGCAAGGTCATTCGAAAATTCAAAAGGCGATTATGCTATGTCTGCCGGCTTTAATCAGATGACAAACAGTTGGGGAAATATGTTTCGCATAAGAGCAATCGGCAAGAACTTTAATATAAAACAAATTGGTTTTGTACCCTGGACCGGCACTTTTAATTCGTTGTTATTGACCGGTCCGAGATTTTATTATGACAAAGGTGAAATCAGTAACATCTTTATTTATTTTGGTCCAACCATTGAATATGAAGATGCAGATTTATTCACAGACTACGGCGGCGTTTTAGGATTCAATATGCAGCTTCGATCCGGCTGGGGTTATGAAATAAATTCTTCCTTCGCAAAAAGCAAAGACGAAGGTGTTGAGTATAATTCTTACTCAATAAACCTCAGTTCATGGTTAGACATCTCGCAGAAATGGAATGCTAATATGTGGAGCGGATATGAACACACTTATAATTTCTCACGCGATTATCTTTCATTTTATTCCTGGTTTGGTTTTCGAGTCAGGTGGAAACCAATAGATATTTTAGAAGTTGGCAGCAATTATGAAATGTTTATCGAAGGAAATCCCGAAAATGAAATTGAAGATATAACTTACAATGCACGACCATTCTTTTCATTTACTCCATTCAACAATCTGAATTTAAGAGTATATGTGGATAATGTATTTGTCAGGTCAACGGACAGGATGGAAAGAATAATAGCGGGTATTTTATTCAGCTGGAACTTTGCCCCCAAAAGCTGGATTTATTTTGCAATTAATGAACTTAGAGACAGAAGTGATGAGTATGATATAAATAATAAATTACTTCCTAACAGAATGCACACAACAAATCGAGCAGGAGTTTTTAAGATTAAGTATTTGTATTACTTCTAAAAAGCAAAGAACACAATTATCAAAGTTGCGGCCATAATCTTTACACCAAATGAAGCATATTTTGGATTTGATTTCTTTAGCCATCCCCAAAGTTTTGCAACAAGAATCATAAAGAAAATTAAAATAATTGTTAAGCCAATTGCTTCCAGCAGGCTCATTGTATTGCCAATTTTGCCGGCAATACTTTTTCCGTTCCAGAACATTCCATAAATGATAACAAGATGCAACCAGTATATGAGAAGTGATTCCCTGCTTGCATCAAGAATAAAATCTGGTCTGTAATTATATTTTGTATCGGCAAGCCAGCACAAATAAAACAGAACTAAAATGTATCCTAATCTTTCCAGAAAGAAAATCGGATTTGGAATTACAGATGTTATTTCTTTAGGAAACAATCCTGAATAAAACAAATGACCGAACAATAAAGTAATCATTCCGGTTATAGCCGACTTTTTAACAAATTTTTCTTCTGCGTTTTTGTTTCTTGCATCAACAAAATATTTCGCAAATAAAGCCCCGGCTAATAAAAAATTTAACCATGGAAATATTGGAAACAACGAGCCGTGTAATCTATTAAAATAATTTCCAACTATCGGATGAATATATTGATTAAAATCTATTTTCCACATAAGTGGTGAAATCAGCGTTACAATTATCAGCGATGCAATCAAAAAGTTGTAGTAAAATTTATCGGAATTAATTAACAATCTCGTCAGAAATAGAAACAACAGACCGAAGCCAATGCACTGTAAAACATCAACAGCAAAAAATTCCTGCAATTGCTGTGGAGTTGATTTACTGATTATCTTTGAAAATGAGTAGTAAGGCAAATGAAGGGCATATCCAATAATGATTATCTGAAAAATCCGTCCGATTTTTTTCCAGAATGCTTTGCCAAATTTTCTCATCTCATCAAGCTTGCTGCCGGATGAAACCTGGAATGCAAATCCCGAGACAAACAAAAATGATGGTGCAAC
>CALHAB010000224.1 GCA_937934185.1 uncultured Ignavibacterium sp. | reverse complement strand
CAGTTGATGTAAAAAAAATATCTCACACTTACAAAGTTTTTATCAATGGCGGTAAGCAGGAAACTGAACTCGAAGGTTTTAGCTGGTGTAAAAAATTGTCCGAACTTGGTGCAGGAGAAATACTTCTTACATCGATGGATAAAGACGGAACAAAGAGTGGTTATGACATTGATTTCATTTCAGATCTGGTTAAAATGGTTAATATTCCAGTTATAGCTTCGGGCGGTGCCGGAACTAAAAAACATTTTCTGGAAGCTTTTAACGCCGGTGCTGATGCTTGTCTTGCTGCAAGTTTGTTTCATTATCAGGAATTAAAAATTACTGAGTTAAAAAATTATTTATTTCAAAAAGGCATTCAGGTTAGATTATGTTAGACATTTCAAAATTAAATTTTGATAAGCTTAATGGACTTATTCCCGCAATTGTAGTTGACTACTCAACTGAAAAAATTTTGATGCTTGGATTTATGAATGAAGAAGCATTAAGAAAAACTATTGAAACTAAAAAAGTTACTTTCTTCAGCAGAAGTAAAAACCGGCTCTGGACAAAAGGCGAGACATCAGGAAATTTTTTAATACTCAGGAATATTATTTCTGATTGTGATGATGACTCAATTATTATTTACGCTGAACCGCAAGGACCAACTTGTCACAAAGGTAATTATTCCTGCTTCGGAATAGAAAAAGATGAAATAAATTTTCTAGGCAGATTAAACGATTTGATTTATGACAGAAAGACAAATCTTCCCGAAGGTTCTTACACTTCAGAACTTTTTAATTCAGGTTCAGATAGAATTATTCAAAAAGTTGGAGAGGAAGCAGTTGAAGTACTAATTGCTGCAAAAAATAAAAGCAGGAAAGAGATTGTTTATGAATCCGCTGACCTGCTTTATCACTTAATGGTTATGCTTGCAGATAATGATCTTAAATTATCTGATGTTGTTGATGAACTTAAATCAAGACATAAATAAAATTATTGCTTAACAAACTTGTAAGCTTCATAATCAATAAAATCATCAACATATAAATCAAAAGATTTTACTTTTCCATTTTCGATTTCAAATGGAAAAACTTTTATTCCGTAAGTCGGGTCAGAATATGTGCAAAGAAATCTGTTATTGCCAATGTATTCCAACTTACCCTTCAGCTTCGAATGATGTTCTAATGTAAGTTCAAGTTCAGGTTTATGTTTAAGTTCAACATTGGTTTTATCAGTAACAATTTTTATCTCTGCAAAACCATAAACATCGTGTAGATATTTTCCTTCAAACTCAGATAAATCTAATTCGGGTTGTAAATTTAAAGCAACGGAATCACGAACTTCTTTCAACCACTTTTCGTTTCGTTCCTGTCGTTTGAGAAATGCGGCATAAAAAGTTGAATCATAATTACGGTAGGGAAGTCCGAGATAGGCATCTAAAATTTCCCATTTCAAAGATTGAAAGAAAGCATTCTGATCAGTGTTTGTTAGAACTACTATTCCAAGTTTTTCTTCGGGCACTAATGTCACAGAAGTGACAAATCCATTTACTCCACCTGTGTGCATAACAATTTCTCTTCCTTCATAATCCTGAAACGCCCAGCCCATTCCGTACAAAGAATAATGTGTCTTGTTATATGGATGACGCATTCTTCTTTCAATACTTAAAAGCTGTCTTGTTTTTTGAATTGCTGAAAAAGGTATCACACTCTCATTATTATATTTTCCGCTGTCGAGTTGAGCAATCAGCCAATGAGATAAATCCTTTATTGATGAGCCGATACTTCCGCAAGGGGCAAGGTTATCAATATTCTGAATTGGAATTGCACTCATCTTTCCTTCAACAAGTGTATGCGGTTTGGCAATATTTTCAGCTTTCATAAAATCCACAGACAATGGAACGCTTCTTTTCATTTCAAGTGGTTTGAAAATTTTTTCTTCAATAAAATCACCCCAGCTTAATCCGGAAACTTTTTCGATAACTATTCCGGCAATTGCATAACCGGCATTTGTATATCCGTACTTTGTTCTGAAATCATATTTTGGAGTCAGCTGACCAAATTTTTCAATGACCTCATCAGCGGTTAAATCAGAAGTCCAGTACATAAAATCTCCCTGAAAAGTTTCAAGTCCCATTCTGTGCGAAACAATATCGAGAAGATTCAGATGATTTGTAACCCATTCATCTTTCATTTTAAAATCAGGAAGATATTTTATCACTTTATCATCAAGTCTTAGTTTACCTTGTTCTTCAAGCAAAGCCAGAGCAGTTCCGGTAAAAGCTTTTGTATTTGAGCCAATCATAAACAAAGTATTCTCATCAACATTGTCATTAGTACCAAGTTCTTTAACACCATAACCTTTTGATACAACAACTTTTCCATCTTTAACAATCAGAACAGCTGCACCGGGAATTTGCCAGTTATGAAGTCCGCGGTTGATATAAACATCAAGACTATCAGAGATGAAAGAAGGAATTTGCTGAGCAGAATTTGAAGTGATAAATAAAAAAATTATCCAAAGTGTTATTATTAGTTGTCTCATAGGAAAACCTTTATTTCTTTAAAGTAAAACTACAAAAAGAAAAAAATAAATGACTTCATATTTTCAGAATTCAATAACAGAACTTCTATTCTTCTTTCAGCATTTGAAAAAGGTTAAATGATTATTGAAATGAAGCTGGAAAAATTAATTGCTGAAATTATTCCTGATGATTCAGATGATTGGCTATCCAGAAAACTCAGGAAATTAATAGATTTGTAACAATTTTAATCAATTTATCTTTTTCCTGAGGATCGCTGATTGCAATAAGAAGAGATAAAGCTGTCAAGGCATTATCATTTATTTTCTTTTCACCGCTGTTTTTATAGAGATAGTTGTTTTTGTCCAGAAAATAAACAAACAGAAATGAACCGATGCGTTTATTGCCATCAACGAATGGATGATCTTTTATAACAAAATACAAAAGATGCGCAGCTTTTTCTTCAAGCGAAGGATATAATTCCTTTTTACCGAAGGTCTGATATAGATTTCCTAAAAGAGCTTTGAATTTATCTCCGTTTTCCTGTCCAAAAAGATTGCCTGCTTCTCTTTTTTTCATTAAATCTTCTTTTAATCCATCTATAACTTTTCTTGACTCCTCATATGTTAAAATAAATTTTCCTTTAGCTTTTTTGGCAACCGTTAATTTTTCTTTGTCATACTGTTCAAGCAGAGTTAAAGTTTTGGAATAAGAAGAAAGGAGATCTAAAATTTCTTTTTCTTGTCCGGCAAGTAATTCGTGTTTTGTTTTTTCCTTCAGAAAATCAATGGTGTTTTGAAGTTCTTTCAGTTGATTACGGCTCTGCAATAACTGCTTTTCGTTAATTGTATATCCTTTTACTAAATGTTCCCTGAGTGTTTTTGTTGCCCAGATACGGAATTGTGTAGCTCTTTTTGAATTCACCCGGTAACCAACCGAGATAATCATATCCAAATTATATAAGTTCATTTTTCTAACTTTTCCATCAGCGGCAACCTGTTCCAAAATGGAACAGGTTGTTTTTTTATCAAGCTCTCCTGTTTTATAGATATTATTTATATGCTTAACTATAGCCGGGCGATTAACATCAAAAAGTTTTGCAATTAAATGAGCATCAAGCCAGACAGAATCTTTATCAAGTTTAACTTGAATCTCCGGTCCTTGCGGACTTCTATAAATAATAATTTCACCAGCCTTAAATTCTTGTTTTGTCATAGTTCCTTTCTGCTATTCCCGCAATATCAATTGCTTAATGAGTTTATAATCCAAATTTTAAAGATAAGAAAAACCTTAAAGCTAAAGTTTAAATCGTAATTAAAAACTAAAAACTAAGCTCTTTCCAAAATAAATTAAAAATCACAAATAAACTCAAATGAAATAAAATTTCTGATTTTTCGGTTTACCTTATAAATGTAAACCCATATCTTCCAGACTGGAAATTGTTGGACTGCCCCGAAACTAATTTTAAATCATTACTAAAGACATTCTGTTCAAAATAGACAGAATATTAAAAACAAGATAAACAGAACAAAAATCTGAAGACCCATTAGGGACGAGATATGAGATTATTGGACAGATATGATATTGATAATTAAAATTCTTCATTAAATATTTGATAAACTTTTCTTAGATTTAATTTGAAAATTATTGGGGTTTAAGATGTCTAAAAGAGTAAATATTATAATTGAGAAAGATGAAAATGGTTATTATGCTTAATGCCCTGATTTAGAAGGTTGTCAAACTCAGGGAGACAGTCTTGATGAATTTACCGAAAATATAAAAGAAGCGATTGAACTATATTTGGAAACTTTGTCTGAAGAAGAGCGAAAGAGTATTACCACCCGAGAGATAATAACAACAAGTTTCGAAATTCCGAATGTCTAAAGATCCAAGACTTACTGCAGTTGAAGCTTAAAAACTTCTCTTTGAAAATGGGTTTTATTTAATTAGGTCTAAAGGCAGTCACCGGATTTATGGTAAAAGGTAATAAGAAAATTATAATTCCTTTTCACTCAGGTAAGATTCTTCATCCAAAAATCGTTAAACAGTTATTAAAAGCTATCCAATAAGGCACAATTTTCCTTATATTTCCAATCCAAATTCTGTAAAAATTAAATCTGGTATTTAAATTGGCTAAAGAAAAAGTTCTTGTTACATCTGCTTTGCCTTATGCAAACGGACCAATCCATCTTGGTCACTTAAGCGGTGCATATCTTCCTGCAGATATTTATGTGCGATACAAAAGATTAAATGGTGATGATGTTATTTACATCTGTGGCTCGGATGAACACGGTGTACCCATAACCATTAGTGCTGATAAAGAAAAAGTCTCACCGAAAGTTATCATTGATCGCTACCACGAGCAGAACAAAAAAGCATTTGAGCGATTCGGGATGAGATTTGATAACTATTCACGAACAAGTCTGCCGATACACCACGAAACGGCAAGAGAATTTTTCCTCAATTTTTATAAGAGAGGTTTACTGATTGAAAAAAAATCACTTCAGTTTTATGATGAAAAAGCCAAAATGTTTTTGCCCGACAGATATGTTGAAGGCACTTGTCCGAAGTGTGGCAACGAACAGGCAAGAAGCGATGAATGCGAAGTCTGCGGTTCCTTATATGATCCATCTGAACTGATTAATCCGGTAAGTAAAGTAAGTGGTGAACGACCAGTACTCAAAGAAACATCTCATTGGTACTTTCCTTTAGGAAAATATCAACCAGCTTTGGAAAAATACATTGATGAAATGAACAAAAAATTTGGCTGGAAAGAAAATGTACTTCAATATTGCCGCGGTTGGTTTAAAGATGGATTAAAAGACAGAGCAATCACCAGAGATTTGGATTGGGGAATTAAAGTGCCAATTGACGGCGCTGATGGAAAAGTAATTTATGTATGGTTTGAAGCAGTGCTTGGATACATTTCTTCAACAAAAGAATATTCACAGAAAGTTAATCAACCTGATTTGTGGAAGAAATACTGGCTGGATGAAAGCACAAAGTACATCGCTTTTATTGGAAAAGATAATATTGTTTTTCACACCATAATTTTCCCCGCAATACTGATGGCCTGGAATGAAGGCAATCAGGAAAAATATTGTCTTCCGCAGAATGTTCCTGCAAATGAGTTTCTGAATTTTGAAGGTAAGAAATTTTCCAAAAGTCGCGGCTGGGGAATCGATGTTGATGAATTTCTCGACCTGTTTCCTGCTGACCCGCTTCGTTACTGCCTTGCAGCAAATCTTCCTGAAAATCGAGATACTGATTTTTACTGGAAAGAATTTCAGTTAAGAAATAACAGTGAGCTTGCTGATATACTTGGCAATTTTATAAACAGAACTTTCACTTTCGTATTCAAACATTTTGATGGGAAAGTTCCTGCTTCAGGCAAACTTGAAAAAATTGATGAAGAAATGCTTAAAACAATCGAATCATATCCCAAGAAAATTGCTGACTTGTTTGAACATTATAAAATTAAAGACGGTGTTAATGAATTAATGAATCTTGCCCGTGAAGGAAATAAATATTTTAATGACACTGAACCCTGGAAAACTGTAAAGTCAGACAAAGAAAGATGCGGCACAACTCTTAACATTTGCTTACAGACGATTTATACATTAGCAGAATTATATTCGCCTGTTCTGCCTTTCTCATCGGAAAAACTTTTCAAAATGTTAAATGCGAAGCCTGTTGAATGGGTCGAATGCGGTAAACCTCAGCTTAAAGAAGGGCATCAGTTAAATCAGGCAGAAATTCTTTTCCCGAAAATTGAAGATGAAAAAATTGAAGCTCAAATAAATAAACTTAGTGCAACAACCCAATCCGATATTAAGCAGGATGAACTGATTAGCTATGATGATTTTATGAAAGTGCAGCTTAAAGTTGCAGAAGTTATTGAAGCTGAAAGAGTGAAGAAAAGTGAAAAGCTTCTGCGTCTTAAGGTCAAACTTGACAATGAAGAAAGACAGATTGTTGCTGGTATTGCTAAAAGT
>CALHAB010000223.1 GCA_937934185.1 uncultured Ignavibacterium sp. | reverse complement strand
GTTCCAAAAAATCTCACTGAAGAAGAAAAACAATTGTTCAGAAAACTACAGAGTTTAAGAAAAGATTAATTCAAGGAGTTAATATGGCAGAAGTTCAAACCAAAAAATATGAATTCAAAGCAGAGGTAAAAAAGCTTTTAGATATTCTTGTTCATTCCTTATATACAAGCAGAGAAATTTTTCTTCGGGAATTAATTTCTAATGCTTCTGATGCGCTTGATAAGGTTCGATTTGAAATTACTAAAGGAACTGATGTAGAAGATAAGGATTTGCCTCTTGAAATCAGAATTGACTTTGATGAAAAGAAAAACACTATTACTATATCTGATACCGGAATTGGAATGAGTCACGATGAGCTTATCACTAATATCGGTACAATTGCAAAATCAGGCTCAGAGGAATTCTTAAAGCAACTTTCTGAAAATAAAGAAGCAGCTAATAATATTATCGGAAGATTTGGAGTTGGCTTCTATTCCGTATTTATGGTTGCAAAAGAGGTCATTATCAAGTCGAAATCTTTCAGAAAAGATGAGCCCGCTGTTTGGTGGAAATCTGATGGCAGTGGTGATTATGAAATTGCAGAATTAAATGAACCGATTAAACGAGGAACAACAATTGAAATTCGATTAAGAGATGATGCAAAAGAATTTGCAGATAAATACAGACTTGAAGGAATAATTAAAAAACACTCGAGCTTCATTTCTTTCCCGATTTATCTTAAGGATGAAAAAATTAATACTATCGCCGCTATCTGGCGTGAGCCAAAGACTTCTATCAAAGCTGAACAGTATAATGAGTTTTATAAGTTTCTTACTCACGACACGGAAGATCCTCTTGAAGTAATTCATACTTCAGTTGATGCCCCGATTCAATTCAATGCTTTGCTTTTTATTCCCAAGAAGAGTTATGAATTCTGGCGCTGGAGTAAGGATGACTATGGATTGGATTTGTATGTAAGACGGGTTCTGATTCAGCATCAGAATAAAGATTTGTTACCTGAATATCTCAGCTTTGTTAAAGGTGTTGTTGATTCAGAAGATTTGCCGCTGAATATTTCAAGAGAAACTCTTCAGGAAAATATAATCTTCACTAAGATTGCTAATAGTGTTACAACAAATGTGCTGTCACATCTTTTGAAAGTTGGAAAAGAAAATCCGGAAAGATATTCTGAATTCTGGAAAGAGCACGGAAGAATTTTCAAACTCGGTTATATGGATTTTGCAAATGCAGATAAATATCAACAGCTGTTAAGATTTAATTCTTCTGCCTGCAAGGATGATAAAGAACTTATTTCTTTGGATGATTATGTGTCGAGGATGAAGAAAGATCAGAAAGAAATTTATTTTGCTTTGGGCGCAAGTCGTGAAGCAATTGATCTGAATCCTCATCTGGAAATTTTTAAATCAAAAGGTCTTGAAGTTTTGTATTTATATGATCCTGTTGATGAGTTTGTTGTTACATCAATCCGGAAATATAAAGACTATGAATTTAAATCTGTTGACACGGTAGATTTGAAATCGTTGGAGAAATTTGAAGATATAACTGCCAGCAAAGAACATTTCGAACCTTTATCCAAGGATGATGAAAAACATTTTGACAGCTTGCTTGATAAAATAAAAAAGATACTCGGTGAAAGAGTAAAAGAAGTCCGTGAATCAAAGCGTTTGAAAGACAGTCCTTCGTGTCTGATAAACGCTGACGATTCTATTTCCTCAACAATGAGGAAAATTTTGAAAATGTCCAATTCAGATGTTAAGCTTCCAAATCAGGAAGTGATTCTGGAAATAAACAAAAATCATAAACTCATCAGAAATCTGCTTGAAATTTTTAAGAAGAATTCTGATGATGAATTTATCAAAGATACAGCAGAGCAGCTTTATGAGTCTGCTTTGCTGCTCGAAGGAAATTTAGATGATCCTCACAAGCTGGTTAACAGACTAAATAAAATGTTAACTGAAGCAAGTGAGTTATATAAAAAGAAACTTGAATAAAAAACTTTGTGGCGAATAAAACTTTTGCCTCGAAGGTACTAAATAAAACACGATGATGAAAGGAGAATGAAACTATGGCATTTAACTTTAACCGACTGACTGTTAAAGCGCAGGAGATTGTTCAGAGTGCGATAGAAATTGCACAGAATTACAACAACCAGATTGTTGAACCTGAACATATTCTTGCAGCAATAGTTCAGGAAAGCGGAAATATTGCCGAAACAATAATCAAAAAAACCGGCGGAAACTTCAACGCCGTAAAAATTAAAATAAATGAGTTACTCGAAAAACTTCCGAAAGTTAGTGGAACTGGTTTGGGTAACCAGCAAATGTCTGGTGCGTTAGCAAAACTTTTTGATAATGCTGCCGACGAAGCAAAAAATCTTAAAGATGAATATGTTTCAACAGAACATTTATTACTCGCGCTTGCAAACGATCCCGGCAAAGCCGGACAACTTTTAAGAGATAACGGAATAACCTATAATGAGGTCCTCGCAGCATTAAAAACTGTCAGGGGAACACAAAGGGTTACTTCTCAAAATCCTGAGGATACATATCAGGCGCTCGAAAAATACGGAAGAGATTTAAATGATCTTGCCAGACAAGGAAAACTCGATCCTGTTATCGGAAGAGATGAAGAGATAAGAAGAGTGCTTCAGGTTCTTTCAAGAAGGACAAAAAACAATCCCGTGTTGATTGGCGAACCCGGTGTTGGTAAAACGGCAATAGCAGAAGGCATTGCACACAGAATAATAGCCGGCGATGTTCCTGAAAATCTTAAGACAAAAAGAATCGTCGCGCTCGATATGGGTGCTTTGATTGCCGGAACTCAATTCCGCGGTCAGTTTGAAGAAAGACTTAAAGCAGTAATAAAAGAAGTTCAGGAATCAAACGGTGAAATAATTCTTTTCATTGATGAGCTTCATACACTTGTTGGTGCAGGTGCAACGCAAGGTGCAATGGATGCTGCAAATATTCTTAAGCCGGCTTTGGCGCGTGGTGAACTTCACGCAATTGGTGCAACTACACTCGATGAATACAGAAAACATATTGAAAAAGATCCTGCTCTTGAACGAAGATTTCAGCCGGTGTTTGTTGATGAGCCCTCTGAAGAAGATGCAATATCAATTCTCAGAGGATTGAAAGAAAAGTATGAAGTCCATCACGGTGTTCGTATTACTGATGGAGCAATTGTAGCCGCGGTGCAGCTTTCCGTAAGATACATCACCGACAGATTTCTGCCGGATAAAGCTATTGATCTTATTGATGAAGCAGCTTCAAAACTCAGAATTGAAATTGATTCAATGCCCGAAGAGCTTGATGCACTCGAAAGAAAAATAAAGCAGCTTGAAATTGAAAGAGAAGCATTAAAGCGCGAAAAAGATGAAGCTTCTGCTAAAAGACTTGTTGAGCTTGAACAGGAATTATCAGAACTAAATGAAGAGCGGAACAAATTAAAAATGCACTGGGAGCTTGAGAAAGAAAAGATTCAGAAAATTCGATCGATGAAAAGTGAAATTGAAAATCTCAAACTCGAAGCAGAACGATATGAAAGAGAAGGTAATTTCGGTAAAGTTGCTGAAATAAGATACGGAAGAATTGTTGAGCTCGAAAAGAAATTGAGAGAAGAAACGCAGAAGCTTGCCGAAATCCAAAAAGATAAAAAGATGTTGAAAGAAGAAGTTGACGCTGAAGATATTGCAGAGATTGTATCCAAGTGGACAGGAATTCCGGTCAGCAGAATGCTTGAAAGTGAAAGAAGCAAACTTCTGAGATTAGAAGAAGAACTTCACAAACGCGTTGTTGGTCAGGAAGAAGCTGTGGTGGCAGTTGCAAACGCTATAAGAAGAGCAAGAAGCGGATTGCAGGATGTTAACAGACCGATTGGATCTTTCATCTTTCTTGGAACTACAGGCGTAGGTAAAACTGAGCTTGCAAGAGCACTTGCAGAATTTCTTTTTGACGATGAACACGCTATGATACGAATTGATATGAGCGAATATATGGAAAAGTTTTCTGTATCGAGACTTATTGGAGCTCCTCCTGGATATGTCGGCTATGAAGAAGGCGGACAGTTAACAGAAGCTGTTCGCAGAAGACCATATTCTGTTGTGCTGCTTGATGAAATTGAAAAAGCTCATCCTGATGTGTTTAATATTCTGCTTCAGGTGCTTGATGATGGACGACTAACTGATAATCAGGGAAGAACAGTCAATTTCAAAAACACAATTATAATTATGACTTCTAACCTTGGTTCGCATATAATTCAGGATAAGCTTGATGCAGTAATTGAAGAAAAAATTGATGATGTGATGGGTGAGTTAAGAGAACAATTGTATGAATTGCTGCGAAGAACAATTCGTCCGGAATTTCTGAACAGAATTGACGAGATTGTATTGTTCAAACCATTGACAAGAAAAGAAATCAGAAGGATTGTGGATATACAGCTCGAAAGAGTTCAGAAACAGTTAAGCGAAAGAGAAATTACTATTGTTGTGAGCGATGAAGCAAAAGACTGGTTAGCGCAAACAGGATACGATGTAACTTATGGTGCAAGACCTTTGAAGAGAGTAATTCAAAAGTATCTTGTTAATCCGCTTGCACAGGAATTGCTTGCCGGTAACTTTTCGAATGGTGATACAATAAAAGTAAATGTCAGTCCGAGAGTTGGATTGACTTTTTCAAAGTAATTAATTAATAAGCCACAGTAAGAATGCTGTGGCTTTTTTCTAGTAAAGATGGAGGTGGTGGATTATGGTTTCAAAAAAAGATATTCAATTCATAAAAGAACAAATAGAATTTCACAATGAGCCTGTTTTATCTCTTTATGCTGATGTTAACCCCTCAAAACCTGAAAATGCGCGTTATGGTTGGAAAATCAGAATTAAGAACAGCTTGAAGGAAGAAACTATTCCGGATTACATTAAAAACAAGGTGTTTGAGGTTGTTGAGCTGGAAAAACCATCAGCAAAAACAATGGCAATCTTTGCGGCTGAAGATTTTATTGAAAGATATGATCTTAACATTGAATTACCGGTTGTTGATGTTGCAAACGGCAAGATCGATCTTAGCTGGGGAAAACCTAATGCCGTTCCACTGATTTATGCAATTGATGAATATGAAAGAACCGGGATTCTTTATCTCAAAAAGAATGGCTGGCACTTTTATGAATTCTTCCTTGGTGAATTAATCGAGATTAACGAGACTTTTAATTCAGTTAAAAATTCTGAATGGGAAGATTTGGAAACTTATCTTGAAGATGTAACAAATGATTTTCTCAAATACAGAGTTCCTACACATCCCGATAAATTCCCACGGAGAGTAGATGCTTTTGTAATAAGATCTTATAAACACCTTGCCGGTTTAATTGAGAAGATAATTTACTCAAGAGATATTAAGCGGCTTATCTTTCTTGGACCTGATGAACACACAAAGTTCTTTTCACAATATTTGTCTAAATCAACAAGAAATATGATCGCCGCTTTTGCCGGTGACCTGCCTGTACAAGATGCTTCGCCTGTAAGGATATCGGAAAAGGTAAATAATATCCTTGAGAAGATTGAAAGAGAGAACGAGCTGAAGCTTGTTAATAACATTTCAAATTCGGATTATGTGAGCGGAATAGAAAATACTTTAGAGGCTTTACAAATGGGAAGAGTATATGATTTGATTGTTCCCTGGTCATTGAATAAAAAGGTTTTCTCTTGCAAAGATGACTATTTAAGTTCATCTGAAGAAAAAGTTAAATCAGTTTGTGGTGACGAAAACATTAAAGTATTTGAATTAAAGAAAATAATAATTGACCTTTCGATAAACTATGGTGCCCGAATTGAATTTGTAAGAGGTGAAGCAGAACAAAAGTTATTAAAAGATTTCGACGGACTTGCTGGTTTACTGCGCTGGTAGATTAAGGAAATTGAAATTTCAAAGCTTAACCGCAGGAGTTAGCTTCTGCGGTTTTTTGTTTTAGTTCATTGTTTTGTTATTAAAGAATTTGGAAGTTTGAAATGTATGAATAAAATTAAAGGGCTCTTCAAACTCCTCCGCTTTGAACTTCCATTCTCTGCAGGCGTATGCGTTGTGATGGGTCAGTTGTTAGCGCTTGGAGAGTTTGCAACAGTTTCCATAATTGTGTTTGGTTTTATGTCTGTGTTTTTAATTTCCGCTTCAATACTAGTAATGAATGATTACTTTGATATTGAGACAGATAAAATAAACGCACCTCATCGACCGATACCTTCAAAAATTGTTACACCAAATGAAGCGTTACACTTTTCATTACTTCTATTGTTCGCAGGAATTTTATTTGGTTATTTAGTCAGCGTTACTGTGCTTTTAATCTCAATAGTGCTGGCAATAATCGGATTTCTTTACAATAGATATTTCAAGAAGAGCGGTTTGCCCGGAAATCTGATGGTTAGTTTTTCTGTCGGGATGACTTTTATTTTCGGCGGTGCAACTGTTGGTTTGCCGTTTCACAAAATGGTTCTGTTCTTCGGAGCGATTGCTTCTTTAATTGATCTCGGTGAAGAGATTGCCGCTGATGCAATGGATATGAAAGGTGATCGGCTCATAAAATCAAATTCACTTGCAATTAAGTACGGCAGGTCAACTGCACTCAGAATCAGCGTGTTCATTTTCTTTTTTGTTGTGCTTTTAACCTTCGTACCATTTATAATTAAATGGCTTTCTCTTATTTACCTGGTGCCAATCGGAATAATGGATGTGTCAATTGCTTATCCGGCTCTCAGATTATTGAAATCAAAGAATGATGAAGGAAGAAAATATATCCGCTTGATTTATCTTGGCGCAATATCCGGCATAATTATTTTTATAGTAATGAGATTGATTGGTATTTAATGGTTATTGAAGAAATTGTAAGTTACATTATATCTAAATGAAATGTTTAATTAAACTCATTATACGGAATGCAAGAGAATTACATTCAATCAAAAATAGAATACTCTTTCAGAAAACAAGCTCAGAAAGATAAAAGAATTAAGAGTGCTTATCTGCTTGTTCACTCTGACAAGCTAAATATTCATCTGAATCTTGCAGAAGGTGAAGCCGGGAATATTAAGGCGAACATACAACAGCCTGTTCATCTTGCAAGTGTGGGAAAATTATTTACAGCAACCATTATCAGCCTCCTGTTTGAAAGGGGTAAGCTGGATTTTAATGACCATATCAGCAAATATCTTGATGCTGAATTAATGAGTCGATTACACTTTTACAAAGGAATGGATTATTCAGATAAAATAACTATCAGGCATTTGCTGATGCAGACTTCCGGGCTGAATGATGTTTTTTATTATTTGTGGAAAAGAATGATACAGGATCGGGCCTTTAAAATTACACCCAGAGAAGCTGTTATTTGGGGTAAAGAGAATTTAAAACCTGTAGCTACTCCGGGTAAAAAACATTTCTATACAGATACCAACTATTATCTTTTGGGTTTTATTGTGGAAAACATAACCGGAAAAAAATTTCACGAAGTAATGCATGAATTTATCTTCGATCCTTTGGGCATGCAGAAATCTTTTATGCACGGTGTCTCAAAAGCTAACATTGAATCTAAATATCCCGCTGCAAAATTATACATCAAAGGTATTGATGTAACTTCTATTGAGGGTGTTCACCTATTAGATTATGCCGGAGGGAGCGTTATTGCACCTCTCGAGGATTACTTATTATTTATGAAATCGTTGCTTACTCAGAAAATTATTAAATTGGAAACTCTTAACAGAATGATAGAAGATGATATTAGTATGGGATTTCCAACGATTGGATTCAGATATGGATATTCAATATGGAAATTAAAAAACATTCCCATACTTGTTCCAAAAAAATATTACTGCTGGGGATGCGTCGGCGTAACAGGTGCATTTATGTTTTATCATCCTATAACTGACTCATATATTATTGGAACATTTAATGATTTTGCTTACAGAGGAAAAGCTCTTGAGTTCATGGTAAGAAAAGTTATAAAGGAATTACTAAAACAGGAATCCAGATTAAGCAGAGCTCCAACACAATAGTATATTTAATCCAGTGTAATATCCGATATTTTCTAAAAAACTCTTCATTTGCCACCTAATTCGCCTTAAAATTTTGCTCTGTTTATTTAGATATTTACTGCAATTAATTGTAAAACTTCTAAAAAATTTTTTTTCAGTGTTATAAAATCCTCATTTCTGTTACTAATGTATCAAACAAATATTTTTAACGATAAATGAGGAGAAACGATATGAAATTAAATTCAACTTTAGCAGCAAATATTAAAATGCATCTTGCATTTTTAATTTTGATTACACTATGTAATCAGAATGCTTTTGTTTAATACGGCTTTAAAGTTGAAAAGCCGAGAACAATCAAGCCATTGAATTTTATTACCGGTTTAATTTCAAGCCGCGATGTCTGGAGAGAAACTGTAAATAAATTATGAAAAACTTTCTCTGAAAATTATGAGCTGATTGTTTATTTGAAGCGCTGGCTTAATTCAAATTGAGTGCTATGGATAGCCACGGAAATTTTTGTCAAAAAAAAGGCGAGTTTGTTACTCGCCTTCTTTTAGTTTTACTTTATTATCAAATTAATTCAGCGTCGCTGCTTTTACCATTACCGTTTCCATTACCATTTACACCCTCGTCTTCGGGAATTACTCTGGCGATGTCTGCAATTGTGTCTCCTTCATTTAACCTGATAACTCTTACGCCCTGAGTATTTCTTCCCATCACACGAATATCTTTAACGCTTTGTCTTATTACCATTCCCTGTGTCGAGATTATAACCAATTCATCTTTATCAACAACTTCCATCATTGCTATCATCTTTCCGACTTTGTCTGTTGTCTTTACTGTAATCACACCTTTGCCGCCTCGTTTGGTAATTCGGTAATCATTTATATCTGATCTTTTACCAAATCCTTTTTCTGTAACAACAAGAACACTTGTCTGAGGATGACGGATAACCAGAAGTCCGACAACCTTATCGCCTTTCGCTAATCTGATTCCCCGGACACCTGTTGCGGTTCTTCCCATATCACGAACATCTTTTTCGTGGAAACGGATTGCAAAGCCGTTTCTTGTTCCGATAACTATGTCATTATTTCCATCTGTCATTTTAACTTCAATAAGTTTATCGCCAGGCACAAGATTGATTGCATTTATTCCGCCTTTACGAACATTGCCGTAAGCTGATAGTACTGTTTTCTTTACTGTGCCTTGCTCGGTAACCATCATCAGATATTGGTCATCACGGAATTCTTTAACTGCAACAAAGGCAGTTATGTTTTCCTCTTTATCTTTTTCTAGAAGATTTACAACTGACCTTCCCCGTGCTGTTCTTCCACCTTCAGGAATTTCGTGAACCTTTAACCAATAGCACCTTCCTTTGTCGGTAAAGAAAAGAATATACTGATGAGTTGAGGCAACAAACATATGTTCAATAAAATCATCTTCTTTTGTTCCGACACCAGTAACACCTTTTCCGCCTCTTGCCTGTTTTCTGTAACCGCTTACAGGGAAGCGTTTAATAAATCCCTGATGTGATATTGTAACAACAACATCTTCTTCGGCAATAATATCTTCAAGAGAAAATTCTTTGTAATCTTTTATAATATCAGTTCTTCTTTCATCGCCGTATCTTTCCTTTAATGCAATAAGCTCTTCTTTTATAATTTGTTTTCTTTTCTTTTCGCTGTCAAGAATTCCACGAAGTTTTTCAATAAGCTTTATTGTTTCTTTGTATTCATCTTCTATTTTCTTTCTTTCAAGACCGGTGAGTCGTTGCAGACGCATATCAAGAATTGCTTTTGCCTGAATCTCGCTAAGCTTAAAGCGTTTCATCAGATTGTTTTTTGCAGTCTCAACATCTTTAGATTTTTTAATCGTCTCAATTACTTCATCAATATTATCAAGAGCGATTATGTATCCTTCAAGAATGTGTGCGCGTTTTTCTGCAGCATCAAGTTCAAACTTTGTTCTTCTTATCAGCACTTCCATTCTGTGATCGAGGAAGTGCTGCATCATTTCCTGAAGTGTAAGAACTTTTGGAACGCCGTGTACCAGAGCCAGCATTATCACACCGAAAGTAACCTGCATTTGTGTGTGCTTGTAAAGCTGATTCAAAACAACAGTTGGCTGAGCATCGCGTTTCAATTCAATTACGATTCTTAATCCATCTCTGTCTGATTCATCTCTGATGTTTGATATATCATTAATTTTTCCTTCTCTTACGAGCTCAGCTATCTTTTCAATAAGATTTGATTTATTAACCTGATATGGAATTTCGGTAATGATAATATTTTCTCTGTCATTCTTCAGAGTTTCAACATTTGCTTTTGCACGAAGAAGAATTCTTCCTCTTCCGGTTGTATAAGCTTCTTTAACACCTTCATATCCATAAATTATTCCGCCGGTTGGAAAGTCAGGTGCTTTAACATACTTCATCAAATCTGTAGAAGTGAGTTTCGGATTTTCTATCAGTGCAACAAGTCCGTCAATAACTTCATTAAGATTGTGCGGAGGAATGTTAGTAGCCATTCCCACAGCAATTCCACTTGATCCATTTACAAGCAGATTTGGCAAGTAGGAAGGAAGTACAAGTGGTTCCTGAAGAGAATCATCGAAGTTTGGTCCGAAGTCAACCGTGTTTTTATCAAGATCGCGAAGCATCTCTTCAGATATTCTCGCAAGTCTGGCTTCAGTGTATCTCATTGCGGCTGGTGAATCACCATCAATAGAGCCAAAGTTACCTTGTCCGTCAACCAAAGGATAACGAAGAGAAAAATCCTGAACCATTCTTACCATTGTATCATAAACTGCGCTGTCCCCGTGAGGATGATACTTACCAAGAACTTCACCGACAATTCTTGCAGATTTTTTATAAGGTCTGTTGTATGCAAGTCCAAGCTCGTGCATTCCGAATAAAACACGGCGATGAACAGGTTTCAGTCCGTCGCGAACATCAGGTAAAGCACGGGCAACGATAACACTCATTGCATAATCAATGTAAGAGGATTTCATTTCCTCTTCTAAAGTAACAGGTACAATTTTTTCAAATATAGTTGTCATTGTTT
>CALHAB010000222.1 GCA_937934185.1 uncultured Ignavibacterium sp. | reverse complement strand
CCGTTAAAAAATTCTTTGATGTCCCTCCGAACGCAGTGAGGAACCTTTTCACACTGAAGATTTATGACATACTCGGCAATGAATTTGTAACCCTATTTAATGAATACAAAGAAGCCAGAAGATATAGGGCTCTTTTAAATTTGTAGAGACACGCCGCGGCATGTCTCTACAAGGTTCAATTCTTCTCACAACCTCGATCTGAATAAATTATAAACTGCTGCTGCAAGGAAAATAAAATTAGCAAACCATGCTGTAAGCACAGGATCAAGTGATCCATTCTTACCAAATGCCTGACTGATTTTCATAAAAACCAAATAGAGAAAAGTTACAAGAATATTTAATCCAACCTGTGCAGCTAATCCACCTTTACGTTTGTTCGCAGAAATTGGTAAACCAAACAGAACTACAATCAGGTTTGTTGCCGCAAACGCAAATCTCGAATGATATTCTATCAAGGTAGATGTGGGATCATTTCCTGCTCTTAATTGCGAATTGATAAGCTCCCTCAATTCTGCGAGATTCATCTCCGAAGTTTTTCTTTGCTTTGTCGTTAAATCATCAGGCAGAAAATTCAGATTGTTAATTTCAAGCTGAGTAAAATATTTTGCTTCCTGTTTATCAGGATAAAAAATTCTTTCTACTCCATTATCCGCAATCCATATTTTTTTTGTTGAATCATACTGAAGAAAGACAGCGTCAATTCTTCGAACCATTCTTGTTAAATCTTCAGTGGAAAAATCCTGAATACTCACTCTGTTAGCACGATTTCTCTCATTGTCAAAGTATGAAATACTTATGATTCTTGTCTTACTGTCCTGAAAATAGATATTACTCTCTGCAAAGGATAAATTCTTTTTCAGGTAAACCTGTTCAATATTAATCTTTGTTTTGTTTGCCAACGGAACAAGATAACCACCAAAGTAAATTGAAAACAAAGAAATGAAAAAAGTGGTGACAATAAAAGGCAGCATAAAACGGAACAGACTTACACCGCTTGCTTTAATCGCAGTAAGCTCACTGAGATTTGCCGCCTTACCTGCTGTAAATAATGCTGCAAACAGAACTGCAACAGGTGTCATCAATCTTATTATCTCTGGCGAAAACACAAAGTAGTAATGTAGAATTTTTAATGTCGGAACACTTTGATCAATAAAGTCATCAAGATTTTCCATTGCGTCAATCACAACAAAAATAAGTGTGAAGGCAAACAATCCGAATACAATCGTCTGCAGAAATTGTTTGATTAAATATCTGTCAAGGATTTTGATTTTCATCGTCTTCGGATTTCTGCTGGAAAGATTTCGGAATAAATTTTTTGAACAGCTCAAATGAAATAGTCCTGGTCTCAAGATTTGTTTGAATGGTCAATATCACTCCGGCTATAAACAAAAGAATATTAGCTGACCACATTCCCATAAAGGGAGAAATAATTCCCCGCTCCGAAAGTTTTTCTCCGCCGATTAAAAATGCCCAGTAAAGCAGAAAGAAAAATAAACTGATACTTGCTGCAACACCGAAGCCGCCTTTGCGTACCATAATTCCGAGCGGCGCACCAATCAGTATGAAAACAAAACAAGCTGCAGGGATTGCATATTTTTTATAAATCTCAACTTCATATTTTTCAATTTCTCTTTGTGTCCATTCAATTCTACGGGAAGCCGAAAGAACTATATTCATCGCGGTTTTAACTCTGTCCAGATTTTTAATTTTCTCTACATCTTTACTTTGCAGCTGTATCGGTGAAGATTTGAATGGAAATTTATTTTTAAACAACAGATACTTTTCAACTTCGTTGTTCAGTGATTTATAATTTGATTCCTGAATCTTGTAAAGACTGTCTGTTATGTACTTCATATCTTCAACACTTAACTCACGCTCTCCTCGTGAGGTTGGACCTGACTGCTGAAATGAAAACAAATCGGCATTCATAGCAATTTTATGCTTTTCGAATCTTAGTTTACGATACATAGTTGTATTCTCAACATTCGATTCGTGAATTTCACCATCTTCCAAAGCCATTATAAGTTTTGTCTGATTGGCTGAGAAAAATATTCTCCCTTTTTTTGCAGTTACAACATTAACCTGCAAAGCATTTGAGTAATCATAAATAGTGAGATCATAAAGTACATTTGTCTGCTGATCAATTCTTCTTGCAAGAATTGCATAGTTGGGAACTTCCTGAGAAAAGAAACCCGGTTCAAGCGAAAGAGTTGGTTTTGTTCGTGAAATATCGCTCATCAGATTTTTAGCTTCGTGATTTGCATCAGGTAGAACTTCATTGTTGAACAGATACAAAAGAAATGATAGAACCAGAGAAGCAACAATTGGTGCAAGCATCATTTTATACAAACTTACACCAGAAGATTTCATAATCGTAACTTCATTATTCTGACTCATATTTCCGAAAGCCATTAAAGTTGCAACAAGAGTTGCCATTGGAACAACAAGCACAACCATCCAGCTTAAGTTGAAGACTATCAGTTTTGTGATAATCCATCCATCCAAACCTTTACCAACCATTCTATCAGCAAACTTCATCAGAAACTGCAGAAGAAAGATGAAAATCAAAGTGATTAGTGAAAAGATAAAAGGGATGAAGTGATTGCGAAGTATATATCTGTACAAAATCATAAAACCAATATAACCAAGCAAAAAAAACTTAACAAGAAACTGAATTGCATAGATTTAATAAGGTTGAATAGTTTATTTTAGTCATACAAAAAAACAGCATTTTTCTTATAGAATTTTCTGAAAGGAGCTTAAATGAAAGAAGTTATTGATTTTATTGATTCCAACTATGAAAGATACCTTGATGAATTAAAAGAATTCCTGAGAATTCCTTCCATAAGTACACTTCCTGAACATAGTAGAGATATGCAAACAGCTGCAGAGTTTGTAGCTGCTAAACTTAAAGATGCAGGAATGAATAAGGTTGAGATCTTTCAGACAGAAGGTCATCCGCTTGTTTATGCTGAATGGTTAGGAGCACCGGGAAAGCCCACAGTTTTAATTTACGGACATTACGATGTTCAGCCAGTAGATCCGATTGAGTTGTGGGAAACACCACCGTTTGAACCAACAATAAAGGGCGATAACATTTATGCCCGCGGTGCAACAGACGATAAAGGACAGATGTATGTTCATATAAAGAGTGTTGAAGCTTACTTTAAAACACTCGGAAGTCTTCCGCTTAATGTCAAATTTATTATTGAAGGAGAAGAAGAAATTGGCAGTACGCACCTGACAGCATTTCTTAAAAATAATGTTGATCTTCTGAAAGCTGATGCAGTTTTAATTTCAGATACATCATTGTATGATGTTGGCGTTCCAACGATAACTTATGGTTTGCGAGGACTTGCATATATGGAAGTTGAAGTTGTCGGACCAAATCGTGATCTTCACTCCGGAACCTATGGTGGAGCTGTTCCTAATCCAATTAATATTCTCGCTGAAATGATTGCCAAATTGAAAGACAAAGATGGAAGAATCACCATAACCGGATTCTATAAAGATGTTCTTAAACTTACAAAAGAGGAAAGACAAAATTTCAAAGCATTGAAATTCTCTGAGAAGGAGTTTGCAAAGAGTATAGGGATAAAAAAATCTGTTGGTGAAAAAGGTTACTCAGTACTCGAAAGAATATGGGCTCGTCCAACATTGGACTGTAACGGAATTGTAGGAGGTTTTACCGGGCAAGGCGCTAAAACTGTAATCCCGTCAAAAGCAACTGCTAAAATTTCTATGCGGCTTGTGCCGAATCAGGATCCGAATAAAATTGCAAAACTTTTTACGAAGTATATTAAACAAATTGCTCCTGACTATGTCAATGTGAAAGTTACATCACTTCACGGTGGTTATCCTGTTCTTGCACCACTGAATCATCAAGCTACCAAAGCAGCAGCGCGGGCAATGTCAAGAGCATTCGGAAAGAAAACTATCTATATGCGTGAGGGAGGTTCTATTCCTATCGTTGTTGATTTTGCAAATCGCTTGAAAGCTTGTCCTGTGCTGATGGGATTAGGATTGGACAGCGAAAATCTTCATTCACCAAATGAGCATTTTAATCTTAATCATTTTAAGCTTGGAATAAAAAGCTCAGCTTATTTTCTTGATGAATTTTCAGCAGTATAATTTTATCAGAAGTGTCCTGCAAAAAATTTAAGCAGGGCACTTTTAATCTTTAAATCTATGATCAGAATTTTAATCATAATTTCTCTTTTTTCCATTTTATTTTCTGCCTGCAAAGATGAAAAAAAAGAGGACATTTCTGTCAACTACAAAGAAAGAGTTGAGTTAAGCTCTGAAAAAGATGCAGCCATTCAGTTTTATAATCTTGAAAAGATGAAGAGTGAAAGTGTAAACAGATTTCCCTGTGATACTATCAGTGTAATTGAATTCATTCTGAAAAATTTTCCGGCTGGAACTTATCTGCTCCGTTTCGATAAGTCATCAATTTATGACATTCCAAAACCTGCACTGATTTATTATGACAGTAATGATGGTAACAAATACATCTTTGCAATAATTGCTCGTTCAAGACCGGGTGAAAGATTTATTGAACCTTCAAACATTATTGGTTATGATCAAAGCTTTATTGATCTTGATAGCACCAAACTTGGTACACCGTTCATTTATCTTGTGCTTTTCGAATGCAAAGCAGAACAATTGTTCACAGTTTGGGAAGCACCGGTTCCTTCACACGGTGGATTTAATAAATTTAGTTTAAGGAATTGGTCGCCAAAAGGATTAACTTATGTAGAAGTTAATTTTCATTACGGGCAGGGAGTTGGTAATATTAACTACAATTATTTTCTAATTGATGGAATCAGAAATCAACCGCACCTGGTTATGACTTATAACGGAATAGATTTCCGAAGGACTTTGGCGGATATAAACAATGACAAATTTCCTGATTATTATGAACATATTTTCTACAGTTTCCCTGATCGTGTGATTCATAAAGATTCGGTTGGATTTGTCTATAATCCTAAAGACAGCTTATACTACAGTACAGAAGGCAAAAAAAATACTCGTCGTTATTAAAATTTTTTTTATCTTTGTCCTGCAATTTTTTTCACAGCAAATCACAAACTAATCACAAACTACTGAAATGATTTGTATAATAAAACGGAGCACTAATGTTTGATAATACTATGATAAATAATGAATTACTTACATATTTTGAATCCAAAGGTTACAATGTTGATCGAAATAACGGCGCTGCAGTAATAAAAAGTTTTTCAAAACCTGAGGATGAAATTTTCAGTCTTTACAATGGTGTTGGACTTCGACATTTGCACAACGCATCAATTATTGAATTAAGGGGCGTTGATAGTGCTGATTTCCTTCACCGAATAACGACAAACAGTTTAAAAGAATTTGCAAAGGAACAAATCAGGCAAACAATTTTCACAACGGAAAAGGGTAGAATTATAGATGTCGTTACTGTCCTGAATTTTGAATCTCACTTAATTCTTGTTGGTAATTTATCCAACAAAGTAAAAGTAATGAGCTGGATAAACCGCTATGTTATTAGTGATGATGTTAAACAGAGCGATGCAAATCATCGTTTTAATATATTAGAATTTTCCGGTCCTCAGGCAGATTCATTTATGACCTGGGTTTGTGGTTCATCTGTTTCTGAAATTCCCGTTGATTCATTTAAGGTCATGAATGTTGAAGGGATACTTTTCTTCCTTGCAAAAATGAAGGATGAAAGAGGATTCAAAAAATACTGGGCTTTAACCGATACTCCGCATACTATTAGATTATTAAATTATGTTATTGCTAATACCGGACCATTTGATTTCAATCTTATCGGTGATGAAGCTTATAACAGTTTCAGAATTGAGCAGGGAATTCCTGCTGCGCCGAATGAAATATGTGATCTATTTAATCCACACGAATTAAATCTCTCGCATCTAATTGATACTAAAAAAGGATGCTATATCGGTCAGGAAGTGCTTGCTCGTTTGGAAACTTATGATAAAGTTCAAAAGAAACTGACAGGATTAACACTTGATTCACCTGTTGAATTGAATAATGAAACTGAACTTATTGATTCAGAAAATCAAAATGCAGGTATAATCACTTCATTCGTTAATTCAGTTAAATTAAAAAAGCCAATTGCATTAGCAGTCGTAAGGAAAAGTTATTTGAACGAACAATCCGCTCTTTTTGTTGTCAGTGGAAATTCAAAAACTGAAGCGAAAGTAACAAGTTTACCATTTAAGAAATAATAATGAAAATTTATACTAAAACCGGTGATAAGGGAGAGACAAGTCTTTTTGGCGGAGAAAGAGTTCAAAAAAATAATCAAAGAATAAATGCTTACGGCACAGTTGATGAATTAAATGCATTTATTGGTTTGGCTCTTACAGAAACAAAAAGCGATGAAGTAAGGAATGTTCTTATTGACTTGCAGAATAAATTATTTGTTGTCGGCTCTGATTTGGCAACACCTGAAACTGAAAAAAATAAAAAGCTAAATATTTCCCGCACTAATGAAGATTTTATAAAAAAAGCAGAATCAGATATCGATAATTTTACGGAAAAGTTGGATGAATTACGGAACTTCATTCTTCCCGGCGGGTCTAAAAGTTCAGCGATGCTTCATGTTTGCAGAACAATCTGCAGAAGAGCTGAAAGGGAAATTGTAGCGCTAAAAAATTCTGAAATGGTAAATCAAAATATCATTATATTTCTGAACAGAATTTCTGATCTATTGTTTGTTCTTTCTCGTTATGAAAATAAAGTCTCCAATTATCCTGACACCATCTGGAATCCTCATCCTTGACTTTTTTCGGGGGTGAAATTGGTTTCGACGGGATTGAAGGGACTTAGAACTGCGTACCGTGTTCCCCAAGTACACGTAAAAGAATTGGGAATAAAAAATAACTGGCGAATATAACTACGCCTTAGCTGCTTAATTAAAAGCAGCTCGTT
>CALHAB010000221.1 GCA_937934185.1 uncultured Ignavibacterium sp. | reverse complement strand
AAAACATCAAAAAAATTAGAGACATATAAAACGGATTACAAACTTTTCGACGGAACATAACAAATTTACTCCAAGAAAAACAACCTGACAACTTGAAAGTAAAACAATTCCTTTAACATACCCTGACTTGTTGAGAACATAATGCTCTAATAAAAACACTAAACCAGACAGCTAACAGCGGCTTGCTGCAATTTCAGTAAAAGTTTAAAAAAATGTGAAAAAAATTTTTGAAGTTTCGTAAATATATACTAAATTTACAGTTCGGTTTTGCCATGAAGAGAGATTACAGATAATAGGAACTGCAGCAAGCCGCGGGGCGTTAGCTGCAACCCTAAAGACGCGACACACTAACCAAAATAACACAGACGACAGAAATGCTTGAAATAAGAAAAGGAACAGCGATAAAGAACTATGAAAACTTTTTTTTCAGAGAGTTTGCGTACAATTTGAAGAAGATGTTTGACAAATATTCGCTTGACGGCTTATTAGTTGCTAACTCTGAATGTGAGTTTGATTCCAGACTACAAATTGACGCTTTACTTGTAACACGCAAAGCGGTTTTAATAATTGACTTCAAAAATTTCGGTGGCAAAGTTATATTACCTAAAAACGCCAAATCTGAATTTGACTTTGGTATTTGGACAAACGAAAAAGGAGAACCAATAAAAGGCGGAAGTTCTATAAATCCGTTCATTCAACTGAAAACACAAAAAGAACGCTTTATTAAAGTAGTAGAAAAGCATATTCAACCTAGACTACCACTTTACGACAGTTCGTTTAATGTCTTCCACACCATTAGAGCAGTTTGTTTTCAGAAACCTATAGAATTGGTTGGTAAAATCCCGACAAAAGAAGAGTTGAACTTTTTCATTTTTGATCAAAGCAACTACCTTGAAAAAATAAAAGATATCATTGACATTTCAGACAAAGATGTTACGCTCACAAAAGAATCATTTGACCTATTCAAAGAAGTTTTCCGGGCAGACATTTTTGACACTTCTGAAAAATACAACCAAATAAACGATTTTACTTCTTATCACACTGAATTAGATTTTGAAAATCTATATCCAGACCAAAAATCAGCACTTAATGAAATTGACAACTTTATTAAATCAGAAGAAGAAAAGATTTTCATACTTCAAGGAACTTCATTAAGCGGGAAAACACATTTAATTCCATTCATTCAAGACATTGCTTTTAATAATCAAATAAAGGAAGTAAAACTTTTTGCTTCGTCAAGCAGAGTTTCAAATAACCTTTTAAAAAGTTCAAACCTAGAATTTGAAAGCATCTATTCCTACATCTATGGTGGTAATTCAACGATTATTACTGAGAATGAAAATAGTGAAGATGAAACTCAAGATAATTCTTTGAACTTAGAAATTGTTCCACTTCTAAAATCTGATGACACTGAAGATGCTATCTTTATTGTTGATGAATCACACTTGATTTCGGACAATTATCATCAATCTGTTGATTTAAGATTTGGTTCAGGTAAATTACTTAAAGATTTTTTGGAGTTTGCAGACTTAAAAAATAGTAAGCGAAAAATAATATTCATTGGCGACAGTTTCCAACTTTCATTAGGTAAAAAAGAAGAATCATCGTTAAATCCTGATTATTTGAATAACAAATACGGATTAAAAAGCAAGGTATTTCAGTTGATTGACAAAGAAAATAAATCAATTATAGTTGGAGAAGCGCTCAAGGCTGTTAATGGCATTCGTCAGCAATCATTTAACAATCTTACTTTTAACTTTTCCGAAAACCTCAGAACATTATCAAAAGAAGATTTGAAAGAAGAAATTGAAAAATCATTAAATACAAATTCCAATTCTCATATCCTTTGCCACTCAAATTCTGACGCTCAAAAAGTCAATTATTGGATAAAAAATTCCATACTAAAAAATGGGAGCGAATTAACGAAAGGCGACTTAATAATTTTCGGAAGCAACATTAGAGTTGAAGATGAACACAACCCTTTTGCTGAACCAACAAAAATATATAACGGACAATTTGCAACCGTTTTAGAAGTTTCTCGAAACATTATTTCTGAAAGAATCAAATTAAAAGGCAAAGAAGATGATGTAATTTTGAATTTCAGAGAAATAAAATTACACTTAAATGGAACTAATCACCAAGCGAAAGTTTTAAGTTTTGAGAATTTCCGTTTAAGTGATAAAGGCGAACTCTCTAAAGAAGAAATAATTTCATTCCAAATTCTACTGAATCAACTTGCTGAAAAAGAAATACCAAATTTCAAAAGTGGTAAATACAAAACAGATGATGAAATAAAAAGTTTAATAGACAAATATGAAACAGCCAAAAAAGAAGGTAAAAAAAAGACAGGAATAACGAAATTGAGGATAGCACTTCAAAAACACTTGCGAAATATTCCTTCGTCAGATTATTACAAATTCAAAAATGCTGCACTACTTCGCTTTGGTTGGGCTTTGACAGTTCACAAATCAATGTCTTACAAGTGGAATGAAATTTATTTTAATGTTGAAACAGGTGGCGGAAAAACAAATGAAAACTATTTCAAATGGATTTATACAGGTTTAATAAGAGCAACTCAGAAAGTTTCTTTGATAAACTACGAGCCAATTAGTCCGTTTTTCAAATTGACCATAAATCCAGCCGTTCCGAAAATAGAAAAAGGAAAAGAATTGTTTTACGTTGCAGAGACAACAGCCGACCTTTCTAACTTTAATAAAATAGCATCTGAAAAATTCAATTTTTCCAACATCGAAAATAAATCCTCCTTATTGCAGTTGTTTCAATTTATTGAAAATAAAATTATTCAAAACAATCTATCAATAAATCAAATAAACCACTTAAATTATCAAGAAATTTACGAAATAAAAGGTGGTTCAGGCGAATTGGCAACCATTTCAATTTATTATAACATTAAAGGGCAATTTAAAATGCCTACGTTGATGAAATCTACTCCAAAAGAATTTGGTGAAAAACTTCTAAATCTTTTGAAATCGGAAAATCAAATTTCTGACTTTTCTTTTATTCATACTAATTGGCGAAAAACTATTTACGAGAAGTTAAACCAACAACTAAAATCAAATAAGATAGGATTTGGTTACATTATACAAGTTCCTTTCAAGGACACAATTCAATTTAACAACGGAACGGAAACTCTTGTTGCGGATTTGTATTATGACGGGGACGGATTTTTCACATCAATGATTGCAAAATCTTGCACTAACATTGATTTTTGGAATGAAATTCAAAATATATTCAATCATACTAAAATTAGTTATGCCAACTCTATTTGAATTTAGTCAGCAAATTGCAAAATTTAAAAAGGAAAAAAAATTTTCCGAAGCTCTTTCCTATTTCAAAGAAAACAGAGGCAATTTTACAAAAGAACAAATCAGAAATAATGAATACATCGTTTCTGATATGATTTCTTGTTTGCGATATTCAAATAATTTAGATGCAGGTTTCAAATTTTTGAATTTTTACGAAATTGAAATAAACGAACAACAAAAAGAACGTGTTTTATGTGCCTATGGTTGGTTGCTTTGGGAAAAGTATAAAGCCGAAAATGAAAGTAACAGACATTCAACAACCGAAGACGATTATTTTGACATTGAAGATGAAGAAACCGAAGTAGAAAATTTTGACTTTAATAAAAGCGAGTTACTTGAAAAAATTGAAACCTTAATTCCAATTCTAAATTCATTCAATAGCGATTTTACAAAAACACTTTCTTCAAATCTTTTTACGATTGTCTTAAAATCCGAAAAGAAAAAACCTGCACCAAATTGGAAACTGGTAAATGAATTTTGCAACAAAATTGACAGAAATAAACTCTCTAAAGAATGTTCCACAATCAAAGTTGAGCGAAAAGGAAAACTAAAAGATATGGAATTGGCATCCGACTTTGAAAATTGGTATGCCTACAAAACAAAAGCACTTTCGAAATTAGGCAAATGGCAAGAATGTTTTGATTTATCAAAAGAAGCACTTGAAAAAATAGAAAACTTCCATTACTCCAATGATGTTTGGTTTTCAAGACGAGTTGCGTTATCAAAAAGAAATCTTGGCAATACAGAAGATGCAATTCAAGAACTTCAAACTATACTCAAAAAGAAACATGAATGGTTTATTCAAAAAGAATTAGCCGAATTATATTTTGAAAAAGGGAATATTGAATTTGCATTAAAACAAGCGATTGATGCAATAAACAATTCTGGATCATTAGAATTTAAAGTTGATTTATTGTATTTGCTTGGAAAAATTCTAAGACAGCAAGACAAATTGGAATTGTCATTTCAGCATTTTTCGCTATCAAAACTTATCAGACAAGCGGAAGAATGGAAATTGCCACAAAAACTACTTGATGAATTAAAAACGTTTACATTTTCAGAAATTCCCCAAACTGATTTTAAAAAACTGAAAAATGAACTTCAAAAATATTGGGACAGTTTCAAAGCACCGCAGACTAAATCATATGACAGACCAAGAACATCAGACCAAAACCTTGAAGGTGAAATTGTAAGAATTTTACACGACAACGAGCGTGGAAAAGTGGGTTTTATAAAAAGAAACGGAAAAGAATTTTATTTTTCTGTAAATCCAAATTTTCAATCTTTTTCAAAAATTGCAGTTGGGACAAAAGTTTTATTTGAAATTAAACCAGCGACAGACGGGAAAAAAGAACAAACTCGAATTAAAAAAGTAATAGAGTAAAAAGGTATGGACATAATAAAAAGCAATTACAACGACAAAAGAAGGGCAGCACCTAACAGGCGTTTGGCTCAATGGCGGGTGACGTGGTTAATTGAACATTCTACCTCGCATCAATTTTTGTGGTGTATTGACAGTTTTGTGCTTCGAAATCCGCTTCTTCGCCAAGCGCCAAAACGTTATGGGCAATTGTAAAAAGACAGACCGACAATGGAAAACGAGAAAATAGAAATCAAATTTAAGCTTGCGGAAGTAACGAATAAATTTTTATTGCATCTTAAAGAAACAACCGACTGCCTAACACATATTTATTGTTCCATAGACAAATCAGTTCTTGACATTCACCAATCATTGCCGACTGACAGTTTTCCAGTAAAAATTACCGACAATAAACCAAACCCAACAATTGAAGAACAAAAGCAGATTACACTCAACTGGACATTAACCAAAGCATTTGAAGACTTTATCACTGGCTTGACAAAGAGTTTCAAAGAAACTTACAAGTATTTGAAAATTTTCACTCTTTCCCAAGAACCACCACAGACAAGGTCACGAGAGGACTTTGAAAAAGAATTTCAAAAAATAGAAATAGATATTGAGAAATTTCATTTCCCCGATTTCATTGAAAAAATTGAAACTCTTCTTAATCAACCTCTCCCTTTTAGAAAAGAACTTTTATCAATTAATCAAATACGGAATTGCCTTGTACACCATCACGGGACTTTTTTAAACAAAGACATTAAAAATTCTCCAACTGGCGACCTCCGATTAAAATGGATTTCGTTAAAATTCTCAACAGCAAAAGGTGGACAACAAACCGAAATCACTTACGCTTTTAAAAAGGACGGTGCTACAGTAGACAACTTATCCTACGAAACAATCAAGAACGAAAAAGTATTTAAACAGGGCGACAAAATATCTTTAAATATTAATGAGTTCAATGGCATTGCATATACTTATGCGACTTTTGCTACTGGACTATTTCCTTTAATGCCACAACCTAAATAAAATAACAAACAATTAAAACAAAGTAAAATGAGCAAGAACGAAAAAAAATTAGACTTAATGCCAAATGAAACTTTATTGACCGACACTTCTTTTGGGATAGTAACAAACAAACGTGTTGTTTATTTCAGCGGAATGAAATGGGGAAAAGGAGGTTCAAGAAAAGATGTTCCTATTCAACATATCACTTCTGTTGGGCACGACATCGAACAGCACGTCATTAAAGGAATTTTTCAACTTATTTTCGGTGTAATATTCGCGATATTAATCATAGGAATATTTTGGTTTATTCGTGGCATCTATAATATTATGGGACATCCGACAGTTTCAATGAATACATCTGGACAAGACAAAAGTGTAATGACTGGTAAGCCAATGCAAAAAGTAGATGCTGAAAAATTTGCATCACATTTGCGATACGCATTATTTAACAAAGGACAATAACAACTGGTGCTAACAGCACCTTGCCAAAAGTGGCGGTTCAGTGGTTAAATCAAGCATTGTGCTCCTATCAAAGTTTGTGCTTGGTTGACAGTGAAGTGCTTCGAAATCCCCCACTGCGGCAAGCGGCAAAACGTTATGCCCAATGCTAAAACAACAAATGACAACATAAGCAATAAATTCAAATATTATGAAAACAAATTTGACAGACGCAATTATGTTTCTTTTGATATTTTGCAAAAGAGACAGTATCAAAAAAGAGGTAATACGAACAATTTTATTTTGTCTGGTACTATTATTTCCTTTTCATTCATTTGGTCAAATAATTCTTTACGAAAAAATGCATGGTGTGCCTAACAGAGGGCAATTTGCTTATGATATTATTGAAACAACGGACGGAAATTTTTTGTTATGTGGTATTTCGGCAATAAATAGCCCTTGGGGTTTTGATGGCAAAATAATGAAGGTAAATCAAAATGGTGATACTCTATGGACAAAAACTCTTTATGCAAGCACCTATAATAATTCAAACGACTTATTGCTATCTATTGCTCCTAATGGCAATAACTATGTTTTTGCAGGTGGTGGTTTCGTTAATAATCAACAAAAACAGGATGCTTGGTTATTAGAATACAGTTTAAATGGAACAAAAACAAAAGAAGTAAAATTCGGTGGAACTCAGAACGATATCATAAATAAAATAGTTCCTTTGTCATCCGGTGGTTTTATAGCAGTGGGTAATACCAAATCTTTCGGCACACAAATCGGTGGTGCCGATATGTGGATCATACGCCTGAATAACAATTTAGATACCTTGTGGACTAAAACCATTGATATGGGTTACATTGATGATGCTTCTGGCATTATACCGTTTCAAAATGATAAATTTTTAATTATTGGAAACTCTTGTGTGGCTAATTGCAATGCTTTATTTAATTACGAAATAAATGCACATATTCTTGTTACAGATACATTAGGTAATTTACTATCTGATAAAACATTTTCCTCTGGTAAAAAGAATATTTTTTCAGCCATAGCGGCTACTAATGATGGAGGTGCAATTATCACAGGTGGCATTAACACTGCTGCTAATCATCCAAATATTCAATTATGGGCAGTAAAATTAAATGCAAATACCGATACTGTTTGGACTAAACGGTATGGTTTAGCCAATAGATATAACGGAGGCAATTCTATTTTTCAACAAGCAGATGGAAACTACATAATTGGAGCATATACGCAAACCTATTGCGACCAAATAAACACCGATTATGATGACCCATGGGTTTTAAAACTCAATAGCAATGGAGATACTCTTTGGACACTGCACATGGGAGGCATGGAAAATGATGGCATAAAAAAAATAATCTCAGCAAATGACGGCACTTTGGTGTTTGCAGGCTACTATGACTTACCATCAGATACGCTTGTTATTATGGTTCCAAGCAAATTTTATATCGGGAAAGTTATTGATACTTTACTATCCTCAACACCTGCAGTTCATTCTATTTTTGAAATCAATTTATTCCCTAATCCACTTTCTACACAAACAACTTTGACAGCAAATCAAAATTTATCAAATGCAACTTTGACTGTCAGTAACATTTTCGGTCAGACAGTAAAAGAAATAAAAAATATTTCGGGACAGGCAGTAACTTTATCCCGCAACAATTTATCAAGCGGGATATATTTCATTCGGCTGACCCAAGACAACAAAATAATTGCGACAAAAAAAATCATAATCACGGACTGATATGAACAGCACTGGGCATAACAGCGGGTTTAAGAAATTGGCGGTTCAGTGGTTAATTGAACATTCTACCTCGCATCAACATTTGTGGTGGCTTGACAGTTTTGTGCTCCGAAACCCGCCCGAACGCAAAGCCCGAAAACGTTGGCAGCAAGTGAAAAAATTACCCCTACAAGCAACCTATTCGGACTTAAAAGCATCAGATATGAAAAACGCAAGATTATGAAAAACGCATTGATTTTATTACTCGTAATAATTTTTGGAATAAGTTGTGAGAAAGACAATTCAACGGATAATTCTGAAATAATTAGCTCATTTGATATTTCATTATACGATTGCAAGACAAGTATTGGGCAAAGCAAAATTTGCTTCGATT
>CALHAB010000220.1 GCA_937934185.1 uncultured Ignavibacterium sp. | reverse complement strand
TGAAAATGAATGGCAGGGAAAAGGTGTCGGGAAATTAATTCTTGATGAACTTGAAAAAAGAGTTGTTGAAAAAGGTGCGAAGAAAATTATTCTTCACGCAAGAGAAAGTGTTGTTAAGTTTTATGAAAAGAACGGATACATAGTAGTAAAACCCTCGCACACTTTGTTTGGAACAATTCCACACTACTTAATGGAAAAACAATTTTAATCTTGTGGAGTTGATCTGGATCTAACCGACGACCTGTTCGTTGCGAATCCTAATAAATTGCATTGGCGTCAACCTAAGAATTTGCGGTATTAAAATATTGAGGGCAGATTACAACAAATTCGGACGAATACTGAAGAATTTGTTAATCCTCTACGAGGATTTTCAATGTAAAATGGACTTTGTTTCTACAATAATCTGACCTCTACGAGGTCTGAAGAATCAAAAATGCCGTAGGAATTTAATTATTATAGAAAAACAAATAGACCCAACAAATAAAAGTATCTTCGTAGAGGATAGATAAAAATTTTTAATACGTTTAAGTCAGATGATTTAAGAAGTTAAAAGGTCTGGAAAAAAAATTAAGCTGACGCCTATTTGATATATCGGGACTCTCCCAACTGCCTGTTTGCCGAAATGTAGTGAAGGTGGAGCTACAGCCCCGATATTTTTTATTTTCTCTCTCCCATTTTTACTATCTCATCAAACTCCTCTTTCGTAACCGGCATAACAGATAATCTGTTGCCTCTCTGAACCAGCTTCATATTTTTTAGTTTAGGATTAGATTTTATTTCATCCAAAGTAACAGGATGTTTGAACTCCTTCTTTAGCTTTATATCAACCATAAACCAGGTTGGATTTTTCGGATCAGCTTTTGGATCATAATGATCATTATCAGGATCAAATTGTGTATGATCTGGATAACCTTCACGAACAACTTCACAAACTCCCATTACTGCAAGCGGCTCTGCATTACTGTGATAGAATAAAACGAGATCACCTTTTTTCATTTCATCTCTTAAAAAATTTCTTGCCTGATAATTTCTTACTCCGTCCCAATAGGTTGTTTGATTTTTGCTTTTCTTCAAATCATCCCACGAAAAAACTTCGGGTTCACTTTTTACAAGCCAGTATTTGGTTGCCATAAAAATCTCCTCTGTTGTTTGATTCCTGTCAAAAGTTTATTGCTGTGTTTCAATATCTTTTTCGGAAATAATAAATTCGAATGAAACTTTTCACTGCTTAATGAATCTTACATAACAAAATTAATAAACAAAACTGAAAGGGAAATAAAATGGAACAGACAAGAAAAGGTATTCCATTGCTTGGCGAGAAAATGCCATCAATGGAAGTTCAGACAACTCACGGGATGAAAAAAATTCCCGAGGATTACAAAGGCAAATGGATTGTGTTGTTCAGCCATCCTGCTGATTTCACTCCTGTTTGCACAACTGAATTTGTTGCATTTGCAAAAAGAAATGATGAGTTCAAAAAATTAAATGCTGAACTGATTGGTTTATCTATCGATCAGGTATTCTCACATATCAAATGGGTTGAATGGATTCAGGATAATCTTAAAGTAAATATTCCTTTCCCGATTATTGCTGATGATATGGGCAAAGTAGCTGAGTCGCTTGGAATGATTCATCCGGGAAAAGGCACAAATACTGTCCGTGCAGTATTTCTTATCGATCCTGAAGGATTAATCAGATTGATGATTTACTATCCTCAGGAAGTTGGAAGACAAATTGATGAAGTGCTTCGTGCATTAAAAGCTCTTCAAATATCTGATAAAAATAATGTTGCAATGCCTGAAAACTGGCCTAACAACGAGTTGATTGGTGACAAAGTGATTATTCCACCTCCAAAAGATATGGCTTTGATTGAAGAGAGAAAGAAAGCCGAAGGATATGATTGGTGGTTTAAATTTAAGTCATTAAACAATTAATTTTTTCTCTTCAAAACCAAACCGGCCTTCGAAAGAGGGTCGGTTTTTTATTTAACAAAAAGTTAATTAGATGTTATTACCTCTGAATCAAAACTTTATTATATTTAGCCCAGATAAAAAATATAAGAGGCAAAAATGAAAAAACTATTACTAATTCTTTTACTTATTACACCAATATCATTTGCTCAGCTTCTGCTCGAAGAAAATTTTAACTACGGAAGCTCTGACAATCCGGATATTTTAGCTTTGACATCAAACTGGGTAAGACACAGTGGAGCACAAGGACCTGCTTATGTCGCTGCAGGATTAAATTATACCGGTTATCCATCGTCAGGAATTGGCGGTGCATGTTCATTTACAAACGGCTCTTCAGGAGTCAATGATGGTGATATCCACAGAAGACTTTCTGATTCAGTTACAACTGCTCAGAATATTTATACTTTCTTTATGTTGAATTTAGCTTCTGCAAGAGCTACTTCAGATTATTTCTTTCACCTTGGACCTTACACTATCGGTACAACTTTCAGAGGAAGAGTTTACTTCAGAAGTTTTGGCAGCGGATATGTCGTTGGCCTTTCGAAAGCAACGGAGACAAGAACTGAAGATTCATCAGTGGTTTTCAATTTCAACCAAACTTATCTCTTTGTTCTGAAATACATTTTTAATCCGGCAGCCGCTGATGATGACCAGGTTGTTTTATATGCTTATGATAATACATTCCCGCTGACTGAACCAGGTTCTCCGATTCTTACAATAGGTCCAATCGGAACGGGAGTATCTAACGATCCAGCAAATATAGGTGCTGTTGCTATCAGACAGGGAACCAATACTCCAACCGGTTTAGTTGATGGAATCAGAATCGCAACAGACTGGAACTCAATCATTCCTGTTGAACTTACTTCATTCAATGCTTCTGTAAACGGAACAAATGTTTTACTTAAATGGACTACCGCTACTGAAATAAATAACTCAGGTTTTGATATTGAAAGACGAGCTTCAACCGGTGATTGGAAGAAGATTGGATTCGTTCCAGGTGCCGGAACAACTTCTGAAAAACAAAGTTATACTTTCAGCGATAAGAATCTTAATAAAGGAAAATATCAGTACAGACTGAGACAAGTTGATTTCGACGGTACATTCGAGTACTCAAAAGTTGTTGAAGTTGAAATACTATCTCCTGCTAAGTTTGAATTAGCACAGAATTATCCGAATCCTTTCAATCCAACTACAGCAATCAGTTTTACCATTCCGCAATCCGGCAATGTTAAATTAGCAGTTTATAACTTACTCGGACAGGAAGTAGCTGTTTTGGTGAATGAATTCAGAGAAGCAGGCACTTACGATGTTGAGTTTAATGCAAGTAAACTTAACAGCGGAGTTTATCTTTATAAACTCGAAGCAAATGGTTTAACATTAACAAAGAAGATGACATTGCTTAAATAATAATTTTAATTTTTAGTTAAAGGGATGACAAGAATAAATATTTATGTCATCCCTTTTTTATTTCTGCTTAGATAATAATTCAGAAAGACTATATGAAAAGAATAAATTTTTCAAACGGAGCAGTTTGGGAAGAAATTGTTGACTATTCCCCTGTAGGTAGAATTGAAAACATACTTGAAATTTCAGGAACCACTACTGTGATCGATAATGCGGTTGTAGGAGTAAATGATACTTGTCTTCAAACAAAAACAATAATTAAAAAAACTAAAAAAGTATTAAAAGAAGCAGGCGCTTCTTTAGATGATTTTGTAAGAACCAGATGTTTGTTGCTGATATCAGCAAGTTGAAACAATATGCAAAAGTTCATCAGGAATATTTTGGTAAAATAAAACCAGCGACATCAATGATTGTGGTCAAATTTCTTATTGATCCCGAAATGATGATTGAAATAGAAGTAACGGCTGTGGTTAGATGATTACTCCAGCCACTTTCCAAACAATCCCAGGTACATAAAACGATAAATGTCTGTGTTATCAATTTTACCTTTCATTTTTTCTGAATGAAGCCCGTGAGCTCTTGCTACTACTCCGCCACTTACATCGCCGTAACAACTCCAACTTATTGCAAATGGAAAACGATTGCCATTTTTGTCAGGTGCTGAAATAAACGGCAGTGTTCCCGTGCCTTCTCTTCCATCAATAGGAGAACCGTTGGCATCCCGTTCAGGTAAAGGATTATTTTCAGAGATATTTTCAATTTCATAGCCCATTACTTCCATTCCACCAGCTTCGCTGTCAGATGCAGTCAAGAGCATCGTGTTAGGATTTTTTTGAATGAACTCAAGAGCAAATCCAATTGCTTCATCAGCATTACTTAATGCCTCGAGTTTTCCGTTAGCATTGTTTCTGTTTCCGAAATTATCTGATCCTTCTTCTTCAACAACCAAAAAGAACTGACCTTTCCTTGATAGAAATTCTAATGCAAACTTTGTCATCTCAGCAACAGTCGGTGCAGTAGGATTGAAGTTAGGTAATCCTTTTGCTTTCAGCTCTTCCTCTGTTCTGTCGTTAAATGTACTTCTGGCAGAAAAGACACCAAGAATTTTTTTCTCATCGAAAGAAGTATTGAAAAGTTCTTCTTTGGTGTAAATAACTTTATAACCATTCGACTTTGCCCATTCAATAAGATTCAAATCATCTTTTCTTTTTCCGCTTTCAGAATGTTTTCCTCTAACTCCCTCAGGCAAAAGAAAATCTTCACCGCCGCAAAAAATCAAATCAACGCCGGATTGAATTACATCTTTTGCAATTTCATTATAGTTTCCTCTTTTAACATTACTCGAAACAAAAACTGCAGTGCCGGGTTCTTCAATCGATCCCGAATTAATCAGTCCGGTATAAATTCCTTGCTGCATTGCCTCTTTCATTATGCTTAATTTCTTTCCTGATCGGGCAACAGGAATTTGATTATCAATCATACCAAAATCATCAACATCAGCTTTAACACCATAAGCGTGAATTGTTGCACCTGCATTTGATGATGCAGTTACACCATTTCTTAAATGACCCTGATATAAACCTACTGAGTTCATTTTATCCCAGTTCAGATTGTTGTCCGGTCCGACCTTTAAAATTCTCAACGCATTCCAATCGGCTAGTCCTGTTCCATCAGGATGAATAAAAATTACATTGCCTTTTTCAGAGACACTTTGTGAAAAATTCAGAGAGATGAAAATCACAATCATTATAAAAATTTTGTGTAACATTTTCTTACCTGTGTTTTATTTGAAGAATTTTTTTCTTAATAAATATAAAATATCCAATGTTAAGTTGATGTTAAGAATTGTTTTGTATTCTATAAGTGTGGAATTAAATTTGTGCCGCTGTTTTCATGATTAAACATTGAGGAGAGATTCTTAAATGGCAAAAAAAAATAATGGCAAAGTTGTAAATGGTTCAATATTCTTTACCGATAAAGAAGACCCTGAAAGTTTTTCGATTTCGAATCAGTTTGCTGAGCATCTTGAGTTTACTCTTGTAAAAGATCGTATTACTGTTACAAAAGATGATGCTTACTACGCATTGTCTCTTGCTATTCGTGACAGAATGGTAAGAAAGTGGCTTCGCACTCAAAGAGAATATCATATCAAAGATCCAAAGCGGGTTTATTATCTGTCGCTTGAATATTTAATGGGAAGATTGCTCGGTAATGTACTCATAAATCTTGATTACTATGAAGAATGCCGCGAGCTTCTGAAGAAAGATGGATATAATCTTGAAGAGATAAAAGAATACGAACACGATATGGGTCTGGGAAACGGCGGTTTGGGAAGATTGGCCGCTTGTTATCTTGATTCAATGGCAACACTTCAACTGCCTGCATTTGGTTATGGAATCAGATATGAATACGGAATCTTTGCTCAGGAAATTGAAAATGGTTATCAGGTTGAATATGCTGACTACTGGTTACGGAACGGAAACCCATGGGATATTCTAAGACGATCTCTTCAGTATCGTGTAAAGTTTTACGGAAGAGTAGAAAAGAAAGTTTATCCCGACGGAACATATTATTTTGATTGGGTTGATACAGACGATGTTCTGGCTGTTGCGTATGATGTGCCTGTTCCCGGATACAAAGTAAAGAATGTAAACAATCTTCGTCTCTGGCAGGCAAAAGCAGTTTCGGATTTTGAATTCTCTGATTTCAACCGTGGTAATTATGTTGAAGCAGTTGCCAAGAAAAATGATTCAGAAACTATATCAAAAGTTCTTTATCCCAATGATACTTATGTCGAAGGAAAATTTTTAAGACTTAAACAACAATACTTTTTCGTTTCAGCGACTTTACAGGATATTATACGCAAGTTCAAAATCAATCACGATAATTGGGAAGATTTTCCGGAGAAGGTTTGTATTCAACTGAATGATACTCATCCTGTTGTTGCAATTCCTGAATTGATGAGAATACTTATTGATCAGGAGAGACTTGGCTGGGAAAAAGCTTGGGATATCACAACAAGAACTTTTGCTTATACAAATCACACCGTTGTGCCTGAAGCACTTGAAGAATGGAATGAAAAAATATTCGGTGAACTGCTTCCAAGACATTTGCAGATAGTTTATGAAATTAACAGAAGATTTCTTGAAGAAGTAAAGAAAAAATATTCAACAGACGAAAGTATTCTTGAAAAACTTGCTATAATTTCCTCAGGCCCTGATAAAAGAGTTCGAATGGCAAACCTTGCAATCGTTGGAACATTTGCTGTTAATGGTGTTGCAGAGCTTCATACTCATATTCTGAAAACAAGAATCTTTCCGGACTTTCACAAAATTTATCCGAAAAAATTTCTTTGCGTAACAAATGGCATTACACCAAGAAGATGGATTCGTGCAGCTAATCCTGAACTATCAAAACTTATCACATCTAAAATCGGTGAAGATTGGATAAAAGATTTATCTCAACTTAGAAAGCTTGAACAGTTTGTTGATGATGCTGACTTCAGAAAAAAATGGCGCGATGTTAAAATGCATAACAGAAAGATGCTTATTGATTATATCAGAAATGAAAATGGAATTGAAGTAAATCCTGATTCTATGTTTGATGTTCAGGTGAAAAGATTTCACGAATATAAACGACAGCTTTTGAATGTTTTACATGTTATTACACTTTACAACCGAATCAAAGATAATCCGAACATTAAAATGGTTCCTCGCACAGTAATTTTCGGTGGTAAAGCTGCGCCGGCTTACTATGCAGCTAAAATGGTAATTAAGCTCATCAATTCCGTTGCGGATGTGGTAAATAATGATCCCGATGTTGGTGATAAACTTAAAGTTGTTTTCCTGAAAAATTATTCTGTTACACTTGCAGAGAAAATTATTCCCGCATCTGATTTATCGGAACAGATTTCTGTTGCAGGACTTGAAGCATCAGGTACAGGAAATATGAAGTTTGCAGCAAACGGTGCTTTGACTATCGGAACAATGGATGGTGCTAATATTGAAATCCGTGAAGAAGTAGGTGAAGACAATATTTTCATTTTTGGTTTACTTGCTGAAGAAGTAGTAGAGCTAAAAGCTAAAGGATATAACCCAAGAAAATATTATGACAGTAATCCTTCTTTGAAACGGGTTATTGATATGATTGCTTCAAACTATTTCAATCCGAAAGAACCCGGAATTTTTAATGATATGATAAATGGCTTGATGAATGTGGATTACTACTGTGTTTTCGCTGATTATCAGTCATATATTGATACCCAGGACAGAGTAGCGAAGGAATTTCTTAATAAGGAAGAATGGACTAAGAAATCAATTTATAATGTTGCAAGAATCGGAAAGTTTTCAAGTGACAGAGCAGTAAGTGAATATGCAAGGAAAATCTGGAATGTTAAACCGGTTAAACTAAATAACGGAAATTCAAATCACGATTAATCAGAAAGGGCAATTATAGTTTAATGGCTTACGAAATAAATCCTAAAGTAAAAATAGGACACATTCATCTCACCGTTTCCAATTTGGATAAAGCATTATCATTTTACAGAGACTTACTTGGATTTCAGGTTACTGCAAGATTTGGCACTTCGGCTGTTTTTCTTTCCTCCGGCGGATACCATCATCACATTGCATTAAATACCTGGGCTGGTGAAAACGCACCTCAACCACCGAAAGGAACAACCGGCTTATATCACTTTGCAATTTTGTATCCTTCAAGAAAAGAGCTCGCTCAGGCATTTAAAAAAATATGGGAAGAAAAATATCCGATTGAAGGCGCATCTGATCACGGAGTTTCAGAATCTGTTTACCTGAAAGATCCTGATGGTAACGGCGTTGAGCTTTATGCAGACAGACCTTTTGAACTCTGGCCTAAAGATGAAGATGGAAATATTTTAATGATAACAAAACCGCTCGATTTACCCAATCTTTTATCAGAACTGGAATAAAAAAATGTTAAGTGTATTAAAAAAATTTTTATTTGAAGAAGAAGAACAAGCTAACTACAGCAATCAGGAAACCGATAAAGCTGATGATAAAAAACTTCAGGTTGCTGCCTGTGCTTTATTTATTGAGCTTGCAAAAGCTGATGGAAAATTTACAGACGAAGAAAGAAGTTTTATAATTCAACAGATGAAGCAATGTTTTAATATAGATGATGAATATGCAAAAGAGCTGATGGAACTTGCTGAGCAGAGAGTGCGAAACAGTGTAAGTATTTATGAATTTACCGGCGAAATAAACGAACATTTTACTCAGGAACAAAAAGAAAAGTTGATAGAAAATTTGTGGCGATTAGTTTTTGCAGATGAGAAAATGCACACTTATGAAGACCACCTGATGAAGAAGGTTAGTCTTACACTAAACATTGAGCATAAAAAACTGATAGAGAAGAAGTTGCTTGTTAAATCAGAGTTAGGATTGATGTAAAAAAACTGTCACTCCAGGAAAAGTTTTCAAGAAAGCAGCGCCGCGCATCAAAACACTGCCTTCATCTTACCCGGAGTGACAAAACTTATTTTCTCTTCAACTCACTTTCGATTAAAGAAACTATCTTTTCACTTGTTGGTTCAACTGAGCTTGGGAATCGTGCTACAATTTTTCCATTCTTATCAACAATAAACTTTTCAAAATTCCATTTAATGTCACCTTTGCCTGTAACGGGATTATCAGTAAGAAAAGCATAAAGCGGCGATTTGTTATTGCCGTTCACATCAATTTTATCAAACAACCTGAATGTAACATTATACTTTGACGAGCAGAAATTTTTTATCTCTTCATTAGAGCCCGGCTCCTGATTACCAAACTGATTGCACGGAAAAGCTAATATTTCAAAACCCTTATCTTTATAAGCTTGATACAAATCCTGCAATCCGGAGTATTGTCTTGTATAACCGCAGTAGCTTGCAACATTAACAATCATTAAAACTTTGCCTTTGTATTCTGACAGATTAACTTCTTTTCCATCAATGTCTTTAACTTTTAATGAAAGAATATTGTCGTTCACTTTTGCTCCTTTTTGATTTTGTGATGGTGTTGTTGAGAAAAACATTAATAAAAATGCCAGCACTAATGAGAATATTTTCATATTATATCCTTTTTAATGTAAAACTTATTTGAAATGAAATTAGTTCAATTTTTGTCGGATTTATTATTTCTGTATAAATCCATAACAAGACAAGAGGAAGTTAACATCTGAAGATTTTTTCTGTAATTGAAAAATTTTACTCCGGCAAACTGCCCAAAGAAATATGCAGCAATAACAATCGGATAAGTGTAAAGTTCAAATCCGATATCCGAGTAAATTCTTAACAGCACAACAAAAGGTACAGGAATATGAATAGCAAGAATCCACTGAAGTGATTTTATACGAACATTAGCACGCCAGTATCCGAATGGAATATTGATCAGAAAAGTAATAATTGAAACAACTAATAAATTCATTAAATATCAAAATTTTTCGGCAAACTTAATAAAATGAACTAAAGTTTTATAGTGAATCGTAAAATTTCTCTCTTTCTTTTGATAAAAATATTTTATTTTTAGATGCAGCTTGAATATCATCCTTTCGTTTGGGGCAGCTTTACGATAAATATATTTAATCACAAACTTAAAAGAGCATATTACAGGAGTGAACTATGAAATTTTTCATTACCATAATTTCGATTTTTTTAAGTATCAATCTTTTCGCACAAAACTACAAACAGGTAAAAATTTATCTGAATGAAATGAATAATATATCCGAACTTCAGAAGTTACAGATTCTCGACGATCATTTCGATTTTGATAAAGACAATTCAGTTACTTTATTCATATCGGATAATGACTTTAATAAACTAAGAACTTCCGGATTCATTTATGAAATATTTATAGACAATTGGTATGAGTATTATAATTCTTTACCTGTATTAACCGAAAATGATAAACTAAATTACATCACAGAAAGCAAAGAAAAGTTTAATGTAGATGGATTTGGCTTCGGTTCGATGGGAGGATATTATACTTTCAACGAAATTGTTGCTCAGCTTGATTCAATGTATAATCAATACCCGAATATCATAACACAAAAATTCCAGATCGGAACAAGTCAGGAGGGAAGACCAATCTGGGCAGTAAAAATTTCAGATAATCCTAATTTAAGTGAGACTGAACCAAAGGTTGGCTATGATGCACTGATTCACGCACGGGAGCCGCAATCAATGGCTTCGCTTCTTTACTTTATGTGGTACCTTCTCCAGAATTACGGAAGCAATCAAGAGGTTACACATTTAGTAAATAACAGAGAAATGTTTTTTGTTCCTTGTGTGAATCCTGATGGCTATGAGTATAACAGATTAACAAATCCAAACGGCGGAGGGATGTGGCGGAAGAACAGAAGAAACAACGGTGACGGAAGTTATGGTGTGGATCTGAACAGAAACTTTGGTTATATGTGGGGTTATGATAATAATGGATCCAGTCCAATCCCAAGTTCTGAAACATACAGAGGACCTTTTGCTTTCTCAGAACCGGAAGCTCAGGCAGTAAGAGATTTTGCAATTATGAATAATTACGGAACTCATTTCAATATGCATTCTTATCAGAATGCTTTTCTATATCCGTGGGGATATATAAATGCTCTCACTCCGGATTCTGCTGCCTACATTGAGTTTGCAAGTGATATGTCAGCATATAATCAATACTCTTATGGAAACAGCGGACAAATTCTTGGTTACAATTCAAATGGTTCAGTTCGTGATTGGATGTACGGCGAACAAACAACAAAGCAGAAAGCATTTGGTTACACAGTTGAAATTGGTTCATCGAGTGATGGATTCTGGCCACCTCAGAGCAGAATTTTTCCGCTTGCACAAGGAATGCTCAAACCAAATCTTTATAATGCCTGGGTTGCCGGTGAATATGTTTCACTTAATAATTATTCCTTTTCACAGCAATATTTCAATCCTGGTGATAATGTTCACTTAAATATTATATCAGTTAAAAACAAAGGATTAACAAACGCCTCAGCTGTGTCGCTTCTTCTCAGCTCTGATAATCCTGAAATAATAATCGCGAATGGTTCTATCAATATTGGAAACATTGCAGCAAGAACAACTTTGTTTGTTAATCAATCTTTTTCTTTTACTGTAGGTAATCTCGCACCTGAAACGCAGGTGAATTTATTTTTAAGTTCATTAACCGGTTCTACGATTATGAGAGTTGATACAATAAAAATAATTATTGGTACACCTACTTTATTATTTGCAGATACCACCAATAATATAAACTCATTGTGGAATGTAACAGCGACGCCTCCATCTCCTGTTTGGGGAACTACTACAGCAACTTTTGTATCAGCTCCAAATTCCTATACTGACAGCCCGGTAGGAAATTACAACAACAATGCAACTGTAACAATGACTTCAAAGGATCCAATAGACTTAAGTTTATTTTCAAATCCTAAACTAAAATTCTACACAAGGTTCGATATTGAAAACAATTATGATTATGGACAGGTTAAAATTTCCACAAATAACGGTATAAGCTGGCTGCCTCTGCAAGGTATGTATACAAATCCCGGTACAGGAAATTTCCAGCCAAACGGTGAACCTCTCTACGATGGTATTCAAAATACCTGGGTTCAGGAAGAAATTATTCTGGCAGGTTTGACATCAGCACAAAGCAAATTAAGATTTGAACTGAAAACTGATGCTTCGGTTGCGAGAGATGGCTGGTATCTCGATGATATTTCAATTTATGTTTATTCTGTAATACCGGTTGAATTGGCGTCATTCAACGCTTCAGTGTTTAATGATAAAGTTCATTTGAACTGGATAACTTCAAGCGAATTGAACAATGCTGGTTTTGAAATTCAAAGAAAAATTCTTGATAGAAATTCTAACTGGGAAAAGATTGGTTTTGTAAATGGTTCGGGAACGACTTCGGAAAGGAAAAATTATTCTTTTATTGATGAAAGCCCGGTGATAGGATCAATTCTTTACCGTCTGAAACAGATTGATTATGAAGGGAGCTATAAAATTTATCCTTCAGTTCAGGTTGATTACAATTTGCCCTCTGAGTTTGTACTGAACCAAAATTTCCCAAATCCATTCAACCCAAGTACAAAGATCAGTTGGCAGTCGCCGGTAAGCAGTTGGCAAACCTTAAAAGTTTATGATGTGTTGGGAAATGAAGTTGTTACTCTTGTTGATGAGTTTAGAGAAGCAGGAAGATATGAATTAGAATTCAACGCAGTAGAGACACGCCGCGGCGTGTCTTTACCAAGTGGAATATATTTCTACAAGTTAACAGCTGGTTCATTTACAGAAGTTAAGAAAATGATACTGACCAAGTAATCAGAATTATTCAAAGAGAAAATAAAGCAAAACGGGTCGATCCTGTCTGCCGGTAATGCAGGCTCGACCCGTACATTTATACCATCTTC
>CALHAB010000219.1 GCA_937934185.1 uncultured Ignavibacterium sp. | reverse complement strand
GTACTGAAACTTGTTTGAACTGCTGATTTTATTTTTTGAGAGAATAATTTTCACTGATGATTTTGGTTGATTGAATTCCTGAATTTCCAAATCAATCTTCCCTGTTTTAGTTAATCTTATCTTCAGACGATATACTTTTTTTTGATCAAGTTTTTTTAATTCGCTGTTAATTTTCTTAAGAATTTTATTTTCATCATAACTGAAAAGGAAGTATTCAGCTGTCTGTTTCATTCTCTGCAAATGCTCAACTAAAAATGTTACTTCGCCGTTTTCAACTCTTGCAGTTTCAAATATTTCAAAGTAAGGTTCCGGCTTTGTAAGAAAGTTACTTTTTAGAAGAACTTCATTATATTCTCTTTCAGGATGACTGTCCCAAACGATTCCGCTTCCAAGACCAATTTTACCTTTAGTTAATTTGCTGTCAAATTGAATTGTTCTGATAGCTACATTGAAGACAAGATTTTTATCGAGCATCAGACCAATTGCACCGGTATAAATTTCTCTTTCTTCTTTTTCTAATTCACGGATTATTTCCATCGTTCTGATTTTGGGTGCACCTGTTACGGATCCACAAGGAAAAATATTTTTTATGATTTCAGAAAATTTAAGTGACTTTTTCAACTTGCCTTTCACTGTGCTTATCATCTGATACAACGACTCATATTTTTCTACTTCAAAAAGTTTGGAAGTTTGAACTGTTCCGAATTCACAAATCCGTCCAAGATCATTTCTTAATAAATCAACTATCATAACATTTTCTGCCTGATTTTTAATACTGTTTTCAAGCTCGTGCTTTTTCATTTGATCATCCTGATAATTTATTCCACGAGCAATCGTTCCTTTCATTGGCTTGGTAACGATATTTTTATGATTAGTCTCAAAAAACAGTTCAGGTGATATAGAAATTATTATTTCATCAACCATATTTATAAGAGCGATGTACTTAGCTGATTGATTAAAAACCAGGTTTGAAAAAAATGAAGCAATATCTCCTTCAAATTTAAATTTACCTTTTACAGTATAATTGATTTGATAAGTTTCGCCCTCCGCAATGTACTTCTTAATTTTTTTTATTGAATTAATGTAATCTCTTTTAGAAGTATTAAGTCGAAAATCAGATACTTCAAAATCCTTCACATCAGACAATTTTATAGAGTTTGATTTTATCTTCTTAACATTTTTGTTGTTAAAAAAAACCAAGTGAGCAAGTTGTTTTTCTTCAGTTAAGAATTTGTTTAATCTTTTTTCAAATAAATAACCAAGCTCATAGTTAATTACTGCATAACCAAATAATTTTTTTTTGATATTTCTGTCAGCTGTTTTGAGCATTGGTTCAAAATCATTGACACCATAGATATTCAGAATTTCTGAGGGCTTATTAAACAAATACGAAACAGCTTTATTATAAATAGCAGGAGTATAGAAAAAAGCAGAATAAGGATTAGATAAAATATTATTTACAATTTCTTTGATGTTCATTTTTCCTTAGTGTTATTTCGTGTCTTTGTGCTTTTGTGGCGGTTTTAAATTACCACTAAGCAACCGAGGATATAATCTTCGCACGGTTAATTCGTATTAGAAAATTACTCTAATTAAAGTTCATTACTTATTTTTCGCTGTTGCTAATTTAACAATACTCAGGATTATTTATGAGCAAACCTCGTCTTTCCTTCTGGCAAATCTGGAATATGAGTTTCGGATTCCTTGGCATTCAGTTCGGATTTGCACTACAAAATGCAAATGTCAGCAGAATTTTTGAAACACTTGGTGCAAGCATTGATTCAATTCCGATACTTTGGATAGCAGCACCAGTAACAGGATTAATTGTTCAGCCGATAATCGGACATATGAGTGATAAAACCTGGAACCGGCTTGGAAGAAGACGACCATATTTTTTAATCGGTGCAATTCTGGCTTCTTTAGCTTTGATAATAATGCCAAACTCACCTGCTCTTTGGTTTGCTGCCGGAATGCTCTGGATTATGGATGCATCAATAAACATTTCAATGGAACCATTCAGAGCATTTGTTGGTGATATGCTGCCCTCGGAACAAAGAACAATCGGGTTCTCGATGCAAAGTTTTTTTATTGGTACAGGAGCTATAATCGCTTCTGCATTACCTTATGTGATGACAAACTGGTTCGGTATTTCCAACACAGCACCAGAGGGAGAGATTCCTGCATCAGTAAAGTTTTCGTTTTACATTGGCGCTGCAGTATTCTTTTTTGCCGTTCTATGGACAGTTATAAGCACAAAAGAATATTCACCTGAAGAATTAAAAAAATTTTCAGAAGAAGATAAATCTGCAAAACATCACGAAACATCCTCAAGAATTGATGAAAGAATTCCACACAATAAATTCTTTAGACTTGGAACTATCTGGCTGATTATCGGAATAATTGGTTCATCAATCCTTCATTTTATCCTAAACGAAAATGATTATGGATTATATGTTCTGTTCGTCGGTTTTATAATTTTTGGAATACTGCAATTAATTGCAGGAATGTTAACAAGTAAGGGCAAAACTGATGGTGGTTTTGTTGTTGTACTTAATGATTTGTATAAAATGCCAAAGACGATGCGACAACTTGCAGTTGTACAGTTTTTCAGCTGGTTTGCATTATTTGCTATGTGGATTTATACAACTCCTGCAGTAACTCATCATATTTACGGATCAACCGATCCAACTTCAGAACTTTACAATGAAGGGGCTGATTGGGTTGGTGTTTTAATGTCTGTTTATAATGGTTTTGCAGCTGTGATGGCTTTTGTTTTAGTTTGGCTTGCAAAGAAAACTAATCGCAAGACAGTTCATATGATTAGTTTAATAATTGGCGGAATTGCATTTGCATCGTTCTATGTAATTAAAAATCCGCAGCTGCTTTTAATTTCAGAACTGGGAATTGGACTTGCGTGGGCATCCATACTTGCAATGCCTTATGCTATTCTTGCCGGATCATTACCGCCTGAAAAGATGGGAGTTTATATGGGCATTTTTAATTTCTTTATTGTAATTCCTCAAATAACCGCAGCTGCAATTCTTGGATTTTTTGTAAGAGAAATTTTTTCAGGTGAAGCTATTTATGCATTACTGCTTGGAGGAATTTCAATGATAGTAGCCGGATTGATGGTTATGTTTGTAGATGATGTTGATTGATCTTAATAGTTTATTAGAAATCAACCTAAACAGATCTGTCCTACTGCCAAATATAAATTTAATATAAGTAAGCAGAGAGCGTGCTATGTCCGCTAACTCCTCTACGGACAAAAACTCTTAATTAAGCTTTTCAATTTTTACCTAAACGAAGAGGTTTTTAATAACAAACTGAAAAACAAGCTGAAAATATTTTTCAGTAATAGATAAAATAATTGAACTATTTGTTTTGACATCAGGTTTATAAAAATAAAAGGAGTTACAATGAAAAAATTATTTTTGTCCGTAGCAGTTTTATTTGTTTTGAGTTTCAGTTTGGCTTTTTCTTCTTCTGCCGATGATAAAAAATCTGAATCCAAACAAAAGTGCCCTTATCTTCAGCAGCAATCACAATCCGTTTGTCCTTACTCCGGGAAATCATTTGATGATAATTCAAAAGGTCAGACAGAAGAAAACTGTCCTTATTTTAATGAAAACAAATCAGGAAATAATTCTTGTCCATATCTGAAGGAATTAGATTCGAAGAATTCCAACAGTAAATCAATCAAACAAGTTTGGAAAGAAACAAAATCTTAATTTTTAACTGATGCTTTCGGAACGGTCGGAAGACCGTTCCCAACATTTAAATTCTTAATAAAATTATTGAAATAATTCCTGCAATGAGTGCTGCTATTCCATACTTATTTATCTTTTCTTTCCATATCAGATATGCCATAACTGCTGTAAAGACTATCACTCCGATATTCTGAATTGGAAAAACTACAATTGCTGGTAATTCACTTAAAGCTGCCAGAACAAAATGAATAGCCAAGACATTTGGAAGTCCAAGTATCAAACCAAGTTTGAATGTATGAGATTCAAATTGAATTTTCTTATAAAGAATATATCCCAAAGTATATATAAACGCTGAAAAGAAAATTGTAAATACAAAAGTGCCTTTTTCTTCTGTAGGAAAATTTCTTTCAAATATTTTCATTGAGAAATCAACTAATCCAATTCCTACCAACAACAGAATCAAAATAATGTAACTACTTCTTGAATGCGGCTTTCCATTGTGATTTTTAAGTGACAGATAAAAAAGATAAAGCGTAACCAATGCCATAAAGAATCCAAAAATCATTTTGATGTTTGGAGATTCAGCGTAAAGAATTATTGAAAACAAAACCGGTATCAGAACTGATAATCTTGCACTAACTGTAGCAAGTGCAGTTCCGGCTAAACCAACTGCTTTGGAATAAATGAAAAATGTTGCGGCAAACAGATAACCCAGAAACAGTGCAAACAAAAATGCAGTGAGTGAAATAGATAATGTTCCTTTGAAGAACACAAAAATGAGTGAGAGCACAGATGCAGTCAGATAATTCGCATTAATCAATATTGCCGTATTCGATTTTTTAACATTCCCCTGTTTAAGAATTAAAGCAAGACTGCTTGAACAAATGATCGCAAGAATCAGATAAATCATAATGAGTCCAGTGGATTAGGAAATTTGAATTGATAATTTAAAAGTGAATTAATTTTTTTTGACTTAACAATTTTATGAGGTTCTTTACCATCTTTGAATTCAGGTTTTGGTAGTGAAAGCTTTTCAGCTGATTTTGAATAAAAATCTCTTCTTGTAGGGTGATATTCACAAACGCCGTTTATTATTTCATTCCAAACATCTTTTACCAAAACGCTTTTAATAATTCCAATACAATCATCAAGATGAATTAAATTCAATGGAGTATCTGAATATTCAATTACACTTCTGCTCAAGGCATACTTTGCAGGATTTCTGTCCGGACCAATCAATCCTCCAAAACGAATAATTGTCGTATCAAAATTTTTATTTTGTCTGAGATAATTTTCAACAATTACCAGAGCTTCTCCTGATAATGTTTCCGGTAATGTTTTGCTGTCCTCATCAACTTCATTATTCTTATTACCATAAACTGAAGTCGAACTTATGAAAATAATTTTTTTACAGGTTGAGCTGTTCAAATATTTAACGACTGATTCAATCTGAAGAAAATGATATTCAATGATATCATCTCTTCTGATCGGAGGAATGTTTATTATCAAAACATCGGAATTGAAAAATTGTTCGGAATTTTCTCCGGTCAATTCAGGATTAAGCACAATTTTATATGCTTCAATTGATTTACTTTGAAGCAGAGATAACTTCAAATCAGATGTTGTTGAACCTTTAACTGAATAACCATCTTTGATAAGAGATTCAGCCAATGGTAAACCAAGCCAACCGCATCCAAGAATACTTATAGTCTTCATCTTTCAGGAAATCTTTTATGAACTAAATTTAATCCGTGTGAACTTTTTCTTCTCTTACCAGCATCCATAGAATTGCAGATATCGAGAGAGTTACTGCACTGATAATAAAAATTAAACTTTTATCCTGTGCAGCACTAATTGCCTGACCGATTCCAAAGCTTGCAACTAATTGTGGCAGAACTACAGAAAGATTAAACAAACCCATAAACAAACC
>CALHAB010000218.1 GCA_937934185.1 uncultured Ignavibacterium sp. | reverse complement strand
AATCCATTTAATCCTTCTACAAGAATAAAGTTTATTATTCCTGAATCAGATTATGTATCGCTGAAAATTTATGATACACTCGGGTCTGAGGTTGCAAGATTAGTTGATAATCAATTGCTGCCCGAAGGGAAGTATGAACTTGAATTCAATGCCAGCAGTCTTTCAAGCGGAGTTTACTTTTACAGATTAACAGCAGGTGAATTTTCGGCAACTAAAAAAATGATTTTGCTTCGTTAACTGAATTATTAAATCTTGCTTCCGGTTTTTGATTTTCTTCTTCTGTTTAAAAGCCGGAAGCATTATTTTATCTTTCAAAAATCTGTTCATTTACAAATCAGAATTTAACGGGATATCTTTATGAAAAGATTTCTTTACCACTTGATTTTATTATTCATCTCATTCACCATCTGGAATGCGTGTGTTGTTGTAAAAGAAGTAATTGATGAAGAAGAATTCAATCTGAAGGTCAGTGAGTTTAAAGAATATTATCCTACTTTCAGAAGCTATTTCGGAATACCTTCATCAGGGAAACTTGATTCAATCTTTTATGATGATACAGAAAAGAAAATAATATTAAAGTTCAACAGGCAGTTTGCATCTATTCCTTTAAGAGAAGATAATGTATCAGCAATAAAAGATTCGGTAAAGAATTTTTTTGGTGAAGAATATTCTCTCTACAGTTTTGATTTCTTTGTTGACAAGTATCCGCTGGATGAGCTTATTCCAAATTACTATCGTTCAAGCAAAACAGATATTGATAGAGCAAGATTGCCCTTGCCAAGAGAGAGAAAAAATCCAGTTATTAAAAATCTCAGCAAGCCATATGAGATTACAAATGGACTGAACGATAAAAATGTTTTACTCTGGCATAGTCACGGATGGTATTACAACAATCAGGAAAAAAGATGGATGTGGCAGAGAGCAAGATTGTTTCAGACAGTTGAAGACATTGGTCCTTTAAGTTTTACAATTCCGTTCCTTATTCCAATGCTTGAAAATGCAGGCGCAAATGTTTTTGTTCCGAGAGAAAGAGATACTCAGATTAATGAAGTTATTATTGATAATGATCTTGATAAACAACCCGGATATTCTGAAACAGTTGCGACTAAAAAATTGAAATGGAAATCCTATGAAACCGGCTTTGCTCTCAAGAAGAAAATTTTAACTGAAGGAGAAAATCCTTTTCTGCTCGGTACAAGCAGATACATTGAAACAGATACAGTTGAAACTGCATCAATCAAATGGTCGCCTGATATACCTGAAACAGGTGAATATACAGTTTACATCTGCTACCAATCTTTTGAAGACAGTAATGATGAAGCAATTTATGTTGTTTCTCATGCCGGAGGAAAAACTGAATTCAGAATCAATCAGAAAATTGGTGGAGGAACATGGATTCATCTTGGTAAATTTTTATTCAGAAAAGGGAAAGACAAAAATCAGTTTGTAATGTTATCGAATAAAGCAAATTCCTCCGGTAAAATTGTTTCTGGTGATGCTGTTCGTTTCGGCGGCGGAATGGGAATTATTGAACGCGAAGGACAATTAAGCAGGCGAGCAAAATTTATTGAAGGTTCAAGATACTGGTTGCAATATGCCGGAATGCCTGATACGCTTGTTTACAATTTAAATAACAGTAAAGATGATTATAAAGATGATTATCAATCCCGGGCAGAATACGGAAACTACCTTTACGGAAAACCTTACGGACCAAACAGAAATCGCGATGAAAAAGGATTAGGAATTCCTATTGATGTATCTCTCGCATTTCATACCGATGCAGGCATTACAAGAAATGATACGGTCATTGGAACATTAATGATTTACAGCACACCTGGCCTGGATTCACTTGATGTTTTTCCTGATGGTGTTTCAAGACTTGCAAATCGTGATTTAGCTGATATTGTTCAGACGCAAATTGTTGAAGATATAAGAGCACTTTATGACTCTGCGTGGACACGAAGACAATTGATGGATGCAATGTATAGTGAAGCAGCACGACCAAACTTTCCATCAATGCTTCTTGAGCTGCTTTCGCATCAGAATTTTCTCGATATGAAATTTCATCTTGATCCACGGTTTAAGTTTGATGCCTCAAGATCAATTTATAAAGGCATTCTGAAATTTTTGGCTTATCAATATGGTTATGACTATGTAGTTCAGCCCTTACCGGTTACTCATTTTGCTGCGGAGTTAGTTGAAAATAAAGTTAAGCTGAGCTGGCAGCCAAAAGAAGATCCACTTGAGCCAACCGCTTTTCCGGAAAAATATATTGTTTACACAAGGATCGATGATGGAGGATTTGATAACGGAAGATTGGTTGACAGCACTTCGTTCATTATAGAAAATCCGGAAGCCGGAAAAATTTATTCGTTCAAAGTAACCGCACTAAACAAAGGCGGTGAGAGCTTTCCTTCAGAAATTTTATCAGTTGGAATATCAAAGAAAAATCCCTTGCCGATTTTAATAGTAAATGGATTTGACAGAGTTGCTCCGCCCGCTTCAGTTGAATCTACAACATTTATGGGCTTTCTTAATATAATTGATGAAGGCGTTCCTTATATGTATGATTATGGGTTTACTGGAGTTCAATTTAATTATAATCCAAATTCAAAATGGATGACTGATGATGATCCCGGACACGGTGCAAGTGCTTCTGATTTTGAAACAAAAATAATTGCAGGAAATACTTTTGATTACTCATACATGCACGGAAAGGCATTGCTAAGCAACGGATATTCATTCTGCAGTGCAAGTGATGAAAGCATTTGGGACGGAAGATTATCATTAACAAAATATCAGTTCGTTGATTTCATTTTCGGTGAAGAAAAGAAAACACTGCCTCCAAAATCAAATTCTCCGAAAGGTATCGAATACCAAACAATACCGGATGCACTTAAAGAAAAGATAAGAACATACATTCAGCTTGGTGGAAAAGTATTTATGAGCGGTTCGTACATTGCCTCTGATTTATATTCTGATCCTGACAGCATCGGAATTAAGTTTGCAAACGAAGTCCTTCGTATTAAATTAAAAAACGGTTATGCATCAAGAAGAGGAGAAGTTTATTCTGTAAGTGGAAAATTTCTTAAACCCAATTATCCATTATCATTTAACACCTCTTTTAATGAAAAAATTTATAAGGTAGAATCTCCTGAACAAATTGGACCTGTTAACGGAAGTGAAATTTTATTGCGTTACACTGAAAATGAATTCAGTGCTGCTGTTGGTTTCTCTGAAGGTCGAGGTGCAGTTGTGTTCGGTTTTCCTTTTGAAACAATAAATGATGAAACAAAGAGAAATGAAGTAATGAAAGCAGTGCTGGATTATCTGGATGTGAAATA
>CALHAB010000217.1 GCA_937934185.1 uncultured Ignavibacterium sp. | reverse complement strand
TTTTACTTTTAACACGATTCCTTTGATTTTCACTTTCAAATACTTCTCTAAATCAAATTTGATATAATTTTGCACTGCAGTAAAGCTTAATTATTTCTGGCAGTAGTACTTTTATTATGGCGTCGGGTAATGTGCGGAACTCATTTTGGGTGTATCTTCTATGGGAACATTGGGAAAGAAAAAAACTGCTAATGGTCTTTTGTAAATTTCATATGCGAGCCTTTCTAGTTGGTTAAAATTATATCACAATTAAATCTACACGAGGTTTTAGATTTCGCATATTTATTTAAAACATAAAAATTAAATTTATTCAAGCCCTGACCTCGTAGAGGTCACATTATTGTAGAATATATTTATCACCCAATCAAAGATTTAATCCTCGTAGAGGATTTATTATAATTCCTTATTGTGCAGATTAATTTTTTTATATGAACATCCCTTGTTAATCCTCTACGAGGATTTGGTTTTGTTTTTCATTTTTTTCTACAATAGTAAAACCTTTACGAGGTTTAAGTAAATAATTTTTGTAATTATTTTCTTATTTACTTAACTCCTAATAGTTGACCTCGTAGAGGTCACATTATTGTAGAAAATTGTAATATTTCAGAGAAACAGGATGATGTTTATATAAATAAGGATTATGAGAATTTCTTCTTTAATGCTTCGTGAACATTTGGAGGGACGAAATTACTTACATCAGCGTGAAGCGAGGCCAAATTTCTTATTACTGTTGAATTAAGATAAGTATATCTTTCGTGAGGCATAAGAAAAATAGTCGTGATGTCTCCGGCAAGTTTTCTGTTCATTAGTGCCATTTGAAATTCAAATTCAAAATCGCTTATCTGTCTTAAACCTCTTATGATTCCAATTGCACCGACCTGTTTTGCGTGTTCAACTGTTAAGCCGTTAAAAGAATCAATGACTACACGATCAAATTCTTTGAGACTTTCCCGAAGCATCTCTACTCTTTCTTCTGTTGAGAACAGTGGTTGTTTTGTTGGATTGATAGCAACTGTAACAATTACCTGGTCAAATAATTCTACGGCTCTTCTTACGATATCAATATGTCCGTAGGTTACAGGATCAAATGTGCCGGGATAAATCACCTTTTTCATAAAAGCTCCTTTTGATATCGTAAAAATAAAAATGTTACTTAAAAGAAAAATTATTATTAGTCTAAAGTAATTTTATACAAACACGCATCACCAATTATTCTGAATGGCTCAACTTTAAAATTTTCAATATCAATTTCTCTTGTCTGAACTGATCTTTCAATTATCATAATAGATTCCGAGTTCATATAATCATTTGCTTTGATATTCTCTAAAACTTTATAAATGTCGTATTCAAAAAAAGGAGGATCAGCTAAAATCAAATCAAAGTGTTTGTTACTTTTTTTTCTGGTAAAGGCAATTGCTTCAGAGCGTATGACTAAACATTCTTTTTCCAATCCAAGCGTTTTAATATTCTGAAGTAAATTGTTGTAAATGAATAGATCTCTCTCAACAAACAGAACAGATTTTGCTCCACGACTTATACATTCAAAACCAAGTGAGCCAGATCCTGAGTATAAGTCAAGCACCTCAATTCCATCAAAATCAATTATGTTATTCAGGATATTGAAAAGAGTTTCTCTTACTCTGTCTGTAGTTGGTCTGATAAATTTTGACTGAGGGACATTAAAGAATCTACCTTTAAGATAGCCGGAGATTATTCTCATTCTCATAAAATTCTCAGCACCTAACCTATTCTGAAAGCGATACCTGCTGCAGGTGCAAATGAATTATATTTTTCGAGATAAAATTTATTTTCATACAGTTGAGGCAATGGTCTTATCTTATCGAAAGGATTAAATAGAATGAAATCGAGACCCAATACTTTTTTTAATGTCTGAACCACAGAACCGGAAATTTCATCACCGGATATGAATGCAGCTTCAATCTGGCTTCGTTCAATTTTTAATGTTGATGAGTGATGAGTCTCACGAATCAGATGATCCGGAATTTCACTTGCATCTTTAAGAGGAATAACTTTGAAGTACAATGGCTTTCCGTTAAATGCAAAAAGTATTGAAAGAAATTTATTGTTGAAATGAATACTTAATGTTAGTCCTTTATAAACTATTGCATTGCTTAGCGAAAGAGATCTTTCTGCAGCAAGATGAAGATTATCAACAAACCTTAAGCGTAAATTATTTTTCTTACAAAAATTATCCAGCAATTGAATAAATCTTCTTGGTACAGCAAAGACCAGAGCGGAAGCTGTTTCGTTGAAAATACATCTTTCGATTTCAAAAAACTGTATTGCTAAATTTTTTACAGGTGCAAATGGATAAAGCACAGACAATTCCCAGCGAAATTCTTCAATCAGATCACGATACAGTAAAGTATTTTCATAAGGAATCTGCATTGTGTAAAGCAATTCGAAGGGAAGTGTAAAAGAAACAGTTGAACAGTTAAGAGGTTTTTTTATGAGTAATTCGTCATAAGCGCCCTGAAGCAGAGCGCTTATTTTTGTGTCTTTGTCATTATCAAAATCAATAGGGTCGTTGAAATAAGCTTCATCAACATTAACTAAACGGAACTGATCCCCGACATAGTTAACTTCAACAACCTGTAGTTTTGTACTGGATAAACTAAAACCTGCATGATTTTCAAATCCAGCCATCTGATAAAATTTTTATTCCCACGAAGCAGTGTTTTTCAAAGCATCATTGTCCAGACTTCCGACTGTTCCATAACCATCAGGATCTTCGATAAGGTAGCGGGTTCCTTTTACTATTCGCTTTTCAGCTCTTAGGAATTTTTTCTGAGGTGTAAATACAGAATCAACAACTTCTGAGCTGTCAATCTTTATTATGAATAGTTGCTGTGATTTCGGTGTCCTGTATAAACTATCCGGAGTAAATTCTCCGTGAGAAAGTTTAACAAATGGATTTGAGCTTTTGTTAGTTACGGGATCAATTGCATTAACTATACTGTCAACGAACTTATCTGTTTTAACAAAATTTATGAGTGCATCTAGGTTATCAGTAAAAGAGCCATTTTTCTTTTGCCAGAGAATTTCTGCCTGCTTAAGATTTGTCATTCTAAGGCGGGCTTCTTTTTTATAATAAGCTTCTCTTTCCATAATTTCTTTTGGATCAATAATGGCAACTTTAATAAGTATTACAGTTAAGATTGCAATAACTGTATAAAGAGCAACATGAACATACCAGGGATCTTCATTAGTATGAAATGTATTGGACATTTTACCTCCGGAATAATAATTTCTTAATCAATGAAAATGTACTTAATAATTTTATCTAATTTTTTAGAACCAATTCCTTTTACTTTTAATAAGTCTTCAGGTTTCCGAAATCCTCCAATTTTTTTTCTCAGAGCTATTATGTTCTCTGCAGTTGCTTCACCTATTCCGGGAAGACTCATTAATTCCTGCTTGGTAGCTTTATTAAGATTTATACTTTTTTCAGCAAGGATTTGCCTGGAATTAATTTTATTAAAACTTCGCTCGTTAAAATCGAAAACTTCCTGCTTATAATCAACATTTTTATTTACATTTTCTGAATTATTAATATCATTTTCATCTGAATTGAAAAAAATACTGTCTATTTGAGCGTAATTAAAAAAAGTGAGTTCAGATTTTTCATTAATTCCAAAAATAAATTTAATAAGAATGCCAGTAACTAATGTGAGAATTAAAAATCCTGAAATCTTTAATTCTGTAGATGTAAGATTGATTTTTTTTGAGAGTTTATCAAACATAAAAATTATAAACCGAATTTTTTGAAGAATCCTTTTCCTTCGGAAATCTTACCTTTGAAATTCGGCTGTTCTGAAAGCTCTTTCAAAAGTTCTTTTTCTTTATTTGTCAGCTTCTTAGGAAATTCTACAATAACTCTTACAAGCTGGTCTCCATAACCGGGCTGGTTAAGATGTTTAATTCCTTTGTTTGTCATTTTTAACATTTTACCGGAAGGCGTACCCGGATCAATTTTAAGCATAGCTTTACCGTTAAGTGTTGGAACTTCAACTTCAGTACCGAGTATTGCTTCAGGAATGGAAAGATGAAGGTCATAAATTATGTCATCTCCTTCCCGAACAAAATAATCGTGTTCAATTTCTTTGAATACAACAATTAAATCGCCCGAACGACCACCTTTTTTGCCTGCATTTCCTTCACCGCTTAATGTCATATAGCTTCCTTCGTGCACCCCTGCAGGAACATCAATTTTTAATGTGGTCTCTTCAGTAACTCTTCCATCTCCGTGACACTTTGGGCAAGCTACATCAACAATTTCGCCTTCGCCATTACATGTTCGGCAGGGTGTTATATTGACAAATTGCCCGAATACTGATCTTGTGACTTGCCTGATTTCTCCGGTTCCTTTGCACATCGGACAGATTTTTTTTGAACTTCCTTTTTCAGCGCCTGTACCGTTACACTCTTTACACTTTACCTGTTTCTTTAGTTTGATTGTTTTGGAAGTACCGGTTGCGATTTCTTCTAAAGTTAAATTAAGAGTTACTCTTAAATCAGAGCCGGGCGTGCCAGATGATCTTCTCCGGCTTCTTGAAGATGATGAAGTTGTTCCAAAAAATTCATCGAATATTGAACCGCCTCCAAAGATATCTGAGAAATGTGAAAAGATGTCGTTGATATCAGTAAATCCGCCGCCGCTGAATCCGGAATTTCGTAAACCATCGTGACCAAAACGATCATAGTTTGCGCGCTTTGTGTCATCACTGAGTACTTCGTAAGCTTCGGCAGCTTCTTTGAATTTTTCTTCTGCTTCTTTGTCGCCCGGATTTCTGTCCGGGTGATATTGCATTGCAAGTTTACGGTAAGCTTTTTTCAGTTCTTCTTTAGTTGCAGACCTTGAAACACCGAGCACTTCGTAATAATCGCGTTTTGCCATAATTATTCTTCTGTCTGATCTTCTGAACTGACTACAACTTTGGAATGTCTGATAACTTTATCTTTATAAACATAACCTTTCTCTAATTCTTCCAGAACAGTGTGAGGCGGAACTGAGTTATCAGATTTTTGCATCAATGCTTCGTGATAATGAACATCAAATGGTTTTCCTACTGCCTCAATCTTTTTTACACCTTGTTCTTCAAGTACTTTAATAAGTTTGTTGTAGATAAGTTGTACACCTTCTTTTAGTTTTTCATAATCATTTGAATCGTTTATATGTTCCAATGATCTTTCAAAGTCATCTACAATTGGTAATATTTTTTTTATGAATGATTCTGCAGCGTAGTTTAACAGATTAAGCTGATCATTTTCAGTTCTTCTTTTATAATTTTCAAACTCTGCGGCTTTCCTCAGAAATTTTTCTTTCCATTCGTTTAATTCTTTTTCAAGTTCTTCAATTCTTTTTTGAAGTTCCTCTGTATTAACTGCTTTATTTACTTCTTCCATAGGTTGATTTTGTTCTTCCTTATCGTTTTGATTTAAGTTTTCGTTTAATTCATTAAGTTCCTGATTGTTTACATTATCATTCATAACTTAATCCTCCTTTTATCTTTTTGTCCCTTTCAAAAATTCAGAAAGTATTTCAGAAATGTAAGCAACAATTGAAACAATTTTTGAGTATTCCATTCTCTTAGGACCAATAATTCCAAGTACACCTTTAATATCACCGAAATCATATTCCTTTGTAATCAAACTATACTCTTTAAGTTTCTCATCTTCATTTTCACTTCCGATTGTAATTACGATATCGTTTTTAACATCACTTCTTTGTTTTTCAAGAATATGAATTATTATGTCTTTGTTTTCAATAAGCTCAACAACACTCTGAAATTTTTCCGGATTTTCAAACTCGGGCTGATGAATAATGTTAGTAGCACCGGTTACTACAATTTTATCATCTTTTTTTATATCAGTAAATACTTTATCTGCTGAATCGAAAAATAATCTTATAATTGGTTTTTCTTCCGCATTAACATCTGCAAGTCTCTCACGGAATGTATTTCTTATTTCCTCAAAAGTTAATCCCGCAAGTTTTTCATTAAGTTTTAATTCAACAGATTCCAGTACAGAAGAATTAACTTCAAAATCCATTTCGAGCGAAATAGTTTTAATCAAACCAGAAGTTACTGCAACAATAACCAGCAAGCGGTTTGATGAAAGTTCAACCAACTGAATTTTATTCAATACAGCTTTATCAAGTGTAGGATATGAAACACAGGCAATCTGATGAGTAATTGTGCTTAAAATTTTTGAAGCAACTTTAAGTAAATCATCTGGTTCTTCTGCCTGAGTTTCCAGCGACTTTGCAATTAAATCTTTCTCTTCTTCCTTCAGACTTTGAATTTCCATCAGAGAATCTACATAATAACGATAACCTTTATCTGTCGGAACTCTTCCTGCAGAAGTATGCGGATGATTGATGTATCCGGATTCTTCCAAATCCGCCATCACATTCCTGATAGTAGCCGGAGAAAAACCAACTTCATATTTTTTTGCAATATAGCGAGAACCAACAGGTGCGGCAGTCAGAATAAACTGCTGAACTATTGACCGAAGTATCAGTTTCTCCCTTTCATTTAATTCTTCATGAGCGATTTTCATCATAACATCTTCAAAATTTAGTGCGCAAATATATCAATAAATGGCAAAAATTTCTGTGGTTAAATTCTCTCTCTTAAGCCGATTAACCGAATTAAAATCTTTGTAATTCACTATCGTTAGTAGTAATTTTTCAAACAAAAATATGGAGAAAAATTTGTCTGAAACTTATAAATCTTCTGGTGTTGATATCCTTGCAGGCGATAAGACGATTGAAAAGATAAAAGGATTCGCAAAATCTACTTTTAATAAAAATGTTTTATCTGATATCGGATTGTTCGGCGGGTTTTATGAGCTTGATTTAGCAGATTATAAGCATCCTGTTTTGGTCTCAAGTGTTGATGGAGTTGGTACAAAATTGAAAATCGCTTTTGAGCTTGATAAACACGATACAATCGGTCAGGACCTGGTTAATCATTGTGTTAATGATATTGCTGTCTGCGGTGCCGAACCTCTTTTCTTCCTTGATTATTATGCAACCGGAAAACTTAATCCTGAAAAAGCTGCAAAAGTTATTGAAGGATTTTCAATTGCCTGTAAAGAAAACGGCTGCGCATTAATCGGTGGTGAAACTGCTGAAATGCCCGGTTTTTATCAGGGAGAAGAATATGATGTTTCAGGAACAATTGTTGGAATTGTTGAAAAAGACCAGATCATAAACGGTTCAAAAATTCAAAAAGGCGATGTGCTTATTGGTATAACTTCAAACGGACTTCATACAAATGGTTATTCACTCGCAAGAAAAGTGCTTTTAGAAAAATTTAAGTTGAACCAGCACTTTGATGAATTTGGTCACACTTTGGGTGAAGAACTTTTAAGAGTTCACAAATCATATTTAAAACTTATCAAAGAATTAAAATCAAAAGTTGAAGTCAAAGGTTTATCTCATATCACCGGTGGAGGAATAATTGGAAATACAAAACGAATTATACCTGAAGGGCTTTCATTAAATATTCACTGGGCGAATTGGGAAATGCCTGCGATTTTCAAACTGATTATGAATACCGGAAATGTTCCCATCGAAGAAATGAGAAATGTTTTTAATCTTGGAATAGGTTTAGTTGTTATAGTTTCTCCAAAACAGGAGAGACTGACTTTTGAAATTGCTCATCAGATGAAAGAACATGCCTTGCATATAGGAGAGGTAGTTTGATTTATGTTTGTTGATACACATGCTCATTTGTTTTATGAAAACTTTAAAGATGATATTGATGATGTAATAAATCGTTCTAAGGAAAATGGTGTTGATTACATACTGGTTCCTGCCACTGATATCAAAACTGCTGAAGAAGCGCTCAGGTTGTGTGACAAATATGATTTTATCTATGCTGCAGTAGGAATTCATCCGCACGAAACAAAAGATTGGAACGATTCGCTTCTTGATGAAATTGAAAAACTTGCAAAGCATCCTAAAGTAGTTGCTATCGGTGAAATCGGACTTGATTACTATTATGATTTTTCTCCTAAAGCACAGCAGATAAAAGCTTTCAAAGCACAAATCGAGCTTGCACTCAGACTTGAACTGCCAATAATTGTTCATAATCGTGATTCAGATGAAGATATGCTGGAAATCATTTCATCTTACTGTTCAACAGGATTGAAAGCACAGTTTCATTGCTTTAATGCTTCGCTTCACGATGCAATTGAGTACATGAAAATGAGTCACTTCATTTCATTCACCGGTAATATTACTTTCAAAAAAAGTGATGAACTCAGAAATATTCTGAAACACATTGATCTTAATCATTTACTGCTTGAAACCGATTCACCGTTTATGACTCCGGTTCCTTATCGTGGAAAAAGGAATGAACCAGCCAATGTGAAATTAGTTGCAGAAAAGGTTGCAGAAGTTCACGAGACATCAGTTGAAGAGATAGCCAGGATTACTTCTTTAAACGCATTCAGAATGTTTGGTATAGGCAATAAACCAAAAGTCAGCTTCACTTATAAACTTGGGAATTCACTTTACATAAATGTAACAAACCGCTGCAATGCAGATTGTGTCTTTTGCAGAAGGAAAGAAGATCCGTTTTTAAGAGGTTATAATCTTGGAATGCAAAAATCAGAAGAACCGCCGGCTGAAGTTTACATCAAAGAAATTGGTGACCCAAAGCAATATGATGAAATTGTATTTTGCGGTTATGGAGAGCCAACCATCCGCTGGGATGTTGTTAAAGAAGTTGCCAGATATGTTAAAGAGCACGGTGGAAGAACGCGATTAAATACAAACGGTCACGGTAATTATATAAATCGCAATGATATAACTCCCGAAATGAAGGGACTTATAGATGTTGTTTCTATCAGTTTTAATTCATTTAATCCGGGACAATATGCTGAAATAATGCGTGTTGAAGAATTACATTTCTATGAAATGCTCGACTTTGCCAAAAAGTGTAAGCAATATGTAGATAAAGTAGTTATGACTGTAGTTGATTTTGATGAAATTGAAATTGAAAAAGCAAGAAAAGTAGTTGAAGAAGAAATTGGTGCAGAATTCAGAGTTCGTCATTACTTCTAAAATAATCAGTATCAATTCGTGAAATCAATGCCTGACTAACAATGCTAAAAAATATTTTGCTTTCATTTTTGTTTGTTACACTTGCACTGGCGCAAAACATTTCAACTAAACTTAACTCACTTCTGAGCGATAAGTTCTTTGATACTTGTCTTATCTCCATTCAGGTTGAAGACCTTAACAATAACAAAACACTTTTCAAAAAAAATGAAACTATACTTCTTCGGCCTGCTTCAAATATGAAAATTTTAACAAGCGGAACAGGCCTGATTTTTCTCGGTGAAGATTATGAGTTTACAACCAATCTTTATTATGATGGTTATATTTCAAACGATACATTAAACGGAAATTTATATTTTGAAGGTGGTTGCGATCCTGATTTTGTAACCAATGATTTTTATCATTTCGTTAATGCTCTTAAAGAAAAAAATATCCGACACATTGCAGGAAATTTATTTGGTGATATTTCCTTCAAAGATTCATTGTATTGGGGAAAGGGTTGGATGTGGGATGATGATCCTTCTTCTGATGCGCCAAGATTAAGTGCTCTGAATCTTAATGATAATTGTGTTACAATCATTACTTCTGAAAATGAAATTCAACTTTCTCCAAAGACTGTTTTTGCTGAATTAGTATCTGTAAATCAGGATTCAGCATTCTCTGTTACGCGCGATTGGCTCAACAACACTAATAAAATTATTATACAAGGAAAATCAAAATATCCTGATTCAATCAAAGTCAACATTATTAAACCGGAAGAATACTTTCTTACCGTTTTCAGAGAAGTTCTTGATTCAAATAAAATTCTTGTTGAAGGGAAAATAGGATTCAGAAAAGTAAACGGGAACTGCAAACTTCTTACATCATTAAAAAGAAAATACTCTGAGGTGATAAATAATCTTAATAAGAATAGTGATAATCTAAGTGCCGAAATGACTCTATACGCTTTATCAGAAAAATTTTATGGCAGACCTGCTTCGGCTGAAAACGGAATTAAACTAATCAATTCGATTATTGATTCACTTGGTTTAAAGTCAAAAAACTATAGGTTGGTTGATGGTTCCGGTGTATCTCACTATAATGTGATCAGCGCAGAACTGATAGTAAGATTTTTGAAATACATTTATAAAAATTATCCTTCAAAGTTTAAGATCCTTTATGACTCATTCCCGATTGGCGGAATTGATGGAACATTAAAAAACAGAATGATTGCAACTAAAGCTTACAACAATGTACATGCGAAAACCGGAACTCTTACAGGAGTGAGCTGTCTTTCAGGTTATGTAACAAATAAAAAGGGTCATTTGCTCGCGTTTTCAGTTATGATGCAGAACTTTGTCGGTTCTTCAAAGCGGGCAAGAGATTTTCAGGATAAAATTTGTGAAATACTCAGCAGCTATTAAAAAATTGAAAGCGATAATATGAAAAAATCATACAAGGAATTTCTGATTACTGCAGAACCTTTGAATGTGGAAGTCCTTTCTTCTGTCCTATGGGAATTGAATATTGATGGTATCAGTGAGGAAATTAACTGTATAAAAGTATTTACCCATGATCAAAGTATTAATGAAGATATTATTAAAAATTCGCTCGAAGAATTAAAGAAGAATAATCTGATTCGCAATTATGATGTTCAGGAAAATGTTATTTATGAAAAAAACTGGAATGAAGAATGGGAAAAAAGCAGGGAAGTGATTCATATTACCGATAGGATTGTAATTAAACCGACCTTTAAAGATTACAAACCAAAACAAAGCGAGATAGTTATCACTCTTGATCCCAAAATGTCTTTCGGAACCGGTGAGCACGCAACTACAAAAATCTGTATTAAATTTTTGGAAAAATATGTTCAACCAAATTTCAGAGCTCTGGATGTTGGTTCAGGTACAGCAATTTTAAGCATTGTTGCTGCAAAACTTGGTGCTTCCAAAGTAATTGCATTTGATATTGATGAGTGGTCGCTTTCGAACGGTAAAGAAAACATTAAACTTAATAATGTAGAAGATATTGTAGATGTAAGATTATGTGAATTAAAAGATATAGCTGAAAAAGATTTTGACCTCATTGTGGCAAACATTCAAAGAAATGTTTTATTGGAACTTGCATCAGGAATAAATGAAAGACTTCACATCGGCGGAATTTTAATTCTTTCAGGCTTACTTGAAAATGATCGTCAAATTATAACAGAAAAATATTCTGAACATAGTCTGAAAGAAATTGATTATATGCAGATTGATGAATGGATTGGAATTGTCTTCAGAAAATAATTCTTTTTGACATTATAAAGACCTGCGAAGGCTAGTAGAGACTTGCCGCGGCAAGTCTAGCCGCGGCAAGTCTCTGCAGAATGGAATTTAATTTTATTTCCTGTAAATAACTTCACCGTCAAAAACAGTCATAACAACTTCCGCATCTTTTATTTTAACCGGATCAATTGACAGAATATCATCACTCAGAACAATCAAATCTGCAAGTTTGCCAACTTCAATACTTCCTTTAATATTTTCTTCAAAAGCTGCATAAGCTGAATTTAATGTATAACATTTAATTGCATCTTCGATTGAAATTTTCTGTTCCGGAATCCAGCCATCAGGATTTTTATCATCAAGTGTTCTTCTTGTAACTGCAGCATAAAGTCCGAGTAACGGATTAAGTGGTGCTACATACCAATCAGTTCCAAAACATAATTTAACTCCTGCATCAAGAAAAGATTTGAATGGATAAGTATATTTTATTCTTTCCGGACCAATTCTTTTTTCCGCCCAGACTCCATCATCAATGCAATGATAAGGTTGTACTGAAGCAATAACTCCCAGTTCAGCAAATCTTGGTATATCCTGAAATCTCACGTGCTGAGCGTGCTCAATCCTGAATCTTCTGTCCCACTCAGGATTAGTTTGAATTATCTTCTCAAATAAATCAAGCATATAAGCGTTAGCTCTGTCACCGATTGCGTGCACTGATAACTGCAATTGGTTTTTATCGGCATCAAGACACCATTTTTCCATACTGCCATCGGTAATTATATCCATAGGTAGTCCATAAGTTGTTGTATCCTGATCATACTTTTCAAAAAACCAGGCTGTACTTGATCCGAGAGAGCCATCTGCAAAAGCTTTTAAGGAACCCATTTTAATTAATTCATCTCCGTAGCCAACTTTAATATTTTTCCCGACAAGCGATTTGTAATCAGCAATAGGCCAGCGGGTGTAAATCCTGCAGGTTAACCTGCCCTCAGATTTTGCCCGTTCGTAGGCTTTAAGTGCATCGGCGAATGTTATATCGTGTACGCTTGTAATACCTAATTTTTTTGCTTCATCAAGTGCAGCAAGCAGAGCATCATAATTTTCTTCTTCATTTGGTTCAGGAATTATTCTGTAAATAAGATTCATTGCATTGTCTTTGAGTACACCTGTTGGTTCACCTGTAATCGGATCTTTCACAATCAAACCACCTTCAGGAGTTTCAGTTTCTTTTGTTATGCCAGCTAATTTCAGTGCTAATGAATTTGCAACACCCATATGACCATCAAGTCTTTCAACAAAAACAGGTTGATCTGAAACTGCTTCATCAATCATTTCTTTTGTTGGCAGATCTGTTACTTCCCAGTTTTCGTGATTCCAGTAACCGCCTGTGATCCATTTGCCGGGATGTTTTTCTGCATACTCCTTTAAAATTTTCTTAAACTCAGAAGTTGATTGAGCTGGTCTTAAATCAATACCAAGTAAATAATGACCTCCTGTGATAAAATGAACATGATTATCGATGAATCCGGGAAGCATTAATTTTCCATTCAGATCAATAACTTCTGTTGAACTATCAATAATTTTTTTTGCTTCTGCTGTTGAACCGACAAAAATAATTTTATTGCCTTTGGTAATTACAGCTTCAGCTAAAGGTTGTTTATCATTTACTGTATATATTTTTCCGTTGATAAATGCTTTTTTCATTTCCTGTGCCTGTAGAATTAGTGATGAAAAAATTATTAGAAGTATAGTCAGATATTTCATTTAAACCTCACTGATTTTATTTGAAAAAATAATAAAGAATTTTGTAAATAATCACTTCAGAACTTTCACAAAATCTGGATGATGTGAATTAAATTACTTTTACTTATCTTTGATACGAGAATTAAGTGATTTTTCTTTTCCGGATCAAATCCGGCATCGAACATTTGACGATGTTCCGATTAAAAGCAAAATTTCCAGCCAGAAACACTTTTTAGTATTCTTGCCTACTTTATTCTTCATAATAAAAATAGTTAGAATTTATAAGCATCGGATAACTTTGTTGAAATTCTGACTGAACATTAAAAATTAAATGAAAGAAAATAATGAAGACTTTCGAAGAGCTCGGATTAGAGCATAGTATAGTTACTGCTATAAAAGAACTTGGATTCGAAAATCCAATGATCGTACAGGAAAAAGTAATTCCTGTTTTACTTGAAAATAACGAAACTGATGTGATTGCATTGGCTCAAACAGGCACAGGTAAAACTGCTGCTTATGGTTTACCAATTATTCAGAATGTAAATACAAAAAAATCTCATACGCAATATTTGATTCTCTCACCCACACGAGAACTTTGTTTGCAAATTGCAGATGATCTTTCAAATTTTGCAAAATACAAAGATGATGTTAAGATAGCAGCAGTCTTTGGCGGTTCAAGTATTGAAAGACAAATTCAAACAGTCAGGAATGGCGCTCATATTATTTCTGCAACTCCGGGGCGTTTGCTCGATTTACTGAAGAGAAAAGTTGTTGATCTCTCAAAAGTCAATACAATTATTCTTGATGAAGCTGATGAAATGCTTAACATGGGATTCCGGGATGATCTGGAAGAAATTCTTAAATCAACTCCATCGGATAAAAGTACTTTACTTTTTTCTGCTACAATGTCATCTGATATAAGAACAATTGCAAACAAATTTATGTTTGAACCAGTCGAGATAACAATCGGGAAGAAAAATGTTGGTGCAGAAAACATCAAACATCTCTGTTATACTGTTAATGCGAAAGATCGTTATCTGACCTTGAAAAGGATTGTTGATTATTTCCCTGAGATTTATGGAATTATCTTTTGCAGAACCAAACGCGAAACTCAGGAAGTTGCAGATCTTCTCTTAAAGGATGGTTATAATGCTGAAGCACTGCACGGAGATCTGTCCCAGGCACAAAGAGAAACTGTTATGAATAAATTCAGACAAAAAAATGTTCAGCTGCTGATTGCTACTGATGTGGCTGCCAGAGGACTTGATGTTGATAGTCTGACGCATGTGATAAATTATAATTTGCCAGATGAACTGGAAACTTATACTCACAGAAGCGGAAGAACAGGCAGAGCGGGGAAAACAGGAACTTCTATTGTCATTACAAATCTTAAAGAAAAATCAAAACTAAGAACAATTGAAAATCAGACAAACAAAAAATTTGAACATCTAAAAGTTCCTTCAGGCAACGAGATTTGTGCAAGACAGCTTTTCCATCTTGTTGACAGAGTTGAAAAGGTTGAAGTTGATGATTCAAAAATTCAATCTTTTCTTCCTGAGATAATGAAGAAACTTGATTGGCTTGACAGGGAAGAACTCATTAAAAAATTTGTTTCTGTGGAGTTCAACAGATTTTTGAGTTACTACAGCAATCTCAGAGATGTTGAAACTCCGGTTGAATCAATTAAATATAAATCGGGCAAAACTTCAAATTATAACCTCAAAAGATTCTTTATCAACTTAGGACAACTGGATGATTTAAAACCTAAGACTTTAATAGATATGATAAATGATTTTACAGGAACTACTGATATTGAAATCGGAGAGATTGAAATTCTGAAAACATTTTCTTTCTTCGAAGTTGATTCAGACTATGCTGATAAAATTCTTTTTGCTTTCAGAAATAAATATCTTGGGAAAAGAAAAATATCTGTTGAAGTTTCAGAAGGACGCAATAAAAACAGAAATAAAAAATCATTCAGATCAAAAGAGGGAAATTCAAGAAAAGAATTTCAAAGAGGCGAAAGAAGAAAAAGTTATAGCAGATAAATCAGGAAACTGAAAAACCCACGACAATTATCGTGGGTTTTTGTTATTTCTTATTTTATCATAATCATCTTCTTACTTGAAGTAAATTCTCCTGCTTTGAGTTGATAAAAATAAACGCCACTTGCTGGCTCAAGTCCGGAGACTTGAGCTACATTAAATTCGACTTCATATTTACCTGCTGGTTTATACTCATCCACAAGTGTGGCAACTTCATTTCCAAGTGCATCAAACACTTTCAAAGTTTGATGACTGCTTACCGGCGATTGCCAACTGATTTTTGTACTGGGATTAAACGGATTCGGATAATTCTGATAAAGAATAAAATTATTGACTACTAAATTCTTTTCATCAACATTGATTGGTGAATCATAAATCGTAATAACAAATTTTCTTCCGAAGTTCCAATGATCTGCATCTGATGGAATTCCATCTCCGTTTACACTATTGCCAACCGAATATAATGTATCTGTGCAGACTGAATCTGGTGCTTCATAAACAAATCTCCAGAAGATTGTATCACCAACAAAATTCAATGGCTGAGTTTGAGTAAGCTGAGTATCACCCTGAACATATTCCATTCTTTGTGTCAATGAATCAACTGAAAATACTTTCCCAATCAGCGCTGCAAGGTTAAATCCTCCTTCAACAGCAGGACCACCGGAGAGAAAAAGTTTATATTCTGCAGAAGAACCGATTACTAATGAATCGGGTCCTTCAATCCAGACTGAAACTGAATCTGATTTTTCAAAATTGTGACAGATACAACCCATTGCTCCGTCTTTTTCTGTCAGCCCGACTATGCCGGTTGGATATTGAACCTTAAGTGCAAAAGCTACCATAGAAAGAAAAACAATTACTAATATAAAATTTGTTTTCATAGTTCTTTCTTTACTTAATTAAAGTTAATTTTTTTGTTGAAATAAAATCACCTGCCTGCAATTTGTAGATATAAATTCCGCTTGGAAAAGACACGCCTCGGCTTGTCTCTGCAGCATCGAAATCAATTTCATATTTTCCTGCTTCTCTGTGTTCATCAACAAGTGTGACAACTTCATTCCCAAGTAAGTCATAAACTTTCACTGATTGCCAACAGCCCACCGGCGATTGCCAACTGATCTTTGTGGTTGGATTAAATGGATTGGGATAATTTTGTTCCAGATAAAATTCTTTTACAATTGAATTCTCAATTGATACTTCGACTACATTAGTGAAAGTTTCAGTTCCATCATAATCAATCTGTTTTAATCTGAAGTAATGTATTCCATTATTCAGATTTTCTATTGTGTAAGTATAGTTGTGTTTTTCAGTAGTCGTGCCGAAGCCGGGTACGAAAGCAATGCTGTTAAAATTCTGGTTATCATTACTATACTGAACATCGAATCCTGAATTATTTATTTCTGTCGCAGTAACCCAATTCAACAACACTTTGTTTTCCACCAATTGTGCAGTAAAACTTTCAAGTTCAACAGGAATGAAAAAAGGAGAAGTAAGTTTGTAAAATCCACTTGATTGTGCTGCATAAACTGACATAGAATCAGTTATATAAACCTGATAATGCGAAGAAGGAATCGGAATTTGTAACCATGTTAAACCGCCGTTTTTAGTCCTCCAGGTTGAACCACAGGAATAACAGCCGGAAAAAACTTCATTGCCATCATTAGGATTTGTATGAACTCCCCACATATTTATTCCGGAGAATGATGGTTGAGCAACCCAGGTTTGCCCATAATCAGTTGATTTCAGAAAACCACCACCGCCACCCCATTTGGTTGCCCAGGCAACTCCGGGATTTGTGAAGTCAACCGCTATTGTTGGGATTTCACCGCTTGTACTGAAAACCTGTGTCCAGGTTAAACCATAATTTGTGCTTCGGAATATTCCTGTTCCGTTATCTCCGATGAGAATAATATTCGTATCAGGAAAAACTTCTATATCGCAAGGTGCATTTACAGGACCGAAGTTTGAAGAAATTGTCGTCCAGGTGCTTCCGAAGTCAGTTGAAATTTTAAAGTTAACTCCAATCATTGTAAATAAAGTATCCGGATGAGAAGGATCTTGTGTTACAGGAATTCCAAAGTATGACATCTGACCTTCATCATTGGTTAAAATCCAGGTTTGTCCATAATCAGTTGTCTTATAAATCTTATCATTTGGAGAAGACTCAACTGCTACAACCATTGTTCCGGGTGCATCATCTTTAAGTGTAACAGATTTTACTGATGAAGCACCGGGGATGTTTGTTCCCATCTGAGTGAATGTTTCACCTCTGTCAGTACTTTTGTAGATTTTATTTCCACTGCCGTAGTAAACATTGTCGGTATTATATTTTTCAACATCTATTGGACCGCCAAGACTGTTGCCAGACTGTTTAAGCTGCCATTGGTATGATTGTGAAAAAGATAAAGAACAATAAAGAACAATTAACAGAAAAAGAAGAGTATAACTTTTCATTATGAAGCCCTCTAATAAAATGATGAATATTTTATACGGATTAGCGTGTTCAAATTAAAAATATATTTATTAAATCAAAAGATTTTTTTTATTTGAAGTGAATTAATAATGAATACTGTTATAGATTTGTAAAGCTCAAAATAAAATCTTCTTAATCAAAAAAAGGGACTTAATATGCATCTTGATGTACTCGTTTTTTCCGCGCACCCTGATGATGCAGAACTCGCAATGGGTGGAACTATTGCACTCCTTTCAAAAAATAATTTCAAAGTCGGATTAATTGATTTAACCAAAGGTGAATTAGGCACAAGGGGAACTGCTGAATCAAGACAGCGTGAAGCATTTAATGCAGCTATAATTTTAAAAGTATCTTTAAGAGAAAATCTCGAGATTCCGGATGGAAACATTCAGCTTAATAAAGAGAATCTTCTAAAAGTAATTATGACTATAAGAAAATACCGCCCAACAATTGTGTTTGCTCCTTATTTTAATGACAGGCATCCTGATCATATTGATGCAAGTCATTTGGTTAAAAGAGCTGTTTTTTACTCAGGGCTTTCTAAAATAAAAACCTTTGATAAAGAAGTTCCTCAACAGCATTTCAGACCGGAAAAACTTTTTTACTTTATGCAGACTTATACTTTTGAACCATCTTTCATAGTTGACATCTCAGAAACTTTTGATCAGAAAATGAAATCAATTTCCTGTTATGAAACTCAGTTTCATAATCCCAAAAGTATAGAACCAGAAACATTTATCAGTAAACCCGAATTTATAAATTACATTCGTGCAAGAGCTGAATTTTACGGATTTCAGATTCAAAAAAAGTATGGAGAACCATTTTATTGTGAAGAAAAGCTTGAACTTAATCTTTTACATTTTTTCGTTAGAAATCACTGATATTATTTTTAACTGTCAAAAATTCTTGTCACAAATTTTTTCAAACAATAATGCTATTTTGTCTTTGTAAATATTTTAGGAGATTTATATGCAGCTGAAAGATAAAATCTTAATTGAATTACAACAGCTCGGATTAAAAAATATTCGAGAAGTATTTTATAATTATGTTACTCCGGCTCTTTATGAACAGGTAATAAGAAGGAGAGAAGGATTGCTTGCTCATCTGGGTCCTCTTGTTGTAAGAACAGGATATCACACAGGAAGAAGTCCGAATGATAAATTCATTGTAAAAGAAAACAGCAGCGATCAAAATGTTTGGTGGGGAAAAGTAAATAAATCAATGGCTGAAGATTGTTTCGACAGACTGTTCTTAAAAATGAAAGCATATATTCAGGGAAAAGACTTATATGTTGAAGATTGTTATGTAAGTGCTGATCCTAAGTACAGAGTTGGCGTTCGTGTAATTACCGAAAATGCCTGGCACGCACTTTTTGCCAGAAATATGTTCCGTCGTTACAGAGATGAAGAAGAATTAGCTGCTCACAAAACTGATTTTACAATTCTACATATGCCTAATTTTCACGCCGATAAAGATGTTGATTGCACTAACTCCGAAGTTTTTATTGTCATTCATTTTGGCAAAAAATTAATTCTTATTGGTGGTACGAGCTACGCCGGAGAAATAAAAAAGTCGATTTTCACAACAATGAATTACTTGATGCCGTTGCAAAATGTAATGTCAATGCACTGCTCGGCTAATGTTGGAAAGGATGGCGATGTTGCGCTCTTCTTTGGATTAAGCGGAACAGGCAAAACAACTCTTTCAGCTGATCCAAACAGAAAACTGATTGGCGATGATGAGCACGGTTGGAGTGACGAAGGTGTGTTCAATTATGAAGGAGGTTGTTATGCAAAAGTTATAAGACTTTCTCCTGAAGCAGAACCTGATATTTATGAATGCACGAGAAAGTTTGGGACTGTTTTAGAGAATGTTCAAATCAATGCACACACACGAAGAGTTGATTTGGATGATGATACTTTTACTGAAAATACCAGAGCTGCCTATCCAATAACACATCTCAATAACATCGTTGAAGATGGAATGGGCGGACATCCCAAAAATATTATAATGCTAACAGCAGATGCTTTCGGTGTTCTTCCGCCAATCTCTAAGTTAACAATTGACCAGGCAATGTATCATTTTATTTCCGGTTATACTGCAAAAGTTGCTGGTACTGAAAAAGGTGTAACGGAACCAAAAGCAACATTCTCGACCTGTTTCGGTGCTCCGTTTATGGTACATCATCCTGGTGTTTATGCAAAACTTTTGGGCGAGAAAATCAGAAAGCATAAAGTAAATTGCTGGCTTGTTAATACCGGTTGGACAGGTGGACCATATGGAGTTGGAAACAGGATGAAAATTCAATACACAAGAGCAATGCTCACAGCAGCGCTTGAAGGAAAATTAGATAATGTTGAATATGAAAAAGAACCATTCTTTAATCTGATGATACCAAAAGAATGTCCCGGTGTACCAAATGAAGTTTTAAATCCAAGAAATACCTGGAAGGATAAAAATGCTTATGATGAACAGGCAAAGAAACTTGCTAATATGTTCATTGAAAATTTCAAAGAGTATGAATCAGCAGCAGATGATTCCATTAAAAAAGCTGGTCCAAATAAATTCTGACAGAATAATAGTTGGATGATTTTTGAGTCGGGCTTGCCCGACTCTTTTTGTTTCTGGTCGGTTCGACAAAGCATGATTTGTCTTTATATCTTCAACTCATTCTTTATAATTTCACCTGACTTTAGCCAAATGAGTTAATGATTTTTAAGAGTCCATGATTTTAGCCGCATTAAAGGCAAAAAAGAACTTTAAATCAATTCTTTATAATTCAACTTGTTGAATATCTTATCTCAAAGTTTTAACTTCACGCCCAAGTAAAACCAAATTTATCACACCAACAAAGGAGCATTTTATGGCAGAAAAAAAATTATCCGGTGAAGTTTACTATCCATCAAAAGAAGTACTCGAATATGCAAATGCAAAATGTGAAAAATTATACGAGTTCGGTGAAAAAGATCCGGTAGGTTTTTGGGAAAGTGAAGCAAAAAATCTTTTTTGGCATAAACCGTGGACTAAAGTTTTAGATGATTCAAATAAACCTTTTTATAAATGGTTTGTTGGTGCCGAGACAAACATTGCCTACAATTGTCTTGATGTTCATATAAATACTCCCCGAAGAAATAAGCTTGCTTTGATTTGGGAAGGTGAGAATGGTGAGTTCAGATCATTTTCATATTTTGCTCTTCATCGTGAAACCTGCAGATTTGCTAATGTGCTCAGAAGTCTTGGTGTGAAAAAAGGTGACAGAGTTACTTTGTATATGGGAAGAATTCCTGAACTTATGATCGGAATGCTTGCCTGTGCAAGAATTGGTGCCATTCATTCAGTTGTTTATGGCGGCTTTTCTGTTGAAGCTTTACACGAAAGACTTGAGGACAGCCAATCAAAAGTCTTAATTGTTGCTGATGGTTCTTTTCAGAGAGGGAAAATTGTTGAGCTTAAAAAAATTGCGGATGAAGCTTTACAAAGAGCTGCAACTGTTGAAAGTGTTTTGGTTGTTAAAAGAACAGGTCATCAAATCAATATGGAATTCGGAAGAGATATGTGGTATCACGAATTGATGAATCTTCCGATTGCAAACAATAATGAATGTCTCGAGATAGTTGATGCCGAGCATCCGCTTTTCTTACTTTACACATCAGGTACAACAGGTAAACCAAAAGCAATTCTTCATACGCACGGTGGTTATATGGTTGGCACATATACCACATTAAAGTATGTATTTGATATCCACGAAGAAGACAGATACTGGTGTGCCGCTGATCCGGGCTGGATTACCGGACATAGTTATATTGTTTACGGTCCATTACTAAATGGAGCAACATCCTTTATGTATGAAGGCGCACCGAATTATCCTTATCCGCACCGCTGGTGGCAGATGATTGAAAAGTATGGAATAAATATTCTTTACACTGCACCAACAGCAATCAGAGGATTGATGAGATTCGGAGATGCATGGCCAAACAGATATAATCTTTCATCGTTAAGATTACTTGGAAGTGTTGGTGAACCGATAAATCCTGAAGCATGGAAATGGTATTACAAAGTTATTGGTAAAGAAAAATGTCCGATTATGGACACCTGGTGGCAGACTGAAACAGGAATGTTTATGATAACACCAATGCCTTGCACTCCATTGAAACCCGGCTCAGGCACAAAACCATTTCCCGGAATAGTTGCCGATGTAGTTGATGAAAATGGAAATTCCGTAAAACCGAATGAAGAAGGATATCTTGTTATCAAAACTCCCTGGCCTGCAATGCTAAGAACAATCTGGAATGATCCTGACAGATATGTTAATCAATACTGGAGTAAATATCCCGGAATGTATATGACTGGTGACTCTGCAAGAAAAGACGAAGATGGCTATTTCTGGGTAATCGGCAGAGTTGATGATGTAATAAAAGTTTCTGGTTACAGACTTGGCACTGCAGAAATTGAAAGTGCATTAGTTAGTCATCCTGCTGTGGCTGAAGCTGCTGCCATTGGTCTTCCTCATGAAGTTAAAGGTAATGCTATTCATTGTTTTGTTCTGCTTAAAACCGGATATGAAAAATCAGATAAGCTGGTTGATGAATTAAAACAACATGTTGCTCACGAAGTAGGACCAATTGCAAAACCCGAACATATTGAAATAGTTGATTCACTTCCCAAAACAAGAAGCGGAAAAATTATGAGAAGAGTATTAAAAGCAAGATCATTAGG
>CALHAB010000216.1 GCA_937934185.1 uncultured Ignavibacterium sp. | reverse complement strand
GAAAATTTTTCTTTAACTCTATCTGCTGTTTCTGTAACATCTGCGTGAGAAAGTTTTTTCTCTGAAATCCCGGCAGCAAAATTTGTTATGCATGAAATTACTGCTGTTTCCATTCCAAGATATGAAGCGAAAATTGCTTCGTGCACTGTTGACATTCCAACTGCATCAGCACCAAATTTTTTGAAGAACTGAATTTCAGCAGGAGTTTCGTAAGAAGGTCCTTTCGTGTAAATGTAAACACCTTCTTTCAATTCTATTGCATTAGCTTTTGAAGTTTCTGATATAAGTTTTCTGAGCGGGTTATTTTCAAAGTCTAAGATTTTATTCTTTGCTTCCGGTGAGCTAAGTCCAATTAGCTGAGAAAGTTCTTTTTTGATGAATAATCCGTTTAAAGAAGTTGCAAGCATAAGGTCGCCCGGAACAAAATGCGGATTAATTCCACCGGCTGCATTGGTTAGAATAATTTTATTGCAGCCAAGTTTATGGGAGATAAAAACCGGTAAAATGCATTCACTGATTCTGTAACCTTCATAGAAATGAATTCTTCCCTGAAATAATAAAATATTTTTTCCAAAAGCTTCGACAAAATGAATTTTACCTTCGTGACCAATTATAGTTGAAGGAGGATAACCCGGAAGTTCAGTAGTCTTTAAAGTTATTTTTGAGTCAAATCTATCCGCAAAATCACCAAGTCCGCTGCCGAGTATTATTGCTAAATCAGGTGAAGGAAAATTTTTATTCTTCAGAAATTTCAGAAGTTCATTGTATTTAACCGAAAGATTTAATTTCATTTTTATCCCGCAAAAAATAATCCTGCCAGAGTAGCAGTCATTAAAGTTGCCATTACACCGCCAATTACAGCTTTGATTCCCAATGCTGCTATATCAGATTTTCTGCTCGGTGCAATTGGTCCCAATCCACCAATCTGAATTGCTATAGAACTGAAATTAGCAAATCCACACAGCGCATAAGTTAACATAAGAATTGATTTATCAGTAACAAGTTTTCCTGTTTCGATTAAAGTTCCCATTTCAGAATAGGCAACGAATTCATTAAGGACTATTTTAGTTCCGAGTAAACTTCCGAAAGTAAGAGCATCGTGCCAGGGAACACCGATTCCAAAAGCAACAACCTGAAGAATCAATCCGATAATAAGCTGAAAGCTAAGAGGGCTTCCAAAAGTTGATTGAAGGTAAGAATTTATTCCAACGATGTCACCTAATCCATTCAACAGATAATTAATTAAAGCAATCAAAGCGATGAAAGCGATCAGCATTGCACCAACATTTAATGCAAGTTTAAGTCCATCACCAGCACCATTTGCAGCTGCTTCGATAATATTGCCTGCAGTTTTTTCAACCTCAACTTTTACTGTGCCTTTTGTTAATGGATCAGAAGTTTCCGGAAATAAAATTTTAGCAATTACCATTGCGGCAGGCGCAGCCATTACGCTTGCACCAAGAAGTTGAGTCGCAAATAATTTCTGTGCTTCAATCAAAGGAATTCCGTGAGAAACCGAATAAGCACTTCCAAGAATCTGAATATATGCTGCCATAACACCGCCTGCAATTGTAGCCATTCCGCCAACCATAATCGTAAGTATTTCACTCTTCGTCATCTTTTCAATGTATGGTTTAATCATCAAAGGAGCTTCTGTTTGGCCGACAAAAATATTTGCAGTACAGGATAATGATTCAGCTCCGCTTGTGCCCATTAGCTTAGCCATTACCCAGGCCATTGCCTGAACGATTCTTTGCATTACTCCGAGATAGTAAAGAATAGACATCAGTGATGCAAAAAATATTATTGTAGGCAATACCTGAAATGCGAAGAAAAATCCAAGTGAGTTTTCAGAGCCGGGAGCTAATGCAAGATTACCGAAAACAAATTTTGCACCTTCAGTTGTGAAGTTAAGTATCAATACGAAAATGTAACTGACGCCGTTAAAAAAATCTTTAGGCCAGCCGAGTATGAAGAAAAATTTCCTTAGCTCTTCACCTTTAAGAATGAACAACGCAAAAACGAGTTGAATAGATAATCCGGCAATTACTAATCTCCAGCTAATTTTCTTTTTGTTGTTTGAAAGAAGAAAAGCAATACCGATTAAAACAAAGATTCCAATTATACCGCGGAATAATGATTCTAATATCATAATAATTTTCTCTATGATTCTTCAGGAATGTAATGACATTTTCTGCATCGTGCTTCATAAAGATCTGAAGCACCAACTACTACTCTGTCTTTGACTGCAACTTTTCGTTGTGTTTTGTTGGCAGGATTTCCGCAGACTACACAAATTGCATGAAGCTTGGTGATGTATTCTGCAATTGCGAGAAGCTGCGGCATCGGTTCAAATGGAATTCCGCGATAATCCTGATCAAGTCCGGCAACAATAACTCTCTTGCCCTTGTTTGCAAGTTCAATACAGACATCAATCAAATCATTTGAAAAGAACTGAGCTTCATCAATTCCGATTACCTGTGCATCTTCGGAAAGAGTTAGAATATCTTTTGCATCTTTAACTAATACAGAAGGCATTGATTGTTCGCTGTGAGAGACAATTGAATCAGAAGAATATCGAACATCAATTTCAGGTTTGAAAATTTTTAATTTCTGTTTTGCAATTTGAGCGCGTTTAAGTCGTTTGATGAGTTCTTCAGTTTTTCCTGAAAACATACAACCGGCAATTACTTCAATCCAGCCGGTTCCATTAGGTATTGCGTGAGGTTCCATTAAGTTTGTTTCCTGTTATTTAGTTCTTTATCACTGAAGGCAAAAGGAAGTAATTCATTTGCTTTGATTATCTGATATTCATTATTTCCATTGATAAGAATTACATCAATGTTTCCGCATAAATCAGA
>CALHAB010000215.1 GCA_937934185.1 uncultured Ignavibacterium sp. | reverse complement strand
TTACAATAATTTCATCATTTCGTGAGTTATTTGGCAGAGGATTTTTCACCCGAATGAATCAGTGTTCGAGATAACACAGTCAGATAAGAAGAGAGGTATAAGGAAAATAAGGTATAAGTTATTGGAGCAAGAAAATTCACTACAGAGCAACATCCTACGGAAGGGTTTTTGTATCGTTTATTAGAGAAAATATCTGAAAGGTTTGCTGCTCAAGTCTGGAGACTTGAGCTACGGATTAATATTTATTGACTTTATTGCCCTGTCTTTTAAGGCAGGGATTGTAATGATAATTCAAATCACTGTCAGGACTTTAGTCACATTCGTTCTGCTGAGTAATAATGTCATCCTTTCAGGATTTTACTGATTTGTTTTATGATTTCATTACAATAATTTCATCACTTCGTGATTTATGGGGCAAAAAGATTTCTCAACCGATGAATCATGGTTCAGAATGACAGCATAAAATTTTTCAGAGCTTTATAAAAAATTGACGATGGAAGGAAGGTATAAGGAAATAAGGTATAAGTAATTGGAGCAATAAAATCTTTTGCAAAGCAACATCCCTCTGATGGGTTTTTGTTTTTCTGCTTGAGATAATAACTGAAAGCTTTGCTGCTCAAGTCTGGAGACTTGAGCTATGGTTTATAGATTCCTCACTGCGTTCGGAATGACATCATAAAATTTTTATGGTGTTTAAAAAAACTAAATGGACAATAAAAACCTGACGGCAGAAGAGTGTTTTAAGGGAATACGTTATAAGAAAAAATAAAATTTTAAATTCATTTATAAATTAAATTAAGTATCATCTTTCAATTAACTCTTAATCATAACTGAGTGCGTTGTCTTTCTTAATTTTTTTCTATTCAATATCCTCAAGCAAATCTTCTCCTTCAGGTTTTGGAATGAAATACCTCACAGGTTTTATATTTCCTTTTTTATCTTTTACAGCTTTGACTTTTTTCCTGACAAGTACGGAATGTTCAATAAATAATCCGTCCTCGACAATTGAACCAAACAAATAACTTGTTCCTTTTATCAGAACATTTTTTCCGATTCGTAAAGGATATTCATCACTGCCGGTCATATTAACACTTGATTCAATTCTTGAATTATCACCAATGACAATGTTACCTTTAATTATGTCGCCCCAGAGTATTTCAACATTATCGCCTATAATCAACTGCTGATTCGGGAAACAGGAAAGGTGAACTGTCAACCAGAGTTTTACATTTTTTCCGAAGATTACATTCCCGTCAACATAAGTAGCGCGGCCAAAATCAATGTTGTAATTTAGTTTTACATTTTCACCTATATATGCGCCTTTGCCTATTTTTATATCAAGAGGAATTCCTTTTTTATCCATCTCTTCAATCTGCTCAACAACTTTTTCGTGAATAAAAAAGTCATCTGGGTCGGCTATATCAATTATGTTTTTTAATCTGTCATAAATTTTTCTTCTCGCAATAGCTTCCATTTCTTTCAGAACACTCTTATCATTAAATCCCATCACCACATAATCTTCTTCAGGTGAAACTGCTCCGACTGAATAACCTTTTTGATTGAACAGTGCAATCAAATCTGTGATGTAAATTTCATTCTGAACATTGTCAGAAGTAAGATAACCAATAAGCTCTTTTAATTTTGAATATCGGAAAGCATAAACGCCAGAATTGAATTCGTTAATTTCAAGCAGTTCAGTTTTTGTGAAAGAATACTTTTTCTTTTTGTATTCAACTATGTGCAAAGCTTCTTCACTTAAAGCCAGAATATCTTTATACTCAATAATCTGAATTACTTTCCCGAAATCTTCTCCGGATGATTTACCGTCAATGGTTTTTTCTTTTACGCGGACAATTCTACCATAATAATTCTGTTTTGGGTCGCCTTTATAAATTCCTGTAAGAACCATCATATCATTTCCGGAATGGATAAAGTCTTCACGGAATTTTTTCATTGTCGGAGCATCAAGCAATCCCATATCGCCCGGAAGAACATAAACAATTCCTTCCTTCAGATCTTCAGGTATGACTTCAAGTGCAACCTGAACTGCGTGTCCGGTTCCGTTCTGTTCTTTCTGATAAGCAAATTTGTTTGCTTCCCTTTTACCGATAACCTTCATCACATCGTGGGCTTTAATTCCGACAACAATTATAGTATTACATTTTTCAATTCCGTTTTTGCAGGCACGATAAACTCTTTCGACTGTTGGAATTTCCCATATTTTATGAAGCATTTTTGAACGCTGGGACTTGATTCGTTTTCCGTGACCGGCAGCGAGGATTATTGCAATTTCATCAGACCCGTTAAAATCAGTTGATAATTCTTCTATTGCTTTAATTATGTCACTGTTATTGTTTTCATTCATTTTATAAAATCTCCGAAGTAAGAATTTTTGTTTGTGGAAAAATAATCTAAAGCCATCGCTTATCACAAATTTACCTTTGTTGTTATGCACTATAACAATAAATTTGCGCCGTCAGTTAATAAGAAATGAAAGGAATAAAATGAAAAAATTTTATGTTGTAATATTACTATTCATAGCACTATCAGGCACAACACAGTTTGCGCAATCAAGAGGTTTTGGACTTGGTATTATAATCGGTTCACCTACCGGCTTGAGTGCAAAATACTGGACCTCGGGAACGAATGCTTTTGACTTTGGACTCGGTTACTCATTCGAAAAGAGAAGCAGAATGCATATTCACGGAGATTATCTTTTTCACTCATCGGATATGTTTAATACTTCTGAAAATATTGCTCTGTATTATGGTCCCGGACTCAGAATGAAATTTAAAGAGGATGAAGATGCGAGAGTCGGATTCCGCGGCGTACTTGGATTAGTATGGATTCCGCGGGGAAGTAAAGTAGATGTGTTTATCGAAATAGCACCGATTATGGATTTAATTCCTGCAACCGAATTTTCAATGAATGGCGGGATTGGTTTCAGATTTTTCTTTAATTGATTTGATCTTCTGAAAATTACTTTTCTGTCACTCTGAATAACCTGCCTGCCGGCGAGGCAGTGGTGAAGAGTCTTTTCTCAAGATAAAGTTGTTCAATTTTTAATTATTCAGAAGCATCAATCTGATTTTGTTTTAATTCATATTCAATTCTCGGGAGAAACGATATAAGAAAAACAAAAACGATTGACAGTATAACTGAAGTAATAAACCCAGCAACTATTGCAGAAAGAATTAGTGCAATTACAGAAGCAAGAACAGATGCGGAAATTGATTTTAATTCTGCATCTGTTTTTTTATTTCTTATCTGATTGATTGAAGTTTTTATGATTATATAAAGAAGAATCAGAAAAGAGAATAAACCGACTATACCGCTCTCAAAATAAATCTGAAGAAAATCATTATGCCAGCCGCCGATTCCTTTATCTGCAAACTTTTCTTTTAACGGAAATGCCTGCTGAAATGTTCTCGGACCAAAACCAAAAATAGGGTGTTCGAATATTATTTCTTTTGCACCTTGCCATATAATATCTCTGTCAGAAAGTTGCGTGATGTTTTCAACTCTTTCACCAATAACTTTTGATGGACGAACAGAGTACACACCGAAACCAATTAAAGCAATAATTATTAATATGATTATTTGTCTGACCGGAATCTGTTTCAAAATAATTGCAACTAAAAATGCAAACAATGCTATAGCTATGTTTGCTCTTCCGAGAGAAGTCAGTAATCCTAAAAATATTATTGAGTAAACAACCGCCCAGAACAATTGCTGATTAAAGCTTTTGTCTTTCTTCGGATAAAACAGTGCTGATACAAAAGCAGTAAGAAGATAACCTGAAAACACAGTGTAACTTGAAGAAAAAGATTGTGCTCTTTCAACATCACCGATAAAAAATCTGGTACTTCCGATAATAGAATTAACAGCTGCTCCCAGAATAAAAATCATCATCAGTTCAAGTACTTTCTTCTTATCAAGAGTTTTAAGGTAAAATGGCAGAGCCACTGCAGTTGTGTAAAAAAGTGCTTCTTTATAAAGTGATTCAAAACTGCTTTGCGGAAATTCAGAAAGGAAGATTGTAATCAGTCTGACTAAACCGAAAATCAAAACGAATGAAATAATTGAATCAAATGCTTTCTTCTTTTCTTCTCTCTTTTCGAACAACCATAAAATAAAAATCAAAGCTGCAGCAAGCTGCATAACAAATAAAGAAAGCACAAAGCTTACAGCAAGTAATGAAAGAAAAGTAAAAATTATTTTTTCTGAAAATCTGCTTTTGATTAGATTATCCATCAGACACCGTTATCTCTGAATTGCATCTCATATAATTTTTTATATAGGCCTTTTTCGTCGGCAATAAGCTCATCGTGAGTTCCGTGCTGAATAATTTTACCACGGTCAATCACAATAATTTTTGTTGCGTTCCTGATTGTGCTTAATCTGTGAGCAATAACGAAAGTAGTTCTGTTTTCCATTAATCTTTCAATTGCTTCCTGAACAAGAATTTCAGATTCATTATCAAGTGCAGAAGTTGCTTCATCAAAAATCATAATTTCAGGATTTTTGAGAAGTGCTCTTGCAATCGTTAACCTTTGCCGCTGACCGCCTGAGAGTTTTACTCCTCTTTCACCAATAATCGTTTCATATTGCTGGGGCATCTCCATTATGAAATTATGTGCATTTGCTGTTTTAGCTGCTTCAATAATTTTTTCCATCGGACAATCGGTTAACCCGTAAGCAATGTTCTCACGGATTGTAGTGTTAAAGAGGAATGTTTCCTGCGTAACAATTCCCATCTTTGACCGCAGAGATTTTATAGTGTATTTTCTTATATCAACTTCATCGAGAGTTATCATCCCATCTGTAGGATCGTAAAATCTTGGAATCAGATCAACCAGTGTTGATTTTCCTCCGCCGCTCGGACCAACCAGGGCAATTATCTCGCCTTTTTTAACAGAAAAATTAATTCCTGACAAAACCCATTCTTCAGAATCTTCATATCTGAAAAAAACATCTTTAAAGTGAATTAAATCTTTAAATTCCTTCAGCTCAATTGCATCAGGTGCATCTTTGATATCCGGTTCAGTATCAAGTATTTCAAAAATTCTGTCACCGGCAGCACTTGCTTCCTGAATTCTGTTATTCACACTGCTTAGTTCTTTTATTGGCGGCATCATCTGAAAAATTGCAAACAGAAATCCAAGGAACTGACTTGCTGTAATTGTATTTTTCTCGAGTACCAAAAGACCACCGTAGTAAATAATAAAAGCGCCGACAATTACACTGAGAAATTCAGTCAAAGGAGATGATGCGTTTCTTACTCTTACAATTCTCAAAACCAATCTGAAAAACTCTTTGGTCTCTTTCATAAATCTTTTGTTCTCAAATTCTTCCATACCAAATGCTTTTACAATTTTAACTCCTGAGATTGTTTCCTGAAGAACACTTGTTATATCAGCAAGCTTTTCCTGAAGTTTTGTTGTTTGTCTGCGAAGTTTGAAACCAATCCACGCAATGATTGCCATCGAAAAGGGAAGTATAACCAATGCAAATAATGTTAACTGCCAGCTGATGCTTAATGCTATTCCAAGAAAAACAATTATTGTAAGAGGTTCTTTTATAAGATTTGAAAATGTTGCTGATATGCTTGACTGAACAATATTAACATCGTTAGTAAATCTTGAAATCAGATTACCAACCCGTTCGCGTTTAAAATAGCTAATTGGAAGTTTATGAAGATGCTGATAAGCTTCATCGCGCAGATCTTTCATCGCACCATATTCAACATAAGACATAAAATATCCCTGCAGATAAGCAAAAATATTTTTGAAAAGAAATGCGATAAGAATTACGAAACATATTTTTATCAGTATATCAGCTTTATCACCGCTCAGAATGTACTGATTAAAACTCTCAGTAACTGAATGCTGAATATTCTGAATCCAGTCAGGCAAAAAACTTTTTGCCTGCTCAATCTGAGTTTGCTGCTGAACTTTTTTTGTGGCTGATTCCTGAAAAAGTGTATCAAGTAAAGGAATTGTTAAATAGACAGAAGCACCGTTGAGAAGAGCATAAAAAATTGTGAAGATGAAAGTAAGCACAAGGTGCTTCCAGTAGGGTTTAACATAACTGATAATTCTTAAATATGTATTCATTTTATCGGTAAACTTTTTAATGCACAGCCATCCCGCAGCGAAAGAGATTTAATATTGTTCATTTCACTAAGCTTAAAAATATTTATGCTGTAATTCTGAGAAGATTTATAATCGTAAATAAGATAATCACCAAGCATCAAAAAACTTTTTATTCCTTTCTCTTCAAAAGTCTTAACATTTTTTTTCTTTAACAAATCATAAATGATAAGATTGTGACCAGCATCAGTTTTATTTGCTGATGGATTTTTCATAAATAAAATTACATTCTGAAGATTATCTGCCCACGCAATCTTTACAAGGTTATTTTTTAACAGGTTCAACTTATTATCAGTCCCATCGTAATTATTCCTGATGTAAAGACTGTCATTCTTTGCTATGATTTCAAATCTTTTCATCGGAGAAATGCTATTCAATGCAGGTGATTCAACAACAGGATAACCATTTTTTACAAGATCAAATAATTCATTCTCATCAGATAAAAGTTTGCCGAAGTAATTAAATGTAAGAGTGTTTTTATTCAGGTATGAAGCAACTATTTCGTCGAAAGAGATTGCAACAACTCTGAAACGTTCATTATCCATCCAGTAAGAATAAAGTTGTATTGCCGGCTTTAAGCTGTGCAGTAATTCTGATTTTTCAACTACCACCTCATATCGGAAAATTTTTATTCCGTTTATCTCGGGAATAGCAATTTTCTTATTCAGATCTTTGTAAGTCAGATAATAAAAAGCATTTCCGTCGGGAGCTAATTCAAGTTCATAGATTTTTTCCTCCTTATTGCTTTTTATCAGTTTGATTTTATCAGTACTGAAATCGTAATAATAGATTGATGGAATTCTTGAATTCATTCCGACGAAATAAAATCCTTTTATATCCTTCACAATTGCTGATGAAGCTTCTTTGATTGCAGGATCATCATCAGGATTTTTTTCATTATTGTTTTTGCAGGAAAGAAACAGAAAAAGAATTAAAATATTTATCAGAAAAAATTTCATCGCATTGCTGCAAATGATAAAAATAAATTCAAGATTGTGTTTATCAGCATTATAAAATATTTCCACAACGGACTGAAAATAAAAAACAGCAATACTATTGTTCCCATAAAACCAATATTCAACCACTGAGCTGTGAATTTGTTTGGGAAAATTGAATACAAGATATGTGAACCATCAAGCGGAGGAATCGGCAAAAGATTGAAACAGAATAAAAATATATTGAATGCAGTTCCGTAGTAAAAAATATTTGCAACTCCGGAATCAGATTTTTGCAGTATCACAAAAACTGTAAACAGAATAATTGCAAGCAAAAAATTTGAAAGCGGTCCGGCAAAAGAAACTATTGCATTATCCTTTAATGGATTTCTGAAATTATTGGGATTAACAGGAACAGGTTTTGCCCAGCCAATCAGAAATGATCCGCTGAAGAATGATAAAAACGGCAGCAGCAATGAACCAACCGGATCAATGTGCTTAACAGGATTTAATGAATATCTTCCTTGACTTTCAGCAGTTGTATCACCAAACTTCTTTGCTGAAAATGCGTGTGCAAATTCATGAACAGTTATCGAAACAAGAAACACAGGAATGAATTTTATAAATGTTATCAGTTTTTCACTGAACTGAACTTCTGGCATTTAACCTCTCGGATGATATTTTTTATGAACTAATTTAATATAATCTCTGTCAATATGAGTATAAATCTGAGTTGTGGAAATATCAGAATGACCAAGCATTTCCTGAACAGCACGAAGATCTGCTCCGCCTTCAATCAGATGAGTTGCAAAGGAATGACGAAAAGTATGCGGATGAACATTCTTTTCAATTCCTGCCTGCCTGGCATAATGATTTACGATTTTCCATATTCCCATCCGGGAAAATTTTGTTCCTCTCTGATTTAAGAAAAGATAGTTTTCACTTTTATAATTCTTCACAAGTATTGGTCTGCTTTTCTGAAGATATTTTTTAACCCACTTTATTGCAGATGAACCTATGGGAATCAATCTTTCCTTTGAGCCCTTACCAAAAACCCTGATTACTTCTTCAGCAAGAAAAAGATCATTCACTTTGATATTTATAAGCTCTGAAACTCTTGTTCCGCAGGCATAAAACAATTCGAGAATAGCTTTATCCCGCAGACCAGTTGTATCTTTTACATTTGGCTGATCGAGTATGGCATTTATTTCACGAACATTCAGAACTTCAGGAAGTTTGCGTGAAATTTTCGGAGGCGAAATTCTGTCAATCGGATTTGATTTAATGTAATCACATTTATAAAGATATTTGAAAAACCCTTTAAGAGAAGAAAAATATCTTGCTGCCGAAGTTTCATTCAATCCTGCATCTTTAAGCAGTTTAAAGAAAGAAGAAATATGACTTGTCTTTACATCAGATAAATCATCAATACCTGCTTGAGAAATAAAATTCAGAAATGAAGTCAGGTCACTCTTATAAGAGTTGATAGTATTTCGCGAAAGATTTTTTTCAACTTTTAGAGTTGCAAGATATTCCTTCAGAAAACTTTCCATCAATTTTCATCTGTTGTGTCAATTCCGGCTTCAGCTTCCTGCTGGCGCGGATATTTAATCCGCTTATGATTCTGTAATATAAGAATACTCAGAAATGCTTCTTTGATTTTTTTGATATCAGCAAAAGTAAGCGGTGAATCATCAAGCTGACCATCACGTAAACGCGAATTGATAATTGTATTTACCATGTTTTCAATTTTTGTTTCATCCGGCTCAGTAATTGAACGAACTGAAGATTCACATCCGTCAGCAAGCATTACGATTGCTGTTTCTTTCGTATTAGGTTTAGGTCCTTTGTATTTATAATCTTCAACATTAACATTCTCTTCGCCGTAAAGCTCTTTTGCTTTTTCATAGAAGAATGTCATAACAGTAGTTCCGTGATGCATCGGAATAAAATCAATTATTTCCTGAGGAAGTTTATTCAGTTTTGCAAGTTCAATTCCTTCCTGAACATGTCTTAACAATATCTGAACACTTTCTTCCGGCTTTAAATTCTCGTGAAGATTTTCTCCTTTCATCTGATTTTCAACAAAGGCGTGCGGCGAAATTGTTTTTCCGATATCGTGATAAAGTGCACCAACTCTTGCAAGTAAAGTATGAGCACCGATTTTCTCAGCAGCAGATTCAGCAATAAGACTCATTATCAAAGTATGATTAAAAGTGCCAGGTGCTTTTGTGGCAAGGTCTCTCAGAAGCGGTCTTTCGTAATTTGAAAGTTCAAGTAGAGTCAGGTCTGTTGTTATTCTGAAAATTCTTTCAAAGAAGATTAAAAGTCCGTAAGTAAGAGCAGGACTTATCAGAGCATTCGAAACTGCAAAGGCAGATTCATAAAGCATTGTATTCAAAGTTGCAAACCTTTCAAGTCCGAAAGCAAATATGGAAGTTAAATAACCAATCATAATGAAAAGAAAAGATCTGAAAATCTGAGTCCGGTTTTTTATATCTCTTACAGTGTAAACAGATAAAGCGCCGGCAATAAAATTAGTTGCCATAAAAGTATAATCATTGCCTCTTAAAGCTCCTGTAATCAATGTGATAATTACGGTTGAATAAAAACCAACACGTGAATCAAATGTAATTGTCAGTATCATTGATGCAACAGGAATAAAAATCAGATATTGTATCGGAGCTTTGATAGTGACTGAATTAACCAGAAAAGTAATAAATGATAAAAAGATAAACAGGAATGAAATCAGAAGAATCTTTCTTGTATCGAAAAATATTTTTTTACGGAACAGATAAAGATAAATTCCAAATATTGCAAGCAGTGCAGCAATGTGTAAAAATTTGCCGAGGAACTGTAATGCTGAATCAAGCTGACTTACATCATCACCTTTTGCTTCTTTGTACGACTCAATTTTTAATTTAACCTGTTTGGTTATTCTGTCGTGCTTGGCAACTATTCTTTCATTTTCATTAACAATTCCTGAGTAACGCGGAACACTGTTTTTTGCCTGCTCGATTTCAAGTTCGGTTGCCTGCTGATCATAAATTAAATTTGGAATAACAAAATACATTGCGTATTCACTTAGGATTTTTTTTATCTCATCAGTTACTTTGAGATTAGCTATTTCCTGGCTGATATATGCTTTTGCTTCATCAATAAGATAGTATTCAGTTATAGGTTCGATTCGATCAATGTTTCCAACTCTTACGGCAATACTGTCTTTCCTTTTTTCTTTTGAGGAAATGTTAAGAAGTCCTTTTCTTAAATATTTTTCGATTACAGGAACTACCAGCTGAAAATAGTCTGTCAGCGACTTTCGAAATTTATTCGAGTTTTTATTTTCTCTGTGAAGTGAAAGCATTAAAGAAAATGTTTCCGGTGAAAAGGAAGTTGGGTTTAATACATTGATTGATTCCTGTTTGAGATTCTCATCTAAAATTTCAATAAGGTATTTGTTAAATCCTTTAATTGTATCCTGAATGTTTATCTCCCTTCTTACGAAAACAGGATAGACAGATTCCTCGGCCTGTTTGACTTCGCTTGCATAAACAAGAGGATCTTTGAGTATCGGAAAACTGAAAGGAGCAATCAAATCTTCATTTGTCCAGATTGTTCCTTCACTTACCTGAAAATCGAGCGATTCTCCCTTGGGAAACATCAGAACAATCACAATAGTAGTTACAAGAAAGATTAAAGATTTCCTTTTTATTCCTTTGGACTGAACCGGATTAGATTTTTCACTCATATTAATTTTTTCTTTTTGAATTTAATAATGCTTCAAGAATTTCTGATATACCGTCTTCATTGTTTGATTTACTTAAAACATAATCTGCCATTCTCTTCAACTCAGGAACAGCATTTGCCATTGCAACTTTAAATGCTTTTGTTTCGAACATTGGAATATCATTATACCAATCGCCGATAACCATTGCATCTGATGTATTGAGTTTTAGGTGCTTTAACAATCGTATCAGACCTTTGGCTTTAGTGGATCCGGATTTTTTAATTTCAAGATAATAAATATTATCGTGAGAATGTGAACGAAAAAATGATACTGATGTTCCGAATGCGAATGGAAAACTGAGTCTGTCACGAAGATATTCCATTGTTCTTTTATTATCACCAGCAAAAACTATTTCCAAAGCATCTTTCATATAAAAATTATAAGAATCAACTTCCCTGTACAGGGCGCCAAATTTATCAAGTATCATTGGAATCAGCGAATTATTCTCTGTGTAATAAATTGCTTCCGAATGACAAAGAGCAATGTTAACAAAATACTTTTCAGCAAGTTCAATGGATTTTTTTACAATACCGTTTCTTAAAGTTGATTTATGAACAATAACATCACCTTTACTGTTTTTTATCAAAGCTCCGTCAAGCGAAATTAATGGCGTCGTTGTTCCGATTATGTTTGCAATTTCAACCAAAGCAGAATGTAATCTTCCTGAAGCAAGTGAAATTTTCACATCATTTTCCAACAGCCCTTTCAATAATGAAAGTGACCTATCACCGATAATTCCATCGTCATTAACTAAAGTGCCGTCAACATCGATCACGGCAAGTTTAATTCTTTTTAACTGTTCTGAATTGATTCTTTTTCCAGGATTCATTCAACTTTAATTTAGTTTAAAGTACTTCTGCAAAAATCGGTATTTCTGAGTTCAATTAACATACGCATGAAAATAAAGAAAGATTATACGGGTAAGTGGTTAAGTTATTGTTGCAAGATTAAAAAATTTCTATTTCAACTGATCAAGAGCTTCTTCAACGGTTTTGGTTACAGTTAAAACTCTGTCTAACTGAGTTATTTTGATAAGCGAAAGAACTTTTTCACTCGGTGATGCTAATCTTATCTGTCCTTCTGTTGTGGAAATTATTCTGTTGGCAACAAGTATGGCGCTTAAACCTGAGCTGTCACAGCTCTCTACCTGACTTAAATCAATGATAAACTTTTTTACTTCATCTACCTTCAGAATTTTGGTGAACTCACCTTTAAGTAATCCTGAAATAGTTGTATCAAGTCTTTGCTCATTCAGTTTAAAGACTGTTATATCACCGATTTTTCTGGTTTCGTAATTCATTTAAAGTTCCTAAAACATTTTTATGCAATTTAAAAAATTATTGTAAGTTTTTACTGAATCACTATCACTTCCTTCAACTAAGAAGTTATAATAAACATCTGCTTTTCTTTTCTTAAATCCAATTCTGATTTTCGATTTAACAATGTTAGCTGTATAACTGTAAAATAAATTTTCTTCTCTGTTCAGATCGATCACTACATCAAAAAGTTTTTCCTGCAATCGCTCAGTAAGTTTATGGGTTGGAAGATTTAGTTTGCTTACCTCATTTACTGCAAAGCCAATCGCTTTGTTTCTGTATTTTGCAGGAAGAAGACTTACTCTGAAATCGTTTGTAAGAATAGTAAGCGTTTTACCCTGACTTTCGAGATAATCGAGAATCTGAAAAGATTGTCTGTAATCTTTTTCATCAGCAGGCATCAGTACAAGAAATGAAAAAGATTTTTTTAGTGCTGATGAGAATGAAAGTTCCTGGTTGTTTTTATGTTTTAGTTTACCTGAAACAATTAACTCAGCGGTTTTCTTTTTAATCAATTCAAACATCAGATTTTATTCTCTTCAAGTAGTTTCAGAAAATCATCTTCATTAAGAATTTTCACGCCCAGCGATTTAGCTTTGTCCAGTTTTGAACCCGCTTTCTCTCCTGCGATTACATAATCAGTATTTTTGCTGACAGACGAAGCTGTTTTTCCGCCAAGCTTTTTAATTCTATCGGCTGCTTCATCTCTTGAGAATGATGAAAGAGTTCCGGTAAGAACAAAAGTTTTATCTTTAAAGAAATTATCCTTTACTGGTTTCTTTTGTTCAGTTGAAAATCTCAGTCCGGCTTTCTTAAGTTTTTCAATTAACTCAAGATTGTGCTTGTCAGAAAAGAATTGTTTTACGCTTCTGCTTATACTTGGTCCTATTTCATAAACTGATAAGATTTCTTCTTCATCTGCCTCAATTAAAGCATCAATACTTCCGAAATGCTCTGCAAGTTTTTGAGCAACACCAGCTCCGACATATCGGATACCAAGTGCAAATAAAACTTTTTCAAAGGGCTGTGATTTACTTTTCTCAATTGCATTTAAAAGATTATCAACACTTTTTTCACCAAGCCGTTCAATCTGAATTAATTCCTCACGATGATTTTTTAGTTCATATATGTCAGAAAAAGTTTTAAGAAATCCTTTCTCAACAAACAAATCAATCAGTGCTTCACCAAGTCCTTCAATATCCATAGCACCTCTCGAAGCAAAATGAATCAGTCTTCCTTTAATCTGAGCAGGACATTCGGGATTCTCGCAGTAAAGCGCAACTTCATCTTCTGGTCTGTAAAGTTTTGATTTACAAACCGGACATTTTTCAGGCGGTTGAGTCGGCTTACTGCCTTTTTTTCTTTCCTCTGTAATTACGGCAACAACTTTTGGAATTACATCGCCGCCTTTTTCAATCACAACTTTATCACCGACACGAATATCTTTTCTTTTTATCTCATCAAAGTTGTGAAGTGTTGCACGGCTGATTGTTGAACCTGCTAACTTCACCGGTTCAAGTTCTGCAACAGGTGTTACAGCGCCTGTTCTTCCAACCTGCCAGACAATATCACGAACATAAGTAAACGCCTGCTTTGCTTTGAATTTATATGCAACTGCCCAGCGCGGAGATTTAGCAATGCTTCCAAGAATATTCTGCTGTCGGATTGAATTTACTTTTATTACCGCACCATCAATTTCATATTCAAGCGTATCGCGTTTTGATTCAAACTCTTTGCATACTTCCAGCACTTCTTCAATGCTTGTACAAACTCTGTAATCAGGATTTACTCTGAATCCCATTTGTTTAAGCAGTTCAAGATTTTCTGACTGGGATTCAAATTTATCTTCAAGACTAATCAGTTGATAAAGAAAGATGTTGAGTTTGCGGCTTGCAACAATCTGCGGATTCTGAAGTTTCAATGTTCCTGCAGCAGAGTTTCTGGGATTAGCAAAAAGCTTTTCACCTTTCTCGGCTTGTCTTCGGTTTAATTCTTCGAAGTCGGCAATGTTCATATAGATTTCGCCGCGTGCTTCAAAGTCATTCAATTTATATTTTGTTCCAACCGGTTTTTTAATTTTAAGCGGTACAGCTCTGATTGTTTTAACATTATTTGTAATTTCTTCTCCGACTGTTCCATCACCGCGTGTTGCAGCAGTAAAAAGTTTTCCATCAATATATCTCAAGCTTACTGAAGCTCCATCAATTTTATACTCAACAACATATTCAATTTTTTCTCCTTCAGGTAATCCTTCTCTGACTCTTCTGTCAAAATCAAGAACATCCTGTTCGTCATAGGTATTCGCCAGACTTAACATCGGAACAAGATGATTTACTGGTTTAAATTCTTTGGTTAAATCTTTTCCAACCCTTTGTGTCGGAGAATCCGGAGTGATTAAATGAGGATTTTCTGCTTCGAGTTTTTCAAGTTCTTTATAAAGTCTATCATATTCTTCATCACTGATTAGTGGCTGGGCGAGAACATAATAGTGATAATCGTGTTTATTAATTTCTTCTCGCAGCTTTTGAATTCTCTTTTCGACACTCTCGGTCATTTTTATTGTCCGGCTTTTGGTGGAGTGTTTAAATATTCAAGTTTTCCTGTTTTATCAATTCGGAAATGTCTGACTGATTTAGATCTTCCGGAAAATTCAACCTGTTTATTATTTAATTTCAAAACAACGCCACCAGAATTGCCAACAGTAGCAGCAAATGAATTCTGTGCAGAAAGTTTTCTAGCCGAGTTTGGATAAAGAATAAATTCAATTGACTGTCCGTTATCCGGAATAATATTTACCCAGGTTGTTTCGCTTGAAAAAATTTCAAGTAACAAACTATCAGCAGTAACCGCTGAATCTGTATTTGAATCATTCAAGAACTCCTCTTCAAATCTTTGGGAATTATCTGAAACAATTTCTTCTATTGGAGTTTCTTCAACAATTATTTCATCAGTTTTATTGAAAACGAACAGATACAGAATTGCAATGACAACTACAACAATTCCGGCAATTGCAGCATACATCAGTTTAGTTTTATCATCATCAGAATCATCCGGCTCTTTTTTATTCAGTGAGTCATCATAATAAGATTTTACAGGTGCGGATTTTGCAACCGGCTTTGGCTGATAGCTCTCAGTCTTCTTAATTTCTTTTGCTTTTTCTTTCTCAAGTTTTTCCTGTTCAAGAACTTCATTATAATCTTTGCCTTCGCGAGCAATCAGAAATTTTTTAACTGTTTCTTCTCCATCAAGACCAATAACCATTGCATATTCTTTAATGAAAGCTTTTACATAAAGTTCAGGCAAGAAACTGAAATTACCCTGATCAATTGCTTCGAGAAATTTTTTATCAATTCTGGTTTTAGAGGCAATTTGTTGAATTGTTATTCCGGATTTCTCTCTCTGTTCTCTGAGTTCTTCTGCAAATTTATCAAGCATAATTTTTTTAATCTGATTGTTAATAAATTATCTTTTACGAACAAGTTTCGCTGAAAAAGCACCATCCATCTGATGACGATGTGGAAATGTCTGAATGCAGCCGTGCTCATCAATTACATCATCAGAGAATTTTCCTTTAGCGGACTCAAGTTCAAAGTCAGGATTTTCCTCAAGAAATTTTTTCACAACTTCAAAATTTTCTTCTTGTTCAATTGAACAGGTACTGTAAACAACTGCACCGCCGACTTTAACTAATGATGCAGCTTTCTTTAATAATTTCAATTGAGTTTCAGTCATTTTTCTTATATCAAAAATATCTTTTTTCCATTTTATATCCGGTTTTTTTGAGAGTGTTCCGGTACCTGAGCAGGGAACATCAGCAAGCACGCGATCGAACTGTTCATCTTCATACTCAAGAGCATCGCTTTCAACTGTTTTAATACAGGTTAAGCCGAGTCTTTCATTATTCTTTCTTAATAATTTTAATCGTGCTTCGAATTTATCAATTGCAACAATCTCTCCCTGATCCTGCATCAAAGCAGCAAGAAAAGCGGTCTTTCCTCCAGGCGCAGCACACATATCAAGAACTCTCATTCCGGGTTTTACATCAAGAAGTTTACAAGCTAAACCTGTGCTCTCATCCTGAATATTGAAATATCCTTTTGCGAAATATTCCCAGGCAGTAATGTTTGTAAGATTCTGCAGTTGGAAAAATTCCGGATTGTATCTTCCTCGTCTGTACTTTAAATGAACAGAATCGAGAAGTTGTCCAAACTCTTCAGGATTTGTTTTAATTGCATTAACTCTTAGTGTAAGATAAGGTTTTTCATTATTTGCTTGCAGAAGTTTTTCTGTTTCCTCTCTTCCGAATCTTTCGAGATATCTTTTTACCATCCACGAAGGATGAGAATAATATGCTGCGAGATAACCAATTAAATCTTCCTCCGGGTCAGGATAACGAATTGCATTTTTACTTCTGATAATGTTTCTGAGGATAGCGTTAGTCAAATCAGCAGGTTTTTGCCCCTGAAGTTTTTTTACGAACTCTACTGCTTCATTCACAGCCGCGTGATCAGGAATTTTATCAAGAAATAAAATCTGATAAAGAGCCACACGCAGACCGTTTCTTAAATTCGGAATTGCTTTGGAAAACTGACCTTTATAGAATCCTGTTAAAATCCAGTCAAGTCTTCCCATCCATCTTGTAACGCCGTGAACAATTTCGTAAAGCAAAGCTTTATCCTGTCCGCTTAATTCTGAATTACGCATTTCGTGATCAAGCAGCTTTTCAAGATAGGCATCGGTTTTTTCAACTCTGTTCAGAATTTTAACTGCGAGTCCTCTTACACCCTGATAAAGATCAATAACTTTATGTTCTTCAAGATGGAATTCATCTTTAGATTCACTTTGCTCTTCTCCAAATTGCGATAAGTTTTCTTCTGCCGGCAGATTATTCATTTCATCTGATTGATTCATATTCCTCTCTTTTGTCTTTCGTTACTTGTTAATTCAAAAACTGTTTTAAATACTTCTTCATCGGCTTTGGTAAATTCAACTTTTCTTCTCTGCATTACAACTTTAGCTGTCTCCATACTTTTTTTAAGATCATAAGTAATCATATTTTCAGCACCACCCCAACTGAAAGATGGGATGTATTTATCCGGAAAACCCGGGCCGAATATATTACAGGAAAATCCGACTACAGTTCCAGTATTAAACATTGTGTTGATTGCTGACTTTGAATGATCACCCATCATCAGACCCAGAAACTGCAATCCTGTTTCAATTTCTTTTCCGCTTAAGGTTGCTTTGACAGGCGAGTAATTATTCTTCAGATCACTGTTGTTTGTATCAGCACCAAGATTAACCCAGCTGCCGATGTAAGCATGTCCGATAAATCCCGAATGCTGTTTGTTTGAGTACGGCATAAATACAGATTGTTCAACTTCACCGCCAATCTTACAGACTTTACCGATTGTAACATTTTCATAGATAGTTGCACAGCTTTTAATCTTACTTCCTTTACCTATGAAACAAGGACCTTCAATAACGGCATTTGGAAAAACTTCAACATCTTCCTCAATAATTACTGGTCCGTTTGATGCATCCAACACAACACCAGGTTTAACATTTGCATTCTTACCGATAAAAATATTTTCCGGTTTTATTGTGTGAACACTTGAAGGAAGAATACTTACATAATTATTTCTGTTTTCATTTATGAAAAGTTCAGCTTCATCAGTTATAAGTTTTCCATTTAAGTTCATCAAATCCCAGACATACTTTGCACATTTTATATCAATAATTTTTATCGGGACACCTTCAAAGTCAGATATAGAAAATAAATCATTGAGAAAACTTTTTCTTTTTTTTAACCGTTCGCCTGAAAGATAAGCAGCAACAACAGTTTCTTCATTCACAAAGACTTTATCTTCAGTTTCAATTAAAGGTAAAATTTCAGAAAGATTTTTGGGTGCGATAATTCTTCCGTTAATAAAAAGACAATAATCATCGTTAATCTGATTTACAGGAATTCCCGGATTCTGCTGTTCAACCAGAGCTTTCAGATATGGTCTTGTGTGAAGAGAATAATTCACATTGCCATAACTTCGCAGAATTTTCTCTTTAAGTGTGCTCGTCCCGCAGATCAAATCATAAACAGGACGGTTAAAAATCAAAGGTTCAAGATTAGAAAATTCGATATCCTCGAATATGCAAATCTGCATTTAGTTATCTCATAAAAATTTGTTTGAAAAATTAATACTTTTTGTGGTAAGATACTCTATAAAATTTATGAATTGTTGAAAGGATTTGCGAAAACAAAAAAGCCGGCTTGATAACCGGCTTTGCAGAGGGAAAAAATTATTAACTCTTCTTGCTGTATTTTCTTTTGAACTTTTCAACTCTGCCGGCGCTGTCAACAAGTTTCTGTTTGCCGGTAAAGAATGGATGAGACCCGCTTGATATTTCAAGTTTTACTAATGGATAGGTATTTCCGTCTTCCCATTGAATTGTTTCGTTAGTTTTTATAGTCGAACGGGTTAAAATTGCAAAGTCGCAAGAAGGATCCTGAAAAACCACAGGTCTGTATTCAGGATGAATTCCTTTTTTCATATATAATCACCTTTCTTTTTCAAAAATCGTGGACAAATATATCTTTCTGCTTCAATTAATCCAAAGCATTTCAGAGCCATCATAAAGCTTTATTCTGCTTTGGGTAATTCGGAAGCCTTGATTTTCTTCTTTAATTCAATGATTTCCTGCTTTTCCTGCTCGGTAACTGTTCGTTTCAGGAAATTTAATTCCTCTTTATCTATAAAATTTTCAACCTGGTCATTAATAACAGTCGGTGACTGACTTGCAGCAGCAGGAATTTCTGTTTTGTCTTTTGAGGAGGAATCAATCTCAGGCGATAAAGAATTTTCTTCATTATTTCTCTTACTAAATTGATTTGATTCCCATTCCTGTTGATCAGTTTTTTGTTTTCGTTCAATCATATTTGTTACGCCACTATCTTCATTGGAAACGGTTATGATATCTGTCCTGACAGGAGGTTCAATCATAAACGGGTCTTCATAGTCAGATGAGTTGTTTGTTATTAAAAAGAAAATTATGATTACTGCTGCCAATGTAGCCGTAGCAGGAATGAATTTATTGAGAGAAAAAATTTTCTGCCAGTAAGATTCTTTTCTGTCTTCTTTCGTATAAATTTTCTTCCAAAGTTCTTCTTCAAAATTTTCAGGTGCAGAAACTTTGGGAAGGTTCTTTAAATCATCCAGTAATTGTTTGTTAAATCTGTCTTCCATATCCATTCAATCTTTGTAAATGCTCTTTAAATATTTCTGTAGTTGTGATCTGCCGCGGTTAATTCTTGATTTTACAGTTCCTTCTTCGATTCCAAGTATTTCAGCAATCTCTTCGTAAGTTAAACCTTGAATATCTCTCAATATAACAGCTTCACGATAAACTTCTTTTAGTTTCATTAGTGCTTCCTGAATTTTCTGAGCTTTGAATTTGCTTTCGGTTTCAACATCAGGTCTCATTTTGTTATCAGGGATATCATAAGTTTCCTCTTCTTGTCCATAACTGTTAATTGAGAAAAAGTTGTTTCGTTTTTTTCTGCGATACTCAGATCGTGCAAGATTGCCCGCTATTGTATAAATCCATGTTGAAAATTTTGCAACTGATGTATAAGAGTCTTTATATCTGTAAACTTTCACAAATGTATCCTGAACAACATCAACGCAAGCCTCATAATCTCCTAGAAATCTGAAAACAAAGTTTATCAAAGGATTTTTAAATCTTTCAACAAGAATTTCAAAAGCTTTTTGATCATTGCTTTTCTGAAACTCAAGAATCAGTTCTTCATCTGTCAAAAGATTTAAATCCTGTTTATCCAACTGCTCTTATACTTTTAATAATTAAAAAAGTTTCTTTTACAGTTTGAAATTTAATGAAAGAGGTGAAAAGGTTAAAAGGGAAGAATAGCTGTAGGAAAGAGGGAATCGGGTATTGGAAGATAAAAGATACAGTATAGAGTATAAAGTATAAGTGGATAAGTGATCATCTATCAAAAGTATTATGATTCCTGCAGATTTAAGTTAAATCAAAAAATTCTGCGTCGATTAAACTTTTTAGGTCTTCAGGATTGATGTGAATCTGCATTCCTCTTATGCCGGCACTAATAAAAATCTTATCGAAAAGTTGCGCGGTTTCATCAATGTAAGTCGGGAATAATTTTTTCATCCCGATTGGTGAACAGCCGCCGCGAACATAACCAGTCAGAGGAAAAAGTTCTTTGACTTTAATTAACTCAACACTTTTGTTGCCGCTTGCTTTAGCTGCCTTTTTAAGATTTAATTCGAAATTTACAGGAATACAGAAAACACAATAGCCGGTTTTATCACCTTTTGCAACAAGAGTCTTGAAAACTTCTTCTTGATTTGCCCCGATTTTTTCTGCAACTGATTCGCCGCTTAAATCATTTTCATCAATTTCGTACTCTTTAATATCAAATGAAATATTTTTTGATTCAAGAATTCTGATTGCGTTGGTTTTGTTCATACTCTTTCAGAAATTTTTTTACTTCTTCTGCTGAAAGTTCAAGTTCTGATGCCTTGATTAAAAACTTAGTATAGTCATTTTTCGGATCTGTAAATATTTCCTTAACATCTCCTGTTTCAATCACACTGCCGTTTTTCATAATCATAATTCTATCCGAAATATTTTTTATTGTTTTAAGATCGTGTGAAATACAAACTATCGTCTTACCGAAATTTTTATTTATGTCTTTTACCAAACCGATTAAATTTTCAACCGATGCCTTATCCTGTGCTGAAAATGGCTCATCAAGAATTATTATCTGAGGATTGATTGCAAGTATTCTGGCCAATGCAACTCTTTGTTGCTGTCCGCCGCTGAGCGAAAATCCTTTTTGATTTTTAATTGAATAATCAAGCGAGAAAATATCCAGAAGTTGATTTGCTGATTTGAATAGTGAATTACTTCCTGCTTTTTCCAAAACCTCAGTTAGTAATGACTCAACTGTGCGATAAGGATTGATCAATTCGCCGTTGTTTTGAAAAAGAATCTGAACGGGTGAGATTTTATGTGAATGAATATTATTATCTGAAAAATATCTTATTTCGCCTTTGGTTGGTCTGATTATTCCGGCTAAAACTTTAGCGAGAGTTGTTTTACCGCTGCCTGATTCACCTGCAATTGAAAATATTTCATTGTCGAAAATTTCAAACGAAACATTTTGCAGAATTGTTTTCTTTTCTTCTTTAAGAAAGTTTTTTTCAGATACTTCGTAAAACAGGTTTTCACATTTTACTAATACTTTTTTCATTTCAACCCGACGGACTGATTAACCTGAAATTCAGTTAAAGTATGATTTTTAATTTCAGCAATCATATCGCTTACTTTTTCAGCAAACAATAAATCCTGTGTAACAATTAAAACCGAATTGTTCCCATCAGAAACATAATCGCGTAGAAAGTGAATAAGTAAATTTATTACTGCTGTATCAGCAGCTGAAGTCGGTTCATCGAGGATGAGCAATTTTGGTTTTACAATTGCTGCAAGCACAATTGCAATTCTTTGAGCCATTCCTCCGCTTAGTTCATAAGGATAAAGTTTCCCAAGTTCAGTTTGTTCCGGAAGGTTAAAATATTCCAGCAGTTCATTTAATTGTTGTTTGTCTTCAACCATCCAATCAAAATAATAACTGATTCTTTTTAAAGGATCGAATGAATTTATGCAATCCTGAAAAACATATCTGATTTGATTTTTTCTGAGCATAATTAGTTCTTCTTCACTTGCTTCAAATAGATTTTTTCCATTCCAGAAAATCTTTCCATCGATTCTGAAAAATCTTCTGTCAGGCAAAAGAGTAAGTGATTTTATCAAAGTTGATTTTCCACTTCCATTCTCACCAAGAATCGTATAGATGACATTCGGATCGAGATTAAACGAAATATTTTTCAGCAATATGTTTTCCTCATTGCTATTGAGAATCGAAATTTTGCTGATATCTGCTCTTAGCATTCGAACCAATCCTTTGTAAAAGAGTTCTTTTTAATTGTAACTCAAAATTATAAATTATCACACGAATTATTACTAATTACTGCTCAATCAAAAATATGAGATTGAAATTTCATTTTATTCTTTTATTGCTGCTGCTTATTTCTGCTTCCTGTGAAAAGGAACAGTTCAAAGATACTTCACGAGTTGTAATTGCAATTCAATCAGAACCCGAAACTCTGAATCCGATTTATGCATTTGGATTAAATGAAGGTGTGATCACTGATCATCTTTTTTTGTATTTGCTTGATTTAAAGTGGAACGAAAATAAAGGAGATGTTGAAGCTTTCCCGATGCTTGCAGAAAAGTGGCAGTGGAATTCTGATTCAACTTCAATTGATATTTATCTCAGAAATGATGCAAAATGGTCTGACGGAAAAACAGTTTCAGCTTATGATGTAGTTTATTCGTTCGATATTTATTCTGATCAGCAGGTTCAAAGCAGATTCTATGGAATGTTTAAAAACTTTTATCATTTCGAAAACGGTGAAGTTGATTTAGAAAAAACTTTCGCAGTGAAAGACTCATTTCATCTCATAATAAATTTTCTTCCGGATAAAGTTATTTCACTTTTCGATCTGGCATTTCCTGTTATTCCAAAACATATTTATGAAAACATAAACCGAAGTGAAATTCAAACTGCAGAAATAAATTTTAATCCGATTATAAACGGTGCATATAAACTTAAGAAGTGGGAAAGAAATCAGTTCATTATTCTTGAAGCAAACAGAGAATGCTTTCTTTATGATGATGAGATGATTAAAGAAATCATCTTCAAGGTCACACCGGATTATAACTCAGCGCTTACTCAATTAAAAAAAGGTGAGATAGATTTCACAGAAGATATTCGTCCATCCGATGCAAAGCAGTTATCTAACCAAAAGAATCTGAAGTTAGCTTCAGTTAAAGGAAGGCAATATGATTATGTTGGATGGAATAACATTGATGGAAAATATTTTTCTGAAACCAAAAAAGTAAAACCTCACAAATTTTTTGGTGATAAAAAAGTCAGACAAGCTCTTTCTTACGCAATTAATAGAAAAGAAATTCTTAGTCAATATCTTCTTAACTATGGCTCGTTATGTAATTCTCCTATTTCAGAAATTTTTGTTAATGAATTTGATAGTTCTCTGACAGGATTTGAATACAATCCTGATAAAGCGAAAGTACTTCTCAGAGAAGCCGGCTGGGCTGATAAAAACAGAAACGGAATTCTTGAAAAAGGCAATACAGAATTTTTATTTACTCTACACATCCCTTCCGGCAATCCTTTGCGCGAGTATGCTGCAACTGTAATTAAAAATAATCTGAAACAGGTTGGAATAGAAGTAAAAGTTGAAAAACTTGAATTCGGAGTTTTAATGGATGGACTTCTCAACAGGAAACTTGATGCCTGGATTCTTGCGTGGTTTATTCCTTTGCCAAATGAATTAAAGTCTTATTGGTATTCTGATCTTACTCAAACTCAACTGAATTTTGCTGGCTATCAAAGTGCTGAAGCGGATAAAATAATACTCGAATTAGAGAAAAAACATTCAAAGGAAGATTATATAAAACTTATGAAAAAGTTTCAGCAGATAATTTCTGAAGATCAGCCGGTAACATTTCTTTATTGGTTTGATAACATCGTGAGTTACAATAAGAGAATTAAAAATATTACGATCAATCCATTTGGCGCGATTCAGAGAATATGGGAATGGAGATTAGAGAATTGACATGACAAAAGAATACTTAATTCTGAAAAGATTATTGTCATCTCTCCTGATTTTGTTTCTGGTAATCACACTTGTTTTTGTGCTTATAAGAATTTCGCCGGGTGATCCTACACAAAAATATATTTCACCTAAACTTAGTTCTCAACTTGCTGAGGAAGTTCGTAAATCATACGGTCTTGATGAGCCGATTACAATTCAGTACTTAAATTTTATAAAAAATATTTTTACCGGTGACTTTGGAATTTCCTACGAATACAGAATACCTGTGTTGAAAGTTATCCTGGAATTTCTTCCGGTAACTCTGATGCTCGCTTTTCTGAGCATTACTATGCAATTGCTGCTAGGATATTTTACTGCTTTATTTTCTGTCAGAAGAAAAAATAGTTTGATTGATAGGTTGATCAGAAAATCATCTGTAATACTTTATGTAACTCCCGGCTTTGTGCTCGGATTGATTTTGGTTTTCATATTTGCCGTGCAGTTTGAAATATTTCCTTCAAGCGGATTCAAATCATTTTATTATGATGAATTAACCTTCATTGGCAGGATAAAAGATATCGCTGCTCATTTAATTTTACCTTTACTAACATTATCAATTCCCGGGGCAGCTTTGTTTTACAATTATTTCAGAGATGGGATTGAAGATGTGATGAACAAAGATTTTGTTCTTTATTTGAAAGCCAATGGATTTAGTGATAAAATTATTTTCCGAAAACACATATTGCCAAATTCCCTCAAACCGATTTTATCTGTTGCAGGAATTGAACTTGGTTTTCTTCTAAGCGGAACACTGGTTACGGAAGTTATTTTCAGTTTACCCGGAATGGGAAGATTGATGATGTCTTCGATTCTCAGCAGAGATTTTCCTTTGGTTATTGCCTGTGCGTTCATCTCTGCATTGTTCATAATAATTTCAAACTTTGTGTTTGATTTGATTAAAGTGAAAATTGACAGAAGAATCTGGAAGGAAATATTAAGTTGAAGATGCTAAATAAAATAAAATTATTGCATTTTATTCTGATTGTGTGGCTGATAATTCTGATTTTCAGATTTGAAATTCTGATTGACACTGCAGAATTTCTTTGGTTAAGTATTACTTTGCTCTTTGAAGATTATGATTTCTTGTCTTCACACTTAAATTTTCAGATGATTGATTCTCTGACAGCGCTTTTAATTATGCTTTTAATACCGGTTATCGTTTTATTGAAAAGGTTCAGAAATAAATTTTTAAATACCAATGTTTCTTTCAGTAGATATTTTATTGTGCTGTTGATGTATTGCTTTTTTGTACCAACGTTGATTACCAGAGAACATCCTGATTATCAGAAGAATAATCCAGACACAAAATTGCTTCATCCTTTCAGTATTATCTATCAGATCAAATTAAAAACGCCAGGTGATTTTTCATTAAATTCAAATGAAGAGAAATTTCTAAAGATTAAAGAAAAAATTCTGCTGAAAGAATTTGATGAGAAAGAAATTTTTGTCAAAAGTTATTCACTAAATGATAACTCATATTCTTTTAGCATAGGGGATAGAACTGTTCGTTTATCTCCTGAATCGATCCACTCAATTAAGTCAGAAATTGTTTTTCTTGGTACAGATGAATTTGGCAGAGATATTTTTTCAAGATTAATTTTCGGTGCACGGATTTCTTTATTTATTGGATTTATGGCTGTCACAATTTCATTAATCCTTGGTTTGATTTTAGGTTACATTGCATCTACAGGCAGTGCAATAATAAGTATGATTATTAATCGGCTGACAGATCTTTTCCTTTCATTTCCTTCGATTTTTTTAGTTATACTTGTACTGGCATTGTTCGGAAATAATTTATTATCCGTAATTATTGTTTTGGGATTCTCAGGCTGGATGAGCTTATATAAAATTGTCAGTTCAGAAGTTGCATCTGTTAAACAGAAAGATTTTTTCATAACATCTCAAAAACTTGGATTGAGTAACTCTGAGTTATTGATGAAGGAAATAATTCCAGTAATAATAATTCCTGTTACTGTGAATCTGGTTTTTCAGTTCAGCAATGTGATACTTGCAGAATCTGCTCTTAGTTTTCTGGGCTTAGGTGCAGGAAGTGAATATCCGTCGTGGGGTTCAATGATAGAAAAAGGACAGGAATATATTTCTGATGCGTGGTGGATGATTTTTATTCCCGGCATTGTACTTGTTTTAACTTTGCTTTCATTTCATAATATTGCGAAAGAAGTTAATAAATTCTTTAACCCTAAGATCAGTTAGTGATAAACAATCGTTACATAATCAAGAAGAAACTCGGTGAAGGACGCAGCAAGGTTTTCTCTGCGATTGATTCTGAATTTCCCGAGAAGGAAATAGCAATAAAATTTTTGTCAGTCGGTGCAAAGCCGGATGAAAAAGATTCCTTCCGTCAGGAATTTTTCCGAATTAAAAAATTTGATCACCCAAACATCATCAAAGCTTTTGAATTCGCAACAGTAGTTTCAAAGGATGTTGAGGATCTAGAAATTGAGTACGGCTCTGATTTTATTACGCTAGAATATTTCCCATCAAAAGAGTTATTAGCCTACACTGAGCTAATTGATGAAAGAAAACTAACAGAAATACTCAAACAACTTTGCGCTGTTTTATATTATCTCCATCAATCGAACTATATATACTACGATCTAAAGCCCGAAAATATTTTAGTAAGTAATTTTGGTAATAAACCTCAAATAAAACTAATTGATTTTGGTCTAGCCGAATATCAGTTGACAGAGCTTAATCTTGAAGTCAGAGGAACGGCACATTATATAGCTCCGGAATTGTTAAAGCGTGAGCATCACGATCACACAGTTGATTTGTATTCACTTGGTATTTTGTTATACAGAATTGCTTATGGCAGATTTCCTTTTTCGGTTGATAGTGAAGTTGAAATTTATAAAGCACAGATCGAACAGCAGTTTGTTTTTCCGCCGTCACGATATTCACGCGAGTTGATTTCCGTTATAAAAAAATTGTTGAATAAAGATGCATTACTAAGATATCAAAACAGTCTTCAGATTCTTGAAGATCTTGGTATTGAAATTAATCTTGAAATAACTAAAGATTTCCTGCCCGCAAAATTTTTCAGCAACAGAAAAGATGCTGTTAACATAATCCGATCATATATTGCTGATTCAAAGAATAATGAAATTTACTGTGTTAAAGGTTCTGAAGGTTCGGGAAAGACAGCTTTGTTAACAGAGATATATGAAAATTTTGAAAATGCAATCTTAATCGAAAACCTTAAAGTAAAATCAGGTATTGACGCTGTTAAATATATTTTCAAAAAAATATTTTATTCAAAAGTTTTATATGATAATTATACACAAGAACTTTTGCAGGAATTACCATTATTGTTTGACAGCGAAAGTGAAGAGTTTGTTCAGAAAATAAAAGTATTTGCTGATTCGGCTCTGAAAAATTCTGATCCGATTATTCTGATTGATGATTTTAATTTATACGATGACTTTGTAAAAGAAGTTTTCCGCGAAGTTCTGCCTGTTTTTCAGATAAATAATGCTAAAGTTATTATTTCCGAGAATTTAAATTTTGATACAGCCACAAATCTTTTCGCTAACATAAGAGAGTTTCAGATTTCTCATTTTACAGACAGCCAGCTTGCTGATTTTATCGAAATAAGTTACTGGCAGAGTTTCCCTAAGAGAGAACTGAAAAAGATAATCGGACTTTATTCTGATCTATTACCAGGCAATGTGAAGCAATTTATAAAAGACCTGATTGTTTTGGGAGTTTTGAAATACTCGGGCAGAGAGATTAACTTTAGTGTTACTGAAGAGCTTGAAATTGCTTTGAAAAGTTCCAATGAAGAGATTTATCGCATAAGATTAAGCAATCTTACTGCAGAAGAATTAAAACTTGCTCAACTGATTTCTGCTTTTGAAATCGGAATTGAAAAAACAGTTCTTGCCGGCTTACTCGGTATCAACTCAGATAAAATCAATGAACTGATTGATGGACTTCAGAAAAAAAATATAATTGATTCGCTTAACATAAGTAATACACCGCGGATTAATTCTGCGAGCTTCAAAAATTATATTTACTCCACGGTCAGTTCTAAAACAAAATATCATCTGGTAATTGCCAACACAATTAAAAAGCTTTTCCCGAACTTTAACACCATTGAATTAGCCAGACAATACGAGCTTGCAGGCGAATTTGAAAAAAGTGCTGAGGTTCTGAAAAAAGAAATTGAAACCGCAGAAAAGATTTCAGCTTTTGCATATAAAAGAACTTTATTGGAAAAAGTACTGAACTTTAATCTTAGTCAGGCAACAAAACAGGAATTTCTAATCGAACTTATAAAAACAAATTATAAACTGAGTGATTATAAATCGGTAATTGAAATAATAAAACAAATTAATTTGAGTGAGTTACCTGAAAACACTAAAGATGAAATTTTGTTAATTAAGGGTAGCAGCTTAGTGGAAATTCAAGAGTTTGATGAAGCAAAAAGAATATTGGATT
>CALHAB010000214.1 GCA_937934185.1 uncultured Ignavibacterium sp. | reverse complement strand
AAAATTTTTTACATTTATGATAGACGAAAGCTCTTTTCGTACAATTTCGAAAAGTTCTTTGGTTGATTTAAATGTAACCAGTGCTTCGGCAATATTATATTGTATTTCTTTAATTAGTGCATTGCGCTTTTCCTGAGTTATGTCTTTTACTGCTCCAACAATACCAATCAAACGGTTTTTTTCTTTGTCCCATATCGGATGTCCATAACTTCTAACCCAGACAATATGTCCATCTTTATGGAATGTCCTTACCTCACACTCAGAATCTTCATTTCTTAATAATTTTTCAAAAGCTTCATTATCTTTTTCCAAATCGTCTTCATGTAATGTGCGACGCCATCCACCAACAGCAATATACTCATCAACTGTATAACCAGTCATTTTTTCAAAAGCTCCTGCTACCCAGGTTGTTGTAGTATTACCTTTTTCATCTACATCAGTTGCAAATAAATAATCAGTTGTTAACGAAGAAATTGCCTGGAATCTTTGTTCGCTCGTTCTTAAAGCTTCTTCATAAAGCTTTCTTTCGGTAATGTCCCGGGCAATGTAAATAACTTTGTCTTTTTCGTAAGGAACGGTTGTAGCAGAAAACCATACTTTTTTTCCTCTGATTTCAAGGTCATAGTCCATATTTGCAGACTGTTTAGTTGAGAGAGTTGTATGAACCAGATTTAGGAATCGGTCAGCGGTTTCTTTGGGAAAAACATCGTGCATTGTTTTGCCAAGAAGGTCATTTGCCGGACGATATAGAAGGTTTTCATTTGTTGGGGCAATCTCAATATATCTTCCATCTTTATCCAGGATTAAAAAGATATCAGGCAAAGCGTGAAATATTGATCTTAATTTTCTTTCCGAAGCTTCAATCTTTTCTGAAAATGTTTTTTGTTCGGTAATGTCAACCAGAATTCCTCTTAATAAAGAAGGCTGTCCATTCTTCTTAACAACCGATACATTATCTTTTACCCAGACAACTCTTCCATCAGCAGCAATCATTCTGTATTCAAACTGATGTGGTTCGCCGGCTTCAGTTGCTGATATACAAAAATTAATTACCCAACCTCTGTCGTCAGGATGAAGATGATTTTGCCAGAAATTTTCTTCATACCATAGTTCGCAAGGATAACCAAGAATTTTTTCTGCCTGCCTGCTGACAAATTTAAAGCGAAAAGTTTTTGCATCAGCTTCCCATACTATTCCGTCAATTGTATTGACAAGTTCTTCGAGTCTTTGTTGTGATTCCTGAATTTTTAATTCAGCTTTTCTTCTATCGGAAATATCCCGTAAAATAGTTTGAATTGCTTTTTTACCTTCAAAGAAAATCGGAAGTGCGGTTGCTTCTGCTTCAATAATTTCACCATCGAGGCGGATGAATTTTTCTTCAAGTAATGGTATAGGAGAATTTGTAGTTAATGCGAGTTTTAATCTTTCTGCAACTGTGGATTGATAATCCGGGTGAACAAAATTCATTATTGGGATGTTTTTAATTTCATCAAATGAATTTGCTCCAACTAATTTCAGTGCTGCAGGATTTACAAATAAAAATTTTCCTTCACTATGAATAACTACAGCATCCGGAAGATATTCGATAACACTTCGGAATTTTTGTTCACTTTGTTTTAATCGCTCAGAAACAATTTTTCTTTCAGTAACATCGGTTATAAATCCCTCCAGGAACAAAAGTTCACCGTTCTCTGAAAATACACCATAACCTCTTTCCCAAACCCACTTTTGTTCACCGCTTTTTGTAATAATCGGATATTCATACTCAAAAGTGCTTCTGTTTTGAAGTACATCTTCCCAAATCAAATGAAGTTTGTTTTGATATTCTGGATGAATGATATCATTAAAAGTTATTTTTTTATTGAATAAAAACTCATCAGCAGCGTAGCCTGTTATGGTTTCACATCCATTGCTGATAAAATACATTGTCCAGTTTTTATCATTTGCGCAGCGATAAACAAATCCGGGCAGATTGTTTATTAAAGCATAATATTCTCTTTCTCTTTCTGATAATTCCTTTTCGGCCTTCTTTCTTTCAGTGATATCCTGTGCAAGTGCAATTACAACCTTTTTGTTAAAATAAGTTCCGGGATAAAGTCGTACATCTTTAGGAAACACTTCACCGTTTTTTCTGACTCCCCAAAATTCAAATTGCTGCGGCTCACCATTAAAAGCTTTCTTAACACATTCAACAACTTTTGGTAAATCATTCAATCCCGGAGCACTAACAAACTCAGGGGTTTTCCCAATGAAATATTCCCTGTCATAACCATACATTTTAACAGCGCCTTCATTAACATCCAGGAAAACTCCATTTTCATCCTGAATATAAATAGCTTCTTGAACACTATTGAACAGCCCCCGGTAGCTCGCCTCGCTTTCTTTTAACGCCTTTTCTGATTCTCGTTCTTTAGTCTGATCTCTGAAAACGAGCACAACACCAATAATATTCCCATCTTCATCTTTAATTGGTGCACCGCTGTCAGCAATAGGTATTTCTCTTCCATCCTTGGAAATTAAAATAGTGTGATTAGCAAGTCCTACAATCGTACCCATTTCTAAAACTTTATCAACAGGATTTTCTACTGCTTGATGGGTATATTCATTAACAATATTAAAAACCTTACTAAGATTTTTTCCCCGTGCCTGAGATTCTTTCCAACCCGTAAGTTGTTCGGCTACAGGATTGAGGTATTTTACTTTGCCTTCTCTGTCGGTTGTAATAACAGCATCACCAATACTATAAAGTGTTGTCTGAAATTCTGCCTGAGAACGCCACAAATTCCGAAATAAATTCTTCTGGCGATAATTGAAGAAGAAAGCCAAACCTAACCAGAGTATTGATATCAACAAAATAATGAAAACCGCTATAAGCAATGCTTCAAATTTGAATGTCGACAGAATTTCATTAACATCTATCTTTGCTACAAACAGCCAATTTGTTCCGGGAATTTTATCAACATAAGCAATTACATTTTCTCCTCTGTAATCTTTAGCATATACAGTCCCTGAGTTTCCATTTGCGGCTTTTACTACTGCGGCATCCTTATCGTCAATCGAATATTTATGTTTGTGTGAAGATCCTTCTTTAAATCTTAATTCGCTGATAACCACAATTGAATCTTTTTCTTGTCGTGCGAGATATATTTCAGCTGTGCTGGATTGGGTGGGCCATTGAGACAGATAACTATAAATTACAGTTTCGGGATTTAATTCAAACGATATAAAATGAGATGTTTCCTGTATGGGTGTAACAAAAAAGATGTGGCTTCGTTTTTCATTTTCACAGTAAATAATATCTGAAAAGTAAACTTTTAATTTTTTATCGGCGTTCTCAATAAGTTGAGAAATGAATTCTACTTTGCAGGGTAGATTGCCGGTTGATAAAATGATTTTACCCTGATTATTAACTAAGTGAATATTTTCATAATCATGTTCAAGTCTAATCTGATTTATTGTTTCAAGAAGTTCATTTTGATTTCCAGAATTTGGTTCTGTCAACCAGTTTTTAATTTTTTCTCTGAATGTTTTGCCGGATGCTATTAATGCAGCGTCATTATACTCATCAGAATACCATCTTGATAAGTATTCAATTTTTGATTTTGCAATAGAAGTTATTTCTTTCTCACCTTCTTCGAGGCGGGATTGCCTTTGATTTGCAAAAAACAGCATACCTAAAACAATTATTGTAATTGTTAAGGTGGCAGCCAGAATCAGATAATCAACTTTACTTTTAAGGTTTAGTATATCCATTCAAAAAGTTATCAAAAATCCTATGTTAATATCGAGATAAACCATAATAGTTTAAAGAATAGCATTTGAAAAAATTTGACTATGGTTAAGCTTTGAGAAATTAATTTTTACTTGTTAGTTTTAAGTGAAGTAAAAAATACTCTTCTGTTTTTCCTCTGCGAAACTCTTTTATTAACAAGAGAAAGGAGGATCTTTAATGAAAACCTTTATTCTTCTTACCAAACTTTCACCTGATACCGCAAGACAAATTAAAGATCGTGCTAAACTCGGCCGCAACTGGCTTGAACAAGTTAAAGAAAAATGTCCCGAAGTCAAATTTATTTCTCATTATGCGTTACTTGGTGAGTATGACTTCCTCGATATCTACGAAGCACCGGATGAAGAAACTGCAGCGAAGGTTTCTATGATCAGTCTTGCAAACGGTGCTTTTCAGGCGCAAAGTCTTATTGCAATTCCTTACAAAAGATTTCTTGAACTTGCGGATGAAATTTCTAAACAAGGAATTATAGTTTAAGAAAGGAGATTTAAAATGCCATCAGCACGACTTCGTTCTTATTTAGATGAGAACAACATAAAGTACATTACTATAAAACATTCTCCTGCTTTTACAGCACAGGAGATTGCAGCGGTTTCGCACATTCCCGGGAAAAATCTTGCAAAAGTTGTTATGATAAATGTGAAAGGTAAACTTGCAATGGCTGTTTTACCAGCATCGTTCAAAGTAAATGTTGAAGAATTAAAAGAACAGCTTGGAACTGATGCTGTAAAACTTGCACACGAAAAAGAATTTATGAATCTGTTTCCTGATTGTGAAGTTGGAGCAATGCCTCCGTTCGGCAATCTTTACGGAAT
>CALHAB010000213.1 GCA_937934185.1 uncultured Ignavibacterium sp. | reverse complement strand
ACGAGAGGTATTTGAAAAATATGGATTATACAGAACTGATTTGAAAATTGCTGCAGATTATGAAATGATTCTTAGATTGTTCTGGAAACATAAAATTTCAGTTCGTTATTTACCTGTTACAACATATTGTATGACAATCGGTGGTGCAAGCAATAAGTCACTGAAAAATATTTTAATTAAGAGCAGTGAAGATTACAAAGCGATGAAACTTCACGGACTCCCCTTTCCAGTAAAAACTCTTCTATTGAAAAATTTAATAAAGCTGCCTCAGTTTATTTTCAAATAAAATTTTATTCAGATAAAGTTTCTGGCACTTTTATCGATAATTGATAAGCTAATAATTAAAAACTTGCAAAATTTTTTACAATTTTATTATGTTTGAGCATAGATTTATAAAAATTTTTACATCTATCACTATTCGGGGGAATTTATGCTCTTTCTAATAACAGTATTTTTTAGCTTTATTGCGGTAGTTTTTGCTACTCCCATATTAGCAAATTTATTGAGTTCTTTAGAAATTGTTGATTTACCTGACAGTAACAGGAAAATTCACTCTGAACCAATTCCCCGAATGGGTGGTATTATCATTTATTCGGTAATAGTTCTTTTCCTCATTTTTTTATTTCCCTTCATTTACGAATTCAAATTTTTTCTTATCGGCTCTTTAATACTTTTTATTTTAGGTGTATCAGATGACCTTTGGAGTTTGAATTGGAAAGTCAAATTGATTGTTCAAAGTATTTCCGCATTTCTTCTTATACTTTATTTAATAACGCATAATTACTTTAAATTTAATTTTATTGGTTTTGAAATTCCTGATATAATAGCATTGCCGTTAATTTTCTTATTTATCGTCGGGACATTAAATGCTTTCAATATGCTTGATGGAATGGATGGACTTGTTTCAGGTTTTTCTTTGTTAATTGCTTCCCTGAGTTTTCTTTTGAGCATTTCAACAGATTCAGTTTTCGTTCCTTTATTATCAATTTTAATTATTGGTACTACTTTAGGTTTTCTGAAATTTAATGGAAATCCGGCAAGTATTTTTCTTGGTGATTCAGGATCACTTATCCTGGCTTATTTCTGTTTGTCAACTTTACTATCCGCAACTGCAGAACGATCTGATCATACTATTGACCTGGCTTTTGTTGGAATGGCTCTTTCTGTTCCGATTATTGATACATTGAGAGTGATGGTATGCAGAATAGTCAATAAGAAAAATCCTTTTCTACCAGACAGGAATCATCTTCATCACATTATTTTTAGTAAGAAAATAAGGCATAAAACAACAGTTTTTATTATTCTCTTATTAGCCACGATTTCGATTACTATATCTTTATTTTACAAATATACTTCAAACTTTTATGGGATTGTCCTATTTATTTTATTTTCTGTATTCTTATTATCAATTGATAAAATTCTTGATTGGATTCTCCAGAAAGAAAATCTTCTTTTTTATGGAAAAATGATTAAGGCACTTCCAATAAAAATAGCTGAAACTTTTAAATTTTTTATTCTCCCTATTATAACATTTCTGGTACTATCTTTTGTAGTATATCTTCTTTTTACGCAGGTATCTCTTGATGATAAGAGAATGATTTATCTTTTATTGTTTAACTTTTTGACTATTGCATATGTTCTGTTAAATATGAAAATAAAAAATTATGTATCAGATCTGTTTGTATTTGCAAATTTCATAATGTTCTTTTTTACCACAGGTTCAGGAAATTTGTTTTATAAACTTTATCCTGTTCCGATAATCAATTCTATTAACCTTAATCAGCTCTTTATTATTCTTTTAGTACCAGTGATAATTTTTTATTTTCTTTTCAGAGATAAATTAGTTGATAAATATCAGGAAATAACTTTAACAGGTATTGATCTTATCCTTTCATTAGTAATTATTTCAAACTACTTATTCATAAAGTTTTCAGGAATTACTCAGGAATATTACTTCTATGCAGATATTCTCATCAGAAGTTTTATAGTTTATTTATTATACAAAATTATCATAGGGTGCTTTCCTAAATTCAGGTTACAACTCTATTTTACTTCTTATATTATAGTTATTATTGCGCTGTTAATAATTGTAGCTCAATGAAATGCAATTAAGAAGTGCTATAATAGGAATATTATTATTTACAGTCCCTCTATCAGCTCAATCTTTTAACCTGAAATCAGACTCAGATATTTATGATTTTCTTGAATCAATGAGTTATAAGGGTTTGATTGAATTTCACTCTGAATTAAAACCCCTTAGCCGCAAAGAACTCGCTGCTCTTATTTATCAAATAGAATCAGAAATCAGCAAACTGACTTATACAGAAAGAGATTTACTGCAAAGGTTCAGGATTGAGTTTGAACCGGAGCTTAGAAAATTGTCAAATGCCACTCATGAGTCGAAGTCAGATTTTTTCAGAACTGAAAAACGCCTGAGATTATTTGAATATACATCAGAGGAATTTTCATTTTTTGCTGATCCTATTCTTTCACTTGAGATTGGGAAATTCTATAACAAAAATCTGGCGGTAAGAAGAAATGGTTTTGCTGTCGGAGGTTATTATGGAAATAATTGGAGTTATTCGGTAAGGTTTTTTGATAATGAAGAAACCGGCGATATTCTTGATAAGACAAAAAGATTTACCAGAGAACATTCAGTCAGTATTACAAAAGAAAAGAAAAATTCATTTGAATATGATGAAGTAACTGCCGGTCTTGCTTACGAATGGTCTAATGGTTCTTTATCGGTTCACAAGGATTACATTAGTTTTGGAAGCGGAAATTTCGGAAAGATTATCTTATCAGAAAAAGCTCCTCCATTCCCTTTTATCAGATTTGATTTCAGACCAGCTGATTGGTTAAGTTTTTTTTACTTTCACGGTTTCCTTCAATCAAATGTCCCTGATTCAAATACATTCAGATACAATTCAATTCCCGGTAGGACTTCAATACTTGAGGTACCAAAATACATTGTATTCCATTCACTTTCATTTTACCCGACAGATTATTTTAGTGTGAGTCTTGGTGAATCAATTATCTACAGTGAGAGGATTCAACCAATATATTTTATTCCGGTTATGTTTTTCAGAGTTGCAGATCATTACCTTGGAACAGACAATGCATCTGCAACAGGTAACGCACAAATGTTTGCAGATATTTCTTATCTGAACAGACAATTAAAGACAAAATTTTATTCGAGTTTATTTATTGATGAGCTATCTTTTAACAGCTTATTTTCTGGCGGAAATTTATCGGCACTGGGATTTACAGCTGGCATTGAAACCCGGAACTTGCTGCCCGAGACAAAAATGTTTTTTGAATATACCAGAACAAATCCATTTGTTTATATGAACTCAGTTGATGCTCAGGTTTTTAGTAATGACGGACATAAACTCGGTCACTGGATTGAAAGTAATGGAGACATAGTATCACTTGGTATAAAAAAATATTTCACAGCAAATTTAAGTTCGGAGTTAAATGTATGGTATTTCAGAAAAGGAAAGACTGAAGAGCCATCGGAACAATATACCTCGCCTTATCCAAACTTTCTATATGGTGCAAAAAGGGAAGAAACAGGAGTCGAACTAAACCTGAAATACAGCCCGATAATTCCTGTTAGTATTCAGATAAATTATTTGTTTACTGAAATATCGGATGAGGAAGCAGGTCGTACTGAGAGTTATAAACTTGGGAAAAAACATTCGGTTATGTTTAAATTATCATATCAGATGTAATAATTTTTTCCATCACAATCAGAGAGTAAAATGAAAAACTATTTCACCGTTGCTATGCTTCTCATTTTAATCTCTTCTTCATTTGCACAGTACAAATGGGGGAAGATGAATAATCCTCTTTCTTCCAAAACCGGTATCGGAATAGAAGGCGGGGTTACCTACACAAAGTCAGATTTCAGAAATTCTGATGTTGATTATTTCGCAAGGATAATTGGTGATTATTATTTCGCAACGGATAATGAAGCGATTTTCGGAATAACAGTTAATGGTGCATTTGGTTATTCCAGAAGTAACGGAAGACCAGCTTATAGAGTTTCCTATCCTCCTCTTGATGAATTCAGAACTCAGATTATTGAGTTATCAGGCGGTTTAAGTCTGACATTAACGAGTTTTGATTTTTTCTATCCTTATGCCGCAGCACGGGCTGGATGGATAAATTATCAACCCCGTGATGTTGATGGGAATGATCTTGAAAGAAATAAACAAAATAAATACAGTCCAAATGATTGGTTTGCACAGGGTGAATTAGGAATAAAGTTTCCATTAAGTGACTGGATGAGTTTTAATGTTGCTGGGGTGATGCACTACTTACCTTTTGATAATCTTGATGACTCACCAAATTCAATTACAGGCGGAACTGATAACGATATTTTCTTCACATTTACCGGTGGATTTCAATTCTATATCGGCGGGATAAAAGATACAGACGGTGATGGAGTGCCTGATAAATTTGATATGTGTCCTGATACACCGCCGGCAGTTATGGTAGATAATTTTGGCTGTCCATTAGACAGCGATGGGGATGGAGTGCCTGATTATAAAGATAAATGTCCAAATACTCCAAAAGGAATTGTTGTCAGTGAAGATGGCTGTCCACTGGATACAGACAGAGATGGAGTGCCTGATTATCTTGATCTGTGCCCAAACACACCGGAGGGAGTTGTAGTAGATAACAGAGGTTGTCCGCCTGATTCGGATGAAGATGGAGTGCCTGATTATCTTGATTTATGTCCAAACACACCAATCGGTACGGAAGTAAATCGTTTCGGGTGCCCACTGGAAGAGAAAGTTACTGTACCTCCAAAAGAAAAGACTGAGTTTGTATTAACAGGTGCAATAAATTTTGAAGTTGGAAAAGCAAATCTGCTTCCGACAGCTTATAGTGAGTTAGATAAAATTGTTAAAGTAATGAAGGATTATCCGGATACTAAATGGAAAATCGAAGGGCATACTGATAATACAGGTTCATATCAGTTGAATAAAAATCTTTCATTACAAAGGGCTCAATCAGTTTATAATTATCTTGTTAAAGCAGGGATAAAACCAGACAGACTGAAAGTTTATGGTTATGGACCTGACTTCCCTGTTGCAGATAATTCTACAGAAACAGGCAGAGCGTTGAACAGAAGAGTAACTATCTCGCTTGATGAAGCGAAAGGCATTCCTGAAAATGTAAAAGAAAAACTTCCACTTAATTATGAATATAAATTTGATATTGAACGAAATGTAGGTGGGATGATATTTACAGATGGATATAAATATTGCGTACAAGCTTCTTCCTGGAGAGATAAAACAAAAGCAGAGTCAGAGGTTCAAAGATTAAAGTCACTTGGTTATAATGCTTTTATAGTTGAAGCAAATCTGCCTGAGCTCGAAGGAGTTTGGTACAGAGTAAGAGTAGGATTTTTTGATACTCTTGATGAAGCAAGAAAAGTAAGAACTGCAATTCGACCATAGTTTTTCGAGCACTATAATTCGTTCTATAGATACAGATAAATTAACAGTTATAATAAATTTTCTGTTTCTTCTTTTTTTACTGGTGAGTTAAATAGAAATTTAATGTCGGGACTTTCCAAAAAGAGACATTCCACCCCGAAAATTTTCCGAGGCGGAATCTAATCTTGAGATTATGAGCTAATTAAACCTGAATCCGATAAATCAGGACAGGTTGACAAAATAATACTTTTTGGTCAGACCCATACTTTTTCATTTGAGTGTTAACTTTACTTTTTATAATCACTAATAACCTGCAAGCAGCAATATATTATACTAATATGTATTGCAGGAAAAGATTTTAACGAATAACCGGTTTACTGAATAGGTTTACTGAAAAAGAAAATTACTGAAGATAACATTTTCGTCCAAAATAATTTTATATTTCGTCTCCAATGGGACTTCAGATCTTTGATCTGATTATTTTGTTTTATAAATATTCTGCCCTCTGGGACAAAAAGCCATTAAGACCTGCCTGCCGCAGAATTACACGCAGGCAGGTTTGATTTTAAGTTAATTAAATCACTTTTAGGGATTGAATATTTCTGGAAATATTTATGGTTCTAGGAATTAAAAAATCCAAATCGGGACGATATAGGGTTTCATTTATAAATATAAAGTAAGCTGAGCAATCAGAAATTTTATCGCACCTTCCTGCGCAGACAGGTTGTAAGTTTATTTCTAATATCTAATTTGTAGGTCTTGTATCACTAATTATAAGCGCTAATCTGTTTATTTTTGGCTTTGAAAAATAAATTTAATTGAAAGGAGATATTAAGTCAGATGAAACTTGCTGTAATCGGAACAGGATATGTAGGATTGGTATCTGGTACTTGCTTCGCAGAAATGGGAAATAATGTAATCTGTGTTGATAACAATCCTGAAAAACTAAATAAATTAAATAACGGACAGGTTACTATTTATGAGCCCGGACTGGAGTTATTATACCAAAGAAATTTCAAGCAGAAAAGATTAAGTTTTACTGATGATCTTAAAAAAGCGGTAGATTTTGCCGAAGCAATTTTTTTATGTCTCCCTACTCCGCAAGGTGAAGATGGTTCAGCCGACCTTACCCATGTGATGGAAATAGCCGGTCAGATTGGAGATATATTAAAGAATAATCCTGAATACAAATTGATTGTTAATAAAAGCACCGTACCTGTTGGCACTGTAGCAAAAGTTAAAGAAATACTGATACAGAAAGGTGCAAAAGCATTTGATGTTGCCAGCAATCCGGAATTTCTAAGAGAAGGTTTTGCAGTCGATGATTTTATGAAACCTGACCGAATAGTAATCGGTGCAGAATCAGATCGGGCATTTAAGTTACTCAGGAATTTATATGAACCATTTGTAAGACAAGGTAATCCGATAATTGAAATGGATATACGAAGTGCAGAAGTGACAAAGTATGCCGCTAACAGTTACCTTGCCACAAGAATCACTTTTATGAACGAATTGGCTAATTTTTGCGAAAAAGCCGGAGCAAATGTTGATTTAGTCAGAAAAGGAATGGGAAGCGATACAAGAATTGGAAAAAGATTCCTGTTTCCGGGAATAGGTTATGGCGGTTCTTGTTTTCCTAAAGATGTTAATGCATTGATTAAAACTTCTCTCGATTTTGGTTCTGAATTAACTTTGTTAAAACTTGTAGATAAAATAAATAAAGAGCAGCGTTTAAAATTTTTTAACAAGATTAAGAATCATTTTGATGGAAATCTTGAAGGTAAAATTTTTGCAGTGTGGGGCTTGGCCTTTAAGCCGAATACTGATGACATGAGAGAAGCCCCAAGTGTGCCGGTAATTAAAATGCTTCTTGATAACGGAGCAAGAATTAAAGCTTTTGATCCTGCCGCAATGGAAAATGCAAAATTTTATCTTAATGATCTCATTGTTTATGCAGATAATATGTATGATGCTCTTAAAGACGCAGATGCATTAATAATATTTACTGAATGGAATGAATTCAGGAATCCGGATTTCGCAACAGTGAAATCATTGCTCAAAGAACCCTTGATTTTTGATGGAAGGAATGTTTATGATCTTGATGATATGGAAGAATATGGTTTTACTTATTACAGTATAGGAAGAAAAACGATTAAAGGAAAAAACTGATGAAAACTGCTGTTGTTACCGGTGGGGCAGGATTTTTAGGTTCACATCTTTGCGATCGTCTTATTGCTGAGGGTTTCAAAGTTATATGTATTGATAATTTTATTACCGGAAATCCAGATAATATTGCCCACCTTTTTGGAAATGACAACTTCCAGTTTATTAAGCACGATGTAACAAATTTTATCCATGTTCCCGGACAGGTTGATTATATTTTACATTTTGCTTCTCCTGCAAGTCCCATAGATTACCTTAAGCTGCCGATTCAGACACTAAAGGTTGGTTCACTTGGGACACACAAAGCTTTGGGTTTGGCTAAGGAAAAGAATGCAGTATTTCTTTTAGCTTCAACTTCAGAAGTTTATGGCGATCCGCTAATTCATCCGCAGAATGAAGATTATTGGGGAAATGTTAATCCCGTTGGACCAAGAGGAGTGTATGATGAAGCTAAAAGATTTGCCGAATCATTAACTATGGCTTATCATCGTTATCACGGATTGCAAACGAGGATAGTAAGAATTTTTAATACTTACGGCCCCCGAATGCGTCTGAATGATGGAAGGGTTTTACCTACTTTTATCGGTCAGGCATTGAAAGGCGAACCACTTTCAATATTCGGAGATGGTTCACAGACCCGAAGTTTTTGTTATGTTGATGATTTAATAGACGGTATTTACAGGTTGATGTTATCTGATGAAGTTTATCCTGTTAACATTGGCAATCCGGATGAAATAACCATCAGACAGTTTGCTGAGGAAGTATTAAGTCTTACTGGTTCTAACAGTAAAATAGCTTACTATCCCCTTCCTGAGGATGACCCAAAAGTACGGCAGCCTGATATCTCAAAAGCAAAACAGATATTAGGGTGGGAACCCAAAGTTTCAAGAACTGAAGGAATCAAAAAAACTCTGGAGTATTTCAGGAAGATAATAAGATGATGAAAAGTGATTGAATGATTGAGTGATTGAGTGATTGAATGCTTGATTAGATGATTTGGTGTTCCATTGTGTTAAATAAAATTTTTTAATTCTCTTATGTCTGAGAGAACTAAGTTTCCATTTGCTTTCAATTTCTCAGCAGATTGATGTCCGTTTGAAATTAGGACACAATTAACATCCATTGCATTCGCAACATCGGCATCGTGCAAAGTATCACCAACAAATAGTATTTCATCTTTATCAAATGTAATGGTCTTTCTTAACTCAATTCCTAAATGCTCTTTACTTCCTGCATAAATATTATCCAATCCATTGATGCTCTCAAAATATTCAGATATTCTGTAATGATTTAGTATCTCAACCAGTGTATCGTGTTTGTAAGCGCTTAAAACAGATTGTTTGATATCTTTACTTCTTGCAAGTTCAAGGATATCCCTTGCTCCTTCAAATAAATTCATTTCATATTTTCGTTTTTCATATTGTTCCATAAAACTTTTACCGAGTACTTCAAAGGAAGTCTTACTGAAATCAAATCCGGCTTTTTTATAATAATCTGATACAGGGAAAGTAAATATATCCCGATAAGTATTATAAGTGATTTGTGGTAAATTATTTATTTTCAATAAGTTATTAATTATATCTACACCTAATTGCACATCATTGAAAAGCGTACCGTTCCAGTCCCAAATTAAATACTTTATTTTCCTATTCATATATTTTTCTAATTCTGTTGGCCAATTCATAAATGAGTTCTGCGGTAATTCCCCAAATCATTTCACCATTATAACGATAGACAAGTACACGATGCTTTCCTTTTTTCCAGGGATTTGCATATCGCTCAGGCAGCCCTAATTCTTTAACCGGGAGCAAGTCAATTTTTTCTCCGCTTTCATCAACTATAAAAGGATGTAATTGAAGCTGATTCTCATAAACCTCAGGTTCAGTATGAATGAAGAAATCAAGAGGCACAAGGAAAATTTTATCAACTTCATTTATATCATATTTCAATTCATCGAGAGAGTTAATTTCAATTTTACCAACAAATGTTTCGACTATTATTCCCATAGGTGTAACAAGAGTGCCAAGTTTTCCTAAAACAGTTATTTTGTTTCTTGGTAAACCCAACTCTTCAACAGTTTCTCTGATAGCTGTATCCATAAAATCAGAATCGAGATTCGCTTCGTAGTGACCACCGGGAAAACTTATCTCACCAGGTTGACGGACAGATGCAGAGCGTTTTTCAAA
>CALHAB010000212.1 GCA_937934185.1 uncultured Ignavibacterium sp. | reverse complement strand
TTTGGAAGAATAATTCTTTTAATTGATTTGCTCTTTGCTTCAACTGCAATAGGTAGTGCTCCTTTGATATGTCGTAATGAACCATCCAAGGATAATTCACCAAGAAAAATTGTATCGTTTAATGAATCAAGGGGCACTAATTCAAGTGCGGACAATATTCCAATGGCAATAGGTAAATCAAAGGCACTTCCCTCTTTTTTAATATCGGCGGGCGCTAAATTTATTGTGTATTTTTTGACGGGAAATTGAATACCAGAATTTTTAATTGCAGCTATAACTCTTTCACGACTTTCCTTAACAGCGTTGTCTGGCAATCCAACAATTATAAATCCCGGGACTTGCTTTTCTACATGTGTTTCTACTTCAACAAGATAAGCTTCAATTCCATATGTTGCACTGCTTAAAACTTTTGATAGCAATTTCTACTCACAAGTGATGAGTTATGAATTATTTACTTATATTTTCTTAAAAACTCTATTCTGTCTTTTAGCTGACTGACAGGTGTAAGGAGCTTATCTTTTCCATAGATAGCATCTTCTCTGTTTGTGAATGCCAGTTCATAATCCTTACTCATCACAATTGCTTCTTCAGGACATACCTCTTCACACAAGCCGCAGAAAATGCAGCGGAGCATATTAATTTCAAACTTTTCAGGATATCGTTCTTTTTCTCTTTCTGTCTCAGCTGCCTGAACTTCAATTGCAAGTGCAGGACAAACTCTTGAGCAAAGACCGCAGGCAACACATCGCTCTTCACCTGTTTCTTCTAAAACCAGAACAGGTCGACCACGATAAGATGGAGGCGGAATAAACTTTTCCTCAGGATACTCCATAGTAAATTTAGGTCTTACCATATTTTTGAATGTTAGAGCAAGACCTTTAGCTATTTCCGGAATATATATTTTCTGCCAGAAAGTTAAATCTTTTTTTCTTTTCTTTAATGAATCAGATGTTTGAGCCATCTCTACTCCGCTAAATTCATTTTAATTAGTTAACATAATTATTACAGCGACCCAGATTATATTTATCAGCGACAAAGGAAACATAACTTTCCACCCTAAATTCATCAGCTGATCATATCTGAATCTGGGAATACTCCATCGCACCCAAATGAAAAAGAACAACATCGCACCCATTTTAACAAAGAAAGATGCAATTTGTACAATAGTTAACAAAGTACCGGATAGTCCTAAGCTTTGTTCAAATGGTATATGCCAACCACCCAGATACAAAGTAACAATCATAGCTGAGGCAATCACCATGTTTGCATATTCAGCAAGAAAGAATCCGGCAAATTTCATTGAGCTGTATTCAGTATGGAAACCTCCAACAAGCTCAGGTTCTGCTTCAGGTAAATCAAATGGTAAACGATTGGTTTCTGCAAAAGCTGAAACAACAAAAGTTATAAATCCAATTGGTTGAACAATAGCATTCCATAGTCCTGCCTGAGAATTTACTATATCAATTGGTCTTAATGATTCTGCCAGAAGAAGAACTCCACCGATTGAGAATCCCATTGAGATTTCATAAGAAATCATTTGTGCTGAAGATCTTATTCCACCAAGCAACGAATATTTACTTCCGGATGACCAACCAGCAAATGTGATTGCATATACACCAAGTGAGGTTAATGCAAGTACATACAGGACGCCCATATTTACATCAGCAACAACGAGCGAAATATCATAACCGAAAATATTAACATTTGGTCCGATTGGAATTACAGCATAAGTTGTGAAAGCCACAAACAAGGCAATCATCGGTGCAATTGCGTGAACAATTTTGTTGGCTCTTTCAGGAACAATATCTTCTTTTAATAAGAGTTTGAATACATCAGCGAAAGGTTGCAATACACCCTGCCAGCCAACTCTGTTAGGACCGATTCTGTTTTGTGCCCACGCTGCGATTTTTCTTTCGAAATAAACGAGATAAGCGACAGTAATAAGCGTTATGCCCAAAACCAAAACAATTTTTATTAAAGAGATTATCAGAATTTCTGTTATACTCATTTATAAACTCCGCAATTAAACTACATTTACTTTTTCAATTTTAAGTTGAACACCCAAATCTCCGATAACATCATAATCCAACCCTTTAAATTCACTGACCGTGTTTGTCATTTCATCGAATATATCTTCAGCCATTTGATACTTCCATTTTGAACCAAGAACATTCGAAAGAGATGTTAGAATTTTCCATGTAGATCTTGCATCATAATGCTTTCCTTGTGCCCAACGATCGAATTTTGTTCCGAACTTATCCAATCTGGAGAGAGCCATTCCTTCCAATGCCCTGTCAACTTCAATTGTTGCTACTGCCGGACGAATTCTTTGAAGTCTTCCCTGAAAATTTAAGAATGTTCCGTTTTTCTCTGCATAAGTTGCTGCCGGAAAAACTATATCTGCAAAATTTGTTGACTGATTGAAGTTAGTTGCGTGAACGATAAGAACTTCGAGTTTGGCAAGGTAAGATTCTAATTCCGGATCAGCAGATAAAATATCATCTTCAATCAAATAGAGAGCTTTAATCTTTCCTTCTTTGATTGATTTGATTATTCCGTCGATGTTCAGTCCGTTTTTCTGAGGTCTGACACCTGCTAATTCTGCACCGAGTGCATTCGGTGTTACATCCTCTCTTCTCAGTATTTCATCTGCAAAACTATAATCAAAGTGACGAATGAAATCCAGATTATTTGTACCAAGTACACTTCTGGCAAATTTTGAAACTATATAGTTATCTTCACAAGTAGCATAAGGTGAACCGATGACAGCTATCTGATCTTTGCTGAATGTTTTTAATCTTGATGCCGCTTCAGCAAAAGCTTCATCCCAACTGACTCGTATTAGTTTTCCTTCTTTTCTTATATGTGGGGAATCTACTCTTGTATCTGAATTAACAAATTTGAAAGTATTCAACCTTCCGTGATCACACATCCAGTAACTGTTAACATCTTCATTGTGCCTTGGAGTTAATCTGAGTATTTCATTATTGCGAACCCAGATTTCAATATTACAACCGCGTGAACATCCAATACAAACTGAATTTGTATGCGACATATCCCAGACTCTTGCCTTAAATCTGAAATCAGCATTTGTTAATGCACCAACCGGACAAATATCAACAACATTCATCGAGTAAGGATTATCCAGTTCTTCACCCGGGAATGTAGTGATAGTAACTCTATCGCCTCTTTTAGTAAATGTTAATTCCGGATCTTTAGCTATTTCATCACAGAAGCGGATACATCTTGAACAAGAGATACATCGCTCAGCGTCAAACATTACTCGAGGTCCGATTTTTACTCTTTTGTCTTTGTGAACTTTCTCTTCAACGAATCTGCTCTCGCCTAAGCTATGTTGATATGCATAATCCTGAAGCTTGCACTCACCAGCTTCATCACAAATCGGACAATCAAGGGGATGATTGATAAGAAAAAATTCCATAACTGCGTTTCTTGCCGCGATCGTTTTGGATGACTGAGTATGAACAACCATTCCTTCCGATGCAACCGTTGCACATGCAATAACCAGCTTAGGCATTTTTTCTACTTCAACCAGACACATCCTGCAATTTCCAGAAACAGATAATTTCGGATGCCAGCAGAAATGAGGGATTTCAATTCCGTGGTCTTTTGCTGCTTCGATGATTGTTTGACCTTGTTTAAATTCTATTTCTTTACCATCAATAATTATTTTGGGCATAACTTTCTCTTGATTTATGCTGCTTTGTTAATTGATTTATTTTTTGAACCTAATGTAATTGTAACTAATTCTTTTTCTGCGAGTACTTCTTTAGCGATTTCTTTTATTTCGTCTTTTGTAACGGAATCTATTTTTGCAACTATTTCTTCAAGACTTAAAATTTTTCCATAATGAAGTATTGAATTTGCTAACCTGATCATTCTGTTTGTTGTATTTTCAAGACTTAAAATTGTATTTCCTTTCAGATATTCTTTAACCCTCTTAATCTCACTATCTTTAATTTTTCCATCAATAATTTTATTGAATTCTCTCCTGATAATATTAAAGACTTTTTCCCAATGTTTATCGCTTGTTGAATAATACACTCCGAATGCAGAAACATCTTTGTATGAATTTAAAAAAGTATTTATCTGATAAGTAATGCCAAGTTTTTCTCTGACCGCCTGAAACAATCTTGAGCTGCTTCCTTCTCCAAGTAATGTTGTTAAAATTTTCAAAGCAGTTCTTCTTTCATCATTAAAACCAAAAGATGTTGTGCCGACAATCGTATGAATCTGATTTGTATCTTTCTCAACATAATAATCATCAGCAATATTTTGAACAAAATTTTTTCTTTTTTGGTTCGAAATTCCAGATTTAAGAGCAATTGTTTTTTCTGCAAGTTCAACAATTTTTTGATGTTCAATACAACCAGAGGATACTATCAAAAGATTGTCTGCTCTGTAGAATTTTTTATGAAACTGATGTAACAAAGTAGAGTCAAAGGATAAAATATTTTTTTCAGTGCCAATAATCGGATAGCTCAACGAATTACCGGCGAAAATTTTTTCTTCGAACTTATCGAATATGAGTTCTTCAGGATTATCTTCGATATCTCTCAACTCATCGATTACAACACCGGCTTCTTTTTTTATGTGCGAATCTTTGAATAATGGATTTTGAATAAGGTCGCTTAGAACATCAAAATAAAGATTAAAATTATTTTCAAGCCCGCGGACATAAACGCAGGTTTCTTCTTTCGAAGTGAATGCATTTAGATAACCGCCATAAGATTCAATTGCATCAGAAATTTGCCTTGCTGTTCTTTTCTTCGTTCCTTTGAAAATCATATGTTCAATGAAATGAGTTATCCCATTATTGCGTGAATTCTCATCTCTTGAACCAACATTAATCCAAAATCCAAGTGAAAATGACTTAAAATGTGGAATGTATTCAGAGATGATTCTGACTCCGCCGGGCAAAACTGTTATTTTGTAATTATCCAAGTTTTCTGTCTGCAAAATGCTTATTAAATTGGTTTCAAATATAGAGATTGAGTTTCAGCCAATCAAGGTAAGTTGTTTGAAAGTTTAACTACGATATGTATTGTTTTTAAAAAACAGATTTAGATGAATGAAAAGATAAGTTAAAATAATTAGGCTTTGTTAGTATGACTAAATTAAAAATTCTGTGTTAATCTGTGGTTAAGAAATTTCGGCTCTGCGCGGAAAAAAATAGCACGCTGATGACACAGATTTAGCGGATTAAAACAGATTAGAAAAAATCATAAAATATTTTTCAATATTCTCTTTAGTTAAAATTACGCTTCAACAAGATCAGGATATTTTTCTAAATATTTCTGATAAAAATCTCCGATTGATCTATACGCTTTCTCCAGAATTTGTTCGTTTGGTAAAAACACAACTCTGAAATGCTGCGTTCCCGGTACTTGTCCGAATCCACTTCCTGGTACAACTACAACACCTGTTTCTTTGATTAATTCAGCAACGAAATGAGAATCCGGTTGTTTCATATGCAATCTTGGAAAAGCGTAAAAAGCACCTTCAGGTTTTACGCAGGAAATTCCGGGAATGGAATTAAGCATTTCAACTGTAAGATCTCTTCGTTTGGTAAGCTTTTGCATTGCAATCACGAGATGTTCCTGACTTCCTTCGAGCGAAGGCTTGATTCCATATTGTTCAGGATGATTTGCAGATAATCTTGCACGCAAAATTTTATTAATCGCTTCGATGTAGTCAGAAAGTACTTCTTTTCTCCCACTTACAATTCCCCATCCGATTCTGAAACCAGGAACCATATAATTTTTCGACAAGCCACCGAAAGTTATACAAGAAACATCTTTATTAAGCGATGCAATTGAAATATGTTTTTTCCCGTCGAACAAAAGCTTATCATAAATTTCATCTGCGAAGATTACAAGATTATGCTCGAGTGCAAGATCAACAATCTGTCTGAGATTCTCTTCGGTATAAAGTGAACCTGTTGGATTATTCGGATTGATTAAAATTATTGCTCTGGTTTTATCATTTATCTTTGATTTTATGTCATCAATATCCGGAAGCCAGCCGTTTTCTTCATTCAGATAATAAGGATTTTCAATCATCTGAAGTTTGCTGGCAATTGCAGTATAAAGCGGATAACCCGGAGTCGGTATAAGAACATTTTCACCATCATTCACCAATGCTGTTAAGCAGATATCAATTGCTTCACTTGCACCTGTTGTTACAAAAATATCGTGAACATTTGTGATCCCTTTTCGCTCAGCTTCTCTTTCAATTGCATCAACTGCTTCTTTAATTCCAGATGAAGGTGCATAACCGTTTTTATTTTCAAGCATAGCTTTATATGTTGCTTCAACAAGATGTCTCGGTGGTTCAAAGTCAAATAAATTCGGATCACCAATATTCAGATACAACATTTCTTTTCCTGATTTGGCAACCTGATTAGCTAATACGACTATATCTCTTACTGCATAAGTAATATTATTTGTTCTGACGGCGGGCGTGATTTTTTTATTCATTGTAATCTCCGTTGATCCAAAAATTTTCATTCGAAAAATAATGAAATTTTCGTTCAGAATTTTAGTCCGGTAATTCTCAAGGCAGTAAAACAATAACTATTTATTTTATTTTATAATCGTACCTGAGTTCAAAAACAGGTTCTTCAAGAAGATTAAGACTTATTGCTTTAATCAGTCTTTTTGCTGAATCATAATGATATAGAAATTTATTAACCTGTTTTCCGTCACTGTCATACTCAATTGATTGGGTTTTCAAATCCAGATCATTGTAAGTATATGAATTTTTCTTAAGCAGTTCGTTGTCAGATTCATACTCTGCTTCTTCAATTAATCTGTTATTAGTATCATAATTATAAGTTGTCTTTGACACTTGTTCACCGTCATCATCAAATTCAATTTTTTCTTTAATATTTCCAAAAGCATTTAACCTGTAAACAATTTTCCTGATTACTGAGCCGTCGCTGTCATAAAAAATTTCTTCGGATGGTTTACCGTTATCGTGATAATTTATAACAAGTTTTTCCTGCAGTTCTCCTTCAGGATTGTATATGGATTTGCTGCTTAGAAGTTCGCCTTTATATACATAAACAATTTTAGCTTCAGGTTCACCTGATGAATTGTAAAGTGTTTCTTCTTTCAACAAATTATTTTCATACTTATAAATCGACTTTTTTTCAAGCTCACCATCTGAGGAATAAACAGAATACTCTTTCAATTGATCTCCGTCATATTTAAATATCTCTTTCATTTCTATTTCTCCATCTGAATTGTACTGAATGTGTTCAGTCATTTTACTGCCGTCGTAAGAATATTTTTCCTTCTTAAGTACTGAACCATCAGAGTCAAATTCTGAAAATTCAATTACATTTCCGTTATCATCAAAAAATGTTTCTGTTAGTTTGATTCCTTCATCCTGAGCCGAGCCGAATTTATAGAAGTGTTTTGTCTGAAGAATGTGAGAAACTTTTTGCGAAGTTATATTAGAATTATCCCCTGCATCTTTTTGATTGGCATTTGGGTCAGTTACATTTTCCTCTGCTGCTTTCTTTAAATCTGTCTGTTTGGTTTCGGTTTGTTCTTTTTTATCAACATTCTTGACAGATTTCTTTTTCTTTTTATCCTGAGAAAATGTGTTTGAACTATCAAGAAAAGAAATAGAAAGAAGAAGAATTAAAACTAAAATTAATCTGGTTTTCATTTTGCCTCCTATATTTTTTGGTTCCCGTGCTGAATTGGATTTGTTTACCACTCAAACTTAATATTTAGAAGAATAAATTTCCTAAATATTAAATCATAACATTCTTTGTCTTAAAATTTCGAACAACAGAATTCCTGTCGCAACTGAAACATTAAGAGATTGGATTTTCCCCTTCATTGGTATGTGTACAAGATAATCACATTTTGCTGCCGTAAGTTTTCTTATCCCTTTTTCTTCGTTGCCAACAATCAATGCAAGAGGCATTTTATAATCAATTTCTGTATATGGCTTTGAATTGCCCAGATAAGAACCAACAATCCAGTAACCTTCTTTTTTTAATTCATCAATTGCATTTGCAAGGTTATTAACCTGACAGATTTTTACAAGCTCACTTGCACCTGCAGATGTTTTAACCACTGTCTCATTGATCGGAGCTGAGTTATGTTTTGTAATAATAATTCCATCTGCTCCGCTGCATTCGGCTGTTCTTAAGATTGCACCGACATTGTGTGTATCCTGAATTGAATCGAGAATCAGAAGAAGAGGAAAAGACTCGCCCGAATTCTCACCTGAAGAGAGGACCTTTAAATTTTTATTTTTTGAAAATTGAATTATTTCCTGAAGTGTATAATACTTTTGTGATGATTTTACAGCCGCAACACCTTGAGCATTTTTGTCCTTGACTAACTGCCTGAATTTTTCTGCCGGAATCTGATTGACTTTTATTCCCCTTTTCTTTGCAGCAACACGAATTGCATTTATTATTCCGCCTTCCTGACCGAATAGAATATAAACCTGAGTTATTTCTTCATCACTGTTAAGTGCTTCAAGTACAGGTTTTCTTCCGATTATAAGATTCATTTGTTAAGCGAATTCATTTGAGAATGAATACATTGATTTATCAATTTCAAATGTGCAGAACTTTCCGTTATTCTTTTTTTGCGGCAGGAATTCTTTTATAAGTAAAATTTCTTTTTTGAAAATATTAAAATTCAAAACTGCTGAGTTAATACTTCCGTCCTGCTTGATTATGTTGAGAATGTATTCGCCGAACAAATCTTCAAAATCAATTTCTGCAGTTGCTGGTTGAACCTTGGTCAGATAATCATTTTGTGCGGTTAATCCTAAGACACTAATATCAATTTCATTCTTTTCTTTTCGGTATTGTGTTGAGATTTTATAATTCAGAGCTGAAAAGATTTTTAATGTTTCCAATTGAAAACGGTATTTCTGTTTTTTGGAAACAGAATCGTAGTGAAAATAAATTTTGCAATTAAACTCAATCTCTTCTTTTTTCTTTTTGGGAATTGCTTTTTTGAGTTTATCAATTGTCTTTTCCCTTGCTTTGGGAATTTTCGGAACTTCTTTTGGTTTTTTAAGAGCCATTGTTTTTTACTTTGCTGAGAAGTGAATTCAACTCATTTAACTTAATATTTTCCTGCTGACCCGTTGATAAATTTTTCAAGACTAGTTCTTCATTCTTGAATTCATCTCCACCAATAAATAAGACAAATCTTGCATTCATCTTATTTGCTTCACGCATTTGTGCTTTAACACTTCTGTTCAGATAATCATAATCAACCTTCAGATCATTTTTTCTGAGATATGATGCAAGCTCTGAAATTTTAAGAGTCAGTTCATTATCTATTCTTACAATGTAAATATCAATAAAAGGTTCAGGAAGATTTAAAACATTTTCATTTTCACAAGCAAGCAGAATTCTTTCCATTCCGGCTGCGAATCCAACGCCGGGAGTTGGTTTTCCACCAAGTTCTTCTACAAGTAAATCATATCTTCCACCACCACAGAGAGAGCTTTGTGCACCAACTTTTCCACTGATAATTTCAAATGTTGTTTTGGTATAATAATCTAAACCACGCACAAGTTTTGGCTCAACCTCGAATGGTATATCCAGATTTTTCAGATAAGCTTTTACTACTTCAAAATCGTTTTTACTTTCTTCATCCAGATAATCAAGAAGTAATGGTGCATTTTTCATTATAGCCTGATCCTGCTCAGCTTTGCTGTCAAATATTCTTAAAATATTTTTTTCGAATCTGATTTTACTTTCTTCAGTCAGTTTGTGCTTTTTATCAGAGAGATATTTTCTTAATTCGTTTTTATAGTTTTCTCTTGCTGATGGAATTCCCAATGAATTAATCTTTACATTTAAGTCTTTCAAACCTAAACTTTTCAATATTTCATAAGCCATTTCTATCATCTCAGCATCAAGCAAAGGCGATGGGCTTCCGAGAGCTTCTGCACCAAACTGATGAAACTGACGGAATCTGCCTGCCTGCGGTCTTTCCTGTCTGAACATCGGAGAGATGTAGAAAACTTTTGTAAGAGGTTGTTTTTCTCCAAGCGAATGTTCGATAAAAGCACGAACAACTCCGGCTGTCATTTCAGGTTTAAGAGTAATAGATGTATCACTTCTATCTCTGAAAGTGTACATCTCTTTGCTTACAATATCCGTTTCTTCGCCAATTCCTCTGGCAAACAATGAAGTTTCTTCAAAAACCGGAGTTCTGATTTCACTATAATTAAAATTATGAAATATCTTCTTAACAAGATTTTCGAGATGATACCATTTTCTTATTTCGGATGGAAGGATATCTTTAGTACCGGTAATTGCTTTGATCATAAAAATTCTTTTTGCGGTTTTTATTAAGATCAGATTTCCAGATAACTTTTTTCTTCTTCCAGAAATACATTCATAATATCTTCTGATGTTTCAGCATTTAATAATCTTACTCTGAAATCGTCTTTGTTCATCATTCTTGAAATTCTGCTGAGCAGTTTTATATGAGCACTAATCATGGTTTCTTTTCCAACCAGCAGAAAAATAAGATTCACTGGATTACCATCAAGTGCATCGTAATCAATACCTTCTTTTTTTCTTCCGAAAGCTGCAAGAGTTTCTTTAACTGAATCAGTTTTTCCGTGAGGGATGGCAAAACCTTTTCCAACTCCGGTTGACATTATCTTTTCTCTATCAAGAACTGACTGTCTGACTTTTTCAATATCTTCGACTCTCGGATCATTCCTGAACAGATCAATTAGTTCGTTAATTGCAGACTCTTTATCATTACTTTCTAGTTCTGCAATAATAAATTCTTTGTTTAAAATTTCGCTGACTTTCATTGAGATGGATATTTAAATGATTAAAATTTGATATGACAATTTAACAATACAAGTAAAGTTCTGCAATTAAATGCTAATTCATCATAGCAACAAGTTTATAGTATGCAGTTTTTGCAGGTTCAAATTCTGAATTCTGCTCCATTGAATCTGAGTAATACTTTAAAGCTGTGAAGTAAAAACCTTTCATTTCATAAATTTTACCCAGATGATACAAAGGAATGTAAAGTGTCGAATATTCTTTTGCATCGAGTGCTTTTTGAAACCAGTAAATTGCTTCATCGAATTTATTGAGTGCAATTAAGTATGTTCCAATATCATTGTAAGGATTTCCATAATCAGGATCTAATTCAATTGCAATTTTACATTCCTCAATTGCCTCTTCATATCTTTTCTCTAAACTTAATGCCCAGCCGAGATGAGCGTGAGTTTTTGCAGTCGGATAATAGGATAATGATTTTCGGTAAGCTTTTATTGCCTCTTTAATTTTACCACTTATGTGTAAACGATATGCTTTTTCAAAATATTCTAATGCCAGATATTCTTTTTCTTTGTCTATCATTTCAAAACTTTCCTTTATCTGAAATTTTTCATCACTTATTTAATTAACAATCTGTAAAAAATCAACATAACAATTATTTACAGTGATCATCAGCAAAACAAAAATACAACGGATAAAGTTCTTATATGGAACTAATCTTTTTTATTATCGGTTTAGACGATTAAACAATCAAGGATTATTATGAAAGACGGACTTCCCTACTCAAAATCTCTTAAAATTGACGAAGAGATAAACGATGATGATCATTATTTAACCTCAATAGAAACTCCTATCCGAAGTGATGCTTTCGAAATAGATGATGAATTAAAGATAGAACTGATAGAAAAGAAATTCAGAGAAATAATGGAGGTGCTTGGACTCGATTTAAGTGATGATAGTTTAAAGGACACTCCAAAGAGAGTTGCAAAAATGTATGTTAAGGAAATTTTTAAAGGTCTCGATCCTCGCAACAAACCATCGGTAACTTTGTTTGAAAACAAATACAAGTTTAATCAGATGCTTGTTGAGAAGGATATTTCTGTGTATTCTTATTGCGAACATCATTTTGTACCAATTATTGGGAAGGCGCATGTTGCTTATTATTCAGCAGGTAAAGTTGTTGGTCTTTCCAAAATTAACAGAATGGTTCAGTACTACAGCAAGCGTCCGCAGGTTCAGGAAAGATTAACTGTTCAGATTGCTAATGAAATGAAAGAAATGCTTCAGACAGAAGATGTTGCGGTATTGATTGAAGCTGATCATTTGTGTGTTGCTTCCAGAGGTGTTCAGGATGTTTCAAGTTCAACTGTTACTTCAAGCTATCACGGAAAATTCTTAAATCCTCAGGTTCGTGATGAATTTTTAAGATATGTTTATGAGGGAAAATAATTAATCGGGCTGTCCAAAAAGTAACATTAAAAAGATGTTTAAACTCAGTTTATTACTAATACGCTTTTTGGACAGCTTCCTATGACTTTAGACTTTATTTTTTCCCGATAAACTTCTTCCCATCTTCACTCAGATTCTTTGCATACCTTTCCGGATTCCTGGCAAATTTTATATCACAACCCGGACAACAAAATCCATAAACTTTTCCATTGTATTCAACTGTTGGTGTGTCCTCTTCAACCGGATTACCCTTAACGGGACAAACAGAATTCCAGGGTTTCTTAACTTCCTCTTTCTGAACAGACTCAGTTTGATTATTATTCTTTGGCTGCACTTCTTTTGGTTTGTTCTGTGCAATTCCATAATAACCAAGAGAAAGAAAGATTAAAGCTGAAAATACGATGATGTTTTTCATTTTGATTCTCCTTTTTGGTAGATAAAATTATTAATTAAAAAGCTGGATCTGTGCCTGCATTAAATAATGCTTAATCTTAAGCCAATATAAAATTTCCTTCCATCTATTGGACCCCAGATTAATGAGCCGTCAAAATAATTTCCAAATGGATCATCAGAAGCGATGATCGGATTATTTTGTTTATAGTCCAGTAAATTTTCGACACCAATATATAAATCCAGATAATCAAATTTCTTTGTAATCTGTGAGTTAATATTCCAGTAAGCCGGGAATGAATTTTCTCTCTGATACTCAGAGGGATTTGCAGATGTTGAAGGAATTCTTCCCGGACCATTAAGCAAAAAAGATGAATCGAATAACCAACTCCTGTCTTCAGTTGCATAAGAAATAGTAAAAAGAGTTTTATAACGACTGACTAATGGTTTTGGAAGCAAATCATTCCCTATATGAGTTTTTACATCAGTGTATCTGTAAGCAAAAGATAAATCAAGACGCTGTAATAACTCGTAAGCAAGCTCTATTTGATAACTATTTGAATATGATTTGCCATTAAGATCATAGAACAAAACTTTTCTTGTATCAGAGTCAATATCAACAACAGTTTGCCTGACGAAATCTGTTCTGTAATAATCAGCGGTAATTCTTAAATCACGCAGACCAATTGTGATGTATTGTGTTAGATTGAAGCCATAGTTCCATGCTTCTTCATAAGTCGGTTTATCGATTACTTCAAATTTACGACTGCTTGCTAAAGAGTTTAGATTATCGGCAAAAAGATTAACTGAACGATAACCTTTTCCTGCAGAAATTCTTAAAGTTGTATTGTAATCGGGATTTATTTTAATGTGTATTCTTGGAGTAAAAAATGTCCCGTACAGGTTATGAAAATCAAAACGAATTCCGGGAACAATGCTAACGATATTTGAAGGTGCAAATTTATACTCAGCAAAAACTCCGGGACGAGATTCTTTTCTGAAATAATCAATCCCATTAAATTTTTCCTGGTATTGATCAAATACATAACTAGCACCGAGAGTGACCGAATGAATTTCTTCTTCATCTTCGGCAGTAAAAATCATATTTGCGTAAAATGTTTTTTGTTCTGCATCATAATTTCTCACACCAAATAAAGAATTTTGTTCATGAGATTGGGCATTTATTATTAAGCCAAGACTTTTGTATGGCTCATCACTAAATACATAGCCATTCTTTGCAAAGAGTTCAATTCTTTTTGTATTAATATTTATTTCGTATGGTTTATTCTGATAAACCGGATTTGATGATGGAGTCGGTCTTAGCTGTCCACCGTTTCTTTTTTCATTGAGAATCTGAAGACCAAATTGAGATTCAAAGCCAGTGAAAGACTGATATTTCCAACGATTAAAAAAATTGAATTGTCTTACATTCGGTTGATCCTTGAAAGAGTCATTATTATCATCAAAAGTTTTTGATACAAAATCTGAGTGAGCAAGAATTATTGTACTTAGATTCTCATTTAACTGAATTGCTGCATTTGCATTCAAATCAGTTTTAAAGTGAGAACTTTGAAATGCATTAAGATAAAATCTTTCTAAATCATCTGGTTTCTTGTAATCAAAATTTATCTGACCGGTAATTGATTCATAACCATTTACGACTGAAGCAGCTCCTTTTGAGATACTAATTGCTGTCATCCACGGACCTGGCACATAATTCAATCCGAAAGCACTACCGATTCCTTTAAGTGTAGGAATATTTTCAAACATTATCTGAGTGTATGTGCCTGCAAGCCCCAGCAGCTGAATCTGCTTTGCGCCAATTACTGCATCCTGAAACTGAACATCAACTGAAGCATTAGTTGTAAAGCTTTCTGCAAGATTGCAGCAGGCAGCTTTCAACAGTTCTTTTGATGTTATCACTTCCGTTTGTTTAACATCAAGTTCATCAATGAATTTTGAAACCGAGGTTCCGGTAACTATAACTTCATTCAATTCACGATTTATTGTAAGAATTATTTCCAGGCTATCTGTGTCATCATTAATTAATAATGTATCCGGCAGATAACCGATATAACTTATTATTAGTTTTAGTTCACTGTCGTTTTGTTCTGGTTTTTTTAATTCAAAATAACCGGTTAAATCAGAAGTGGTTCCAATCTGTGTATCTTGCCAGAATATATTAGTTCCAGCAAGCGGAACTTTTTCATTTTTACTATTTAATTCGAATACATAACCTTTAACGCTTTGAGGAAAGACTAAAAACTCAACAAAAGCAAAAAGGATTGTGACAATAATTTTAATCATAATTCACCTCATTGTTTTTAATAATTCTCAGAGAGAATTCACTTAGTGATCAGAAGAGAAACAATGAGATGCTTTTAGATCAAAAGTGAGTGGAATAAGATATAAACTTCCGTGTCTGTTTTTAACGGCGGTGATATGTCTTTGGAGATAGTTTTTGAAGATAAAAAATATTCTGAGTCAAAAATTAAATTATTTGTAAAAGCATATTCTGTTTGTGAAACTTTCTGGTTCAGTTCAATTGTATTGATTACAAATTCGTCGTCAATTTTATTAAGAATAAACTCATCCGAACAACAATCATTTGTATGTGAAATAATTGGATATGTGCCAGCAGTTTCGGTTTCTAATGAACAGCAGCTTTCAATTTCATTTTGACTATGACTGCAGGTGTTGCAAACTGATTCACAATCACCAACCATAGAAATTTCCATCAAATTACAAAAATGTTTAATTGATGGAATTCCTATCAAAGAAATCAGTATAATTGAGACAAGCCCTACTATTTTAATTTTCTTCATCATAACAGTTCAAACATAATCCAATAATTTATATCAGGCAATAGATAATTAGAGTAAATAGTTATAAAATTTCAGGAAAATTTAATAATAAAATAAAACCCGATTCTTATATCAATCGGGTTTGAGAACCATTTATAAAATTTAAAGATGATTATTTACAGATTTGCTGTAATCATCAAATAACTCCAGAATGCTGCATCTTCTCTTGGTGAATAAAGAACCTTCATAATATCACCAGGGAAGAATAAGCTTCCACCCCAGGTAATTGATGTTCCGGGAACAAATTTATAATCAACTGTTAAATCTATTTCCTGACCGAATGTATTTTCCCCTGAGAGAGTTTTTTGATTCGACATAAAATGATGCAGATCTGCAGAGAAACTAAATTTTGAATCAACAAGATTAAAAGATGCTTTGAAATAAAAATCATTTAGTCCCAAACCAAATGCATTTGAGGGAAAGTAATCCATATAACCGTAGAACTTATGATTTGTGCCATAAGAAGGCAGATAAGCATTTGCTTTATCAGGTTTATTTGGATCATTACCCGAGAGAATGTCTGCTCCAATTCCCAGAGTAGTAGTTGAAATTTTATAATTAGCCAAAAGAGAGAACATATAAGCATTAACATCTCTAACCCCTCTGTTACCAAGCTGATAGGCAGCTTCAACAACCGTGAAGAAATTTCCATAGCTTCCCCAATAAGTTCCTCCAATCAAAAACAATTCTATGCTATTAGTATCAGGTCTGACATCAGTTCTGTCAATTTCATAATATCCTACCAAATCAAACTTACTGAGGTCAGTAATCTTATTTTTTTTATAAAAACCATAAATGCTATGTGAAGGTGTTTCTACTTGCGGATAAGGATAAATTGATGGGGAAGGATTATTGATGTAACTGACTGACTCATTCAAAGTTAAAGCGAACAAATCCAGATCCCAGCAATCAGGCATAACAGAAAATCTTACGCCATCAAAAGATCTTCCGATATAACTCCAGTTTGAAGCACCGAAGAATCTTTCAGTTCCGTAAATCATTGCGAATCTACCTGCCTGAATAGTAAAATCAATGTCAAAGGGTTTGATTAACTTAATGTAACCCTGATATAAATCAACATTTGCGGTATAAGAGGTTGGACTTCCCTCCTCACCAAAAACTCTTGAGTCCTGGAACTGAATAAAAAAGTTTACCTTATCAGAAAAAGTTTTTTCTACACCCAGTCTTGATCGAAGACTTGCAAAAGTAAACGGATGTGTGTTATTGGAAAAGTCTCTTCCGTCAACCTCAGAGCGGAGCTGTATCTGTCCGTTTAGTTTCCAGCCATTTAGATCTTGTGAGTATAATAAATCAATTAAAGAAAAAGTTAAGACAGCAATGATTAAGAATAATTTTTTCATCAGAATATCTCTCCTTCTTTCTGAATTTTTTTAGACTATTTGATTTTTTAAATAAGTATTTATTGTTTTGACTTATAGTCAAACAAATAACCCTGACGCTTCCTTGCTTCTTCATCCCACTGCTTTACAGTTGTATTTAAGAATTCCTCTTTGGCTTCTTTTAATTTGGGCATATCAAGTCCAATATATTTTTGTGCTTTATCTTTTGTCGAAATGTCAGGAAGTTCAACAGGATATTTCCA
>CALHAB010000211.1 GCA_937934185.1 uncultured Ignavibacterium sp. | reverse complement strand
TCTTTAACCAACTACAATATTCAGTAAACCACTCAGATGAAATTGGTTCATAAATTCCTTGAGCGACCAAATCACCAAGTTCCGAAAAAGGAACAACATCGTGAACCAACATTATTCCCCAACGATTATTGTTTATTGAATTTTCAGTCCAATCCATGAAAGCATAAAGTTCATCAAGATCATCGTCCAAAGTATTTCTTGGTAAACTGAAATGAACCGGATAAGATTTAAGTGAATAAAATTCATTCTCATTCAAATAAAAATTATTTGCATCAATCCCAACAGCTCTGCCTGATGCATAGAACAATTTTGCAACTGAATCAACAGTGGAATTGTGCTCGGCAAAAGGATAAGCAATTGTCATACATTTTTGATTAGCAATTCTCTGTTCAATTATTTTTTTTGATTGGAAAAGTTCGAACATAATTGTGTTTGCAGTTGATGTATCTCCAACAGGCAAACTTGTAAGGTAAAAATGATTTAGTGTGTGAGAACCGATTTCGTGTCCTTCACTTGCTAAAGTTTGAAACATTGGCCAGGTACCATATCTCCAGATTGTTGGCTCTGTTTCAGTTAAGTATGGCGGCAATAAATAAAATGTTCCTTTGAAGTTAAACTGATTAAAAATTGGTCTGACATTAGTGTAATGAGACATTAAACCATCATCAAAACTGAATGAGAAAGCGGATAAATTGTTATCATACCACTTAGTTAAATAGACAATATTCTGGCTTTGTGCCTCTGAACTTACGTTCAAAGAAAATATTAAATACAGAGTTGATAAAATATATTTTACATTTAGTCTCTTCATCTTAGATGAGTCTTCCCATTGCTTAGATAACTTTTAAGATATTTTCCTGTCCAGGAATTTTCAACCTGAACGATCTCCTCAGGCGTTCCGGCAGCAATTACTTCGCCGCCTTTATCACCGGCATCAGGTCCAAGATCAATTATATAATCTGCACATTTTATCACATCAAGATTATGTTCTATAATGACAATCGAATTATTTCTTTCCAGTAATATTTTAAAGCAGTTAAGAAGCTTGGAAATATCGTGAAAATGTAATCCGGTTGTCGGCTCATCAAATATAAACAGAACATGTTTTTTTTCTCTCTGGGCAGAAAGATGTGAAGCAAGTTTAATTCTCTGAGCTTCACCACCGGAAAGTGTATTTGAAGGTTGACCAAGTTTTATGTAATCAAGTCCAACATCAGAAAGCAGCTGCAAAGTTCTGACAATTTTATCTTCTCCCTTAAAAAATTGAATTGCTTCTGCCACTGTCATATCAAGAACATCAATAATATTTTTTCCACGATAAGTAATTTCTCTTACTTCTTTTTTGAACCGTGTTCCATTACACTCATCACATTCAAGATACAAGTCAGCAAGAAACTGCATTTCAACTTTGATAAAACCATCACCCTGGCAGGTTTCGCATCTTCCGCCGGGAACATTAAACGAAAAATATCCTGGTTTATATCCTCTTGCTCTTGCCTGATGTGTTGATGCAAATAATTCGCGAATCAATTCAAATGCTTTTATATAACTGGCAGGATTTGAACGCGGACTTTTTCCAATAGGTGATTGATCAACAATTACAACATCATCAAGATACTCTGCACCTTTTATATCATCAAATTTGCCAATGTATTCTGGTGCCATTCCGAAATATTTTGCCAGGCCGGCGTAAAGAACATCGTGAACAAGTGTGCTTTTTCCTGAACCGCTGACTCCTGTTATAACCACAAATTTATTCAGCGGAATTTCAACATTAATATTTTTAAGATTGTTTTCTCTTGCACCAAAAATTTTTATTGATTTTGTGATTGAAGTATTTCTGACTTCGGGCAAAGGAATAGAAAGCTTTCCTGATAAATATTTTCCGGTAAGTGATTTTTCATTTTTAATAATATCCTGATAAGTACCAGACGCAACAATTTCACCACCTTTTGCACCTGCTTCAGGACCTAAGTCAAAAATTAAGTCTGCTTCACGCATCATTTCAGCATCGTGTTCAACAACAAGAACCGTATTTCCGATATCGCGGAGATTTTTCAGAATGCTTATCAATCTTGAATTATCTCGTGGATGTAAACCAATGCTCGGTTCATCGAGAACATAAAGTGTTCCCACCAATGCAGAGCCAAGTGATGTTGCAAGATTTATTCTCTGGGTTTCACCACCGGAAAGTGTATTGCTTATTCTGTCAAGAGTAAGATATCCGATGCCAACATTATTAAGAAAAGTCAGCCGTTTAATTATTTCCTGCAGGATTCTTTCCGCAACCATAAAATCATATTCACTCAACTGAAGTTGTTCAAAAAACTTCAGTGATTGTTCAATTGGCATCTGAACAATTTCGTGAATTGATTTTCCACCAACTTTAACCTGAAGTGCTTCTCTTCGCAGTCGTGCGCCTTTGCAGGCCTGACAGGTTGTGTATCCTCTGTATCTGCTCAGAATAACTCTTATGTGCATTTTGTAAGTGTATCGCTCAAGCTCTTCGAAAAAGCCGTCTATACCGATATAAGTACCAAACCCTTTTCTCAGTAACTTAACTTGTTCTTCTGTAAGATTTTTAAATGGAACATTAAGAGGAATTCCATACTCTTTTGCATTCCGAATTAAATCTCTCTGATGGGTGCTGTACTTTGGTGATTTGAATGGTGCAATCGCTCCTTCCATTATACTCAGATTAGGATTGGGAACTACAAGATTCATATCAATTCCCATCACCTTGCTGAATCCCTGGCAAACCGGACAAGCTCCAAATGGATTATTGAAGGAGAAGAATCTTGGTTCTGGTTCCTCGTATTTTATTCCGCAGCATTCATAATATTTATTAAACTCTTTTATCTCTTTAGTATCAGCATTGATTAAAGTTAATCTGTTTTCTCCTTCTTTGAATGTTACTTCAATTGAGTCGGCTAATTTTTCATCAAGATTTTCTTTTTGGACTTTGAATCTTTCAACAACAATAAAAACATTTTCTTTTTTCTTGGGCAGGAAATTTTCATCATTCAAATCGTGATACTCATCGTTTGCATAGATTCTGAAGAATCCTCTTCTTTTAATCAATTCAATTTCTTCTTTTACAGAATGACCTTCGTGATCGTGAAGCGGAAATGTGAGATAGAATCTTGATCCTTCTGCCTGTTGATTCAACCATTCAATAACAGTATTCGTTGTAGCTTTTTTAACTTCATTGCCGCAGAGAAAACAGATTGTTTTTCCAACTCTTGCAAATAGCAATCTGAGGTAATCATAAATTTCTGTTGTAGTTCCAACAGTTGACCTGGAATTTCGAGCCCCTGTTTTTTGTTCGATGGCTACAGCCGGAGAGATGCCAATCATAAAATCAACATCTGGCTTATTCATTCTTTCAAGAAACTGTCGTGCATAAGATGAAAGACTTTCTACATATCTTCTCTGACCTTCAGCATAGATCGTATCAAAAACGAGTGAAGATTTTCCGCTTCCACTAACGCCTGTAAACACAACGAGTTTGTTGCGTGGGATTTCAAAACTTAAATTTTTAAGATTGTGCTGGCGAGCACCTTTTATAATTATTTTCTTTTCTTTAATAGGCATATAGTTTTATGATTATCAGGATTTAAATTTACAAAATAATCCTTAAGTGAGGTGAGAAAAATTTAATCACTAAAGAAGCATTAATGCGGAAATTATTTCGATTCCAGAGCTTTTAGTTCGGCAATTTTTTTATCCAGAAGTTCAATTTTCTCATTCAACTCAATAATCTTTGAATCAAGTTCTTTTTCAAATTCATTTTTATCCCAGTAACCCCGCTGCTCAAAATAGCTTTTGAACAGCCAGTTATGTTTAAGTGCTTCCATATTTTCTGCAAGTCGTGATGCACTAACTTTTGTATCTTCACTTATCTGCACAAAATTCTCGAGTATTTTGTTAATGCTTTTTCCTTCAGTTCCCTGATCAGTAAGCAATGAGCCAAGAACACCTTTACCTTCAGAAACTCCCTGAAGAAGAGTATCAATACCAGCAACCACATTGTTAGTATTTGTTACTATTGTTTCAACACCTTTACCAAGGTCATCAAATAAGGCAATAATCTTTCTTAAATCCTCAGTAACTGCTGTCAGATTTTTATCTGCTGATTTGGTGATATTTGTCGCAGCGTTATAAAGTTCCTCGTCATAAAGAATTTTTCCAATTGTTCCCTCACCCCTATTAACTTTACCTACGATATCAGCCAGACTTTTAGTCATCTCTTTAGTATAAGAAAGAATTCCCTGAGTTTCTTCAATTACATCAGCAAAGCTCAAAGGTTCTTTTGAAAGTATAATTCCGTTATCCTGGATTGGCTCTGCCCTGTCAGAACCCATTGAAATAATAACAACTTTATTTCCCACCAGTCCTTCTGTTTCAATACTTGCTCTTGAATCTTTTTTAATAAACCTTCTCACTTCTTCTTTGATTCTCATACTAACTTCAACTCTTCCGGAAGTATCAGCCATAATTTTAATATCTTTTACTGCGCCAACATCAATACCGCCAAAACGAACAGAAGCACCGTTTCGTAAGCCTTCAGTATTTTGAAAATATGCTCTGATAGTAAAAGTAGAAACAAAAAGCTGATCTTTGTTTCCTAGCATAAAAATCCCAACAACAAGCAAAACACTCCCGAAGAAAATAAAAATACCAAGTTTAGCTCCTGTTAAATCTTTAAACATTACTTCACCTGTTAATTTTCTTTAATAAATTCATGACTGAAAAAGTTTTTTAAGAATGGATCGTTTGATGAAGTTAATTCAGGAATACTTCCTTCATACTGAACTTTACCATCATTCAATACGATAGCTCTGTCAGCAATGATCTCCGCACAAAGTAAATCGTGGGTAACAACAACCGAGGTCATATTTAATGACTTCTGAAGTTCAAGAATAAGATAACTGATTTCCTTCGAAGTAATTGGATCAAGACCGGTTGTTGGTTCATCGTAAAGCATAAGTTTTGGTTCTGTGATTATCGAACGTGCAAGTCCTATTCTCTTTCGCATTCCGCCTGAAAGTTCAGATGGCATTTTGTCAATTGCCTCGAGCAAAGAAACTTTTTCAAGAACACTTATAATTTTCTGTTCTCTTTCTTCGGGAGAAAAATCAAAATGCCGGATTAAAGGAAATTCCAGATTCTGTCTTACACTCATCGAATCGTATAATGCAGCACTTTGGAACAAGAAACCAATTTGTTTTCTGAGATTATTCAGTTCTTTAATATCGAGTGAAAGAACATCTTTATCATCAATAATAATTTTTCCGGAATCAGGTTCCATCAAGCGAACCATACATTTCAGCAGAACGCTTTTTCCCGTTCCACTTCTTCCAAATACAACCAGATTTTCTCCTCGATCAACTTTTAGAGAAACATCATCGAGAACAATGTGACTGTTAAAAGCTTTTTTCAGATTATAAATCTCAACCATATCAGAAAGTTGGCCAAAGCCATAAAGTTATTTTAACAAGAATCATATCAAAAATTAAAATCATCAGAGATGAGACTACAACTGCTGTTGTTGAAGCTCTTCCAACACCTTCAGTTCCGTTTGTTGCAGTATATCCTTTATAAGAACCTACAAGTCCAACTATGTAACCAAAAACAAAAGTCTTTGCAACACCAGGAATTGCATCACCAAATTCAACTGAGTAAAGAACAGCATTAGTGTAATATTCAATTGTCATATTCTGAACAAGAACAACTGCAATGTATGCACCTGCCAGAGCAATGAAGATAACATAAACAGTTAAAATCGGAAGAATAAAAGTGCAGGCAAAAATTCTGGTTACAACTAAAAACTTGAATGGATCAACTGCTGAGACTTCCATTGCATCAATCTGCTCTGTTACGCGCATCGAACCAAGTTCAGCGCCGATACCACTGCTGACTCTGCCGGCAAAAATTAAAGCTGTAATGACCGGACCTAATTCACGCACAATGGAAATTCCAACCGAACCAGGTAAATAAGCTTCTGCACCAAATCTTGCGAGCACTGGTTGAGTTTGCATTGCCAGAACCAAGCCGATAATAAAACCTGTAACGCTGACAATTGGAAGAGTTTTAATTCCAAGCTCATTCATATGTTTCCGGATTTCATAAACTTCGTAAGGCGGAACAAAAACATATCTGAAAAACTGAACTGAGAAAGTCCATAGTCCGGCGATCATTATAAAAAATTCGTTGAGACGATTTTCAATTGAGTTCAGATATGCAGATGTTGGAGTTTTATTATTCACTGCTTTATTCTTAAATAATTAAGATTTTTTGAAATGTTACGTTTGAAAATAATGAATTTTGAAGCCTGATAAAAGTTAAGGCTGTCACATTACATAAATGCATTTTCATAATGTTCTACCTGAGGATTTTTCGGATCAATCATAAGAACTGTTAAAACATCAAATCTGCAATCCTGTTCCATAATATTTTTTTCAGCCAGATAAAGTTCAGCTAGTTTTTTTAACTGACTGATTTTCTTCTTATTAATTGCATAAGCGGGATCACCATACTCCATCGAGTTTCGTGTTTTTACTTCCACAAAGACCAGATAATTATCTCTTGGATCGATTGCAATAATATCTATTTCACCGTGACCGGCAAAAAAATTCCGTTCAATTATCTCAAATCCTTTTTCAGCAAGATATTTTGCTGCTATATCTTCACCCTCACTGCCAAAACTTTTTTTATTTTCTTTCTTATCATTCATTACTATTCAAAAATTATTTCGGATTGGTATAACTCATTAAATATTTTTTTGAGAAATGTTTTTCTGTGTATTGGTGATGGACCATATTTTAATAAAGCTTCAATATGCTGTTTTGTCGGATAACCTTTATTCTTTTCCCAGCCATAAAAAGAATATTTTTCTGAAAGCCGGTTCATCATTCTGTCGCGAATTACTTTTGCAATAATTGATGCAGCTGCAATTGATTGTGAAAGTGAGTCTCCTTTAACTAATGGGATTAACTTCGTATTTGTGCCGAAAGATTTATTTCCATCTATAAGAACAATTTCAGGCATTGGCTGAAGTTTATTGACAGATTTTTTCATCGCAAGTAATGATGCGTTCAGAATATTAATCCTGTCTATCGTTGACTGAGATATAACTGAAAAAGAATAACTGATTGCGTTGGTAATTATCACATCAAAGAGTTTTTCTCTTTGTTGGAAAGAAAGCTTTTTCGAGTCGTTGATTTCTTTATGATAAAAATCTTTTGGAAGGATAACTGCCGCAGCTACTACTGGTCCTGCCAAAGGTCCTCTTCCGGCTTCATCAACTCCTGCAAGAAAATTTATTCCTTGCCTGAAATATTTTTTATCTATGTTTTTCATTTACCGAGATAAATTGCTATCAAACCAAAAATCATATTAAGTTTTAGTAATGAACTGATTTGATGATAATTTTCTTTGTCTCCACCAACAAAAAGTTTTTTTAATACAAATATCAGAAGCGGATTCACAATTAACATTACAAGGACAAAATATTCAATTTTGTACGACTGATTTATAAACGGATAAAAAGTAAATCCGATCAAAACATAAATTAAAAAAGCGATTAAATATTTCGTTGCACTCATTCCAAATCTGATTGGGAAAGTAATAACAGAATTTAACTTATCACCTTCAATATCTTCAATATCTTTTACAAGCTCACGAATCAGATTAATTAAAAATGCAAAAACTGCAGGGACAATTGCAGCTTCAGCGTTATTAACTGCTATTCCACCAAAGAAAAATGCAAGTGCAGTTAACAAAGCAACAGTGATATTACCAACCAAAGGAATTTTTTTAAGATAAATTGAATACAAAAATAAAATTGCTAATGCTGAAAATGTGAATACGAAAAGCTGAATGTTGAGAGTAAATGAAAAAGTTAAAGCAACCAAAACAAGAATTGAATAAAATTTTATTGCATAGGAAGGCATTATTTTTCCTGCTGCAAGTGGTCTATCAGGATGGGAGATTTTATCAATTTCAATATCGAAATAATCATTTATAACATTACCAGAAGCAGCAGCAAATGCGGCTGTAACTGATGCCAGAATTAAAATATTATCAAATGAACTGCTTTCCGAAGAAATTATTCCGCCAACAATAACAACAAGTGCTGTAATCAGACAATTTAACGGACGGATTAATTTTATATAGGAATATATTTTATTCATCAACTCAAAAGTATTCAAGTTGAGTTGTTCAATCAAAATTCGTTTACCAGGCCGAAATGAATTTTTCCATCTGTGAATGAGTCGCCTTCTCCAAGAGCAAAACTAACTGCAAGAATTCCAAGTCCTGTTTCAAGATTAAGCCCCAGCCCATAACCATAAAGAAAATCTTCGGACTTTAAAATATTTCTATCAGGTTCAGCATTTCGCAAATAATAGCCGGTATCGAAAAAAGCAAAAGCGAATGTGCGGCGTGTTAATAAAAATCTGTATTCAAAATTTGTCCATAAAATTCTGGAGCCAAGAAATTGTTCTTCTCTGTAACCGCGCAAAGTAGAGGTTCCGCCAAGTCTGAATAAATCACTGTTCTCAAAAGAAGGTCCTCTTAATTCTCTTCCGCTTATAGATAAGGCAAGAACTTGTCTTGAAAACAAAAGAAAGAAAATATCAAAGTCGAATGCAATTCTCTGTAAATCCAGCTTAGTATTTATTTGTGGTGTTATAAACTGAACTGGTCCGTTTATAGTTTTTCTGCTGAATGAATATGAGTTAATAAAATATAACCCTTCTGTTGGTGAATATGGATCATCTCTTGTGTCAATTTTAAGATTCAAACCAGTTGTAATGACTGAAGAATTAAAAACTGTAAATACGGGAATTACTCTTTCAGTCGGGATTACTGACTCAGTTCCTAAAACAAGAGAAGCTGAAATATCTTCAGTGGCAAGATATTCAATTTCACCGTTGAATTTTCTTTGTACATATGTTGTATCCTGAATTCGCTGATACAAATTGAGCGAAATGTTGAAAGGAAAATTCAACAACCACGGCTCAAGATATTTTAATTCAAGTTCCTGAGAATTTCTGTCGAATTTATTCCAGCGAAGTGCTGCTGATCTGCCTGTTCCAAACAAGTTACGGAGTGAGATGTTAATCAAACCAGTCAGATAACCTTTTTCATTTTCTTTTTTGCCGGGAATGTATCCGATTATACCATCAAAATTATTTGTCTGCTTTTCTTTCACTTCGATTACGAGAATACCTTCTCCTATTGAATTGATGAAATACTGCGGCGGAGGTACAGGATCAAAAAATCTGAGGCGGTTAATTCTTTTGGGAAATTCATCAATTCTTTTTTGTGAGTATAATTCGCCTTTGGATAAACGCAGCTCACGGATAATCACTTTTTCATTTGTGAATGAATTTCCTCTCACTTCCACTTTATCAATTCTGCTGAGATTTCCCTTCTCAAGTGTAAGTTTGATTATTGCTGAATTCCTCTCTTCAATTGAATCTTTTTTCAGAACAACAGAATTGATTATAACTTTTACAAAAGGATAACCGTTATCTTCAAAATAATTTAAAACACCGTTGACAGCAGATTCAAAATCGAGTTGAGTTAATACTTGTCCCTTAAGAAAATCAAACGATGATTGAAGAAATGGAATATCAGCGCTGTCAACATCAACGAACTTTATATCACTGATTTCAGTTGGATTATCTTCAGTTAAATCAATTATTAATCCTACTGAAGCTGAGTCCAGTGAGTCAATCTGAACTTTGTAAATCTCAAAAAGATGGAATCCATTTTGAATAAGATTTGATGCGATGCGATTTTTTATTGTGTCAGTTATTCCGGGGAAAGTCCTTTGATTTATATTGATTCCGATCCACTTCAAGTAATCTGATTTATCAAAAAACTTATTTCCGTGAATATCTATAGATCTGATAACAGCATTTTGTGCTGAGGCATTAGTAATAAGCAGAAGAAAGGAAAGAAAAAATATTTTATTCCTGATGCGGACTATCATCAATCAATTTCATTTTCTTGCCAATAGGTTCAACTATTACTTCCTCCATCAGAGAAAAAACATTATGCAGTGAAACTTTGCAAACTTCAAACGACTCTGCATTCAAAGCACCGCAAGCTGAAGCAAATTTAAGCGAGTCTTCGAAAATCAGACCGTTCTTCCATGCATAAATTATTCCGGCAACAAATGCATCTCCGCTTCCTGTAGAATCAACAGTGTTTACTTTTGGCGGACAAATCTTATAGCGGTAATCAAAATTCTGTGAAAAGAAAATATTCGCTCCATTTGTAAGAAAAGTTCGTTTGATTCCCCTTTGATAAACTGATTGCAAAAAATTTACTATGTCATTTTCACTTTTGAAACTAATATTTAGAGAAGTTTCAGTTTCTTCCATATTATTATGAAGAATCGTTGGTGCAGCATTTATAACTTCACTAAGATTTGAACCGTAATAATCACTAACAGAAATTTTATCAAG
>CALHAB010000210.1 GCA_937934185.1 uncultured Ignavibacterium sp. | reverse complement strand
TTTTTGTGCTTCATCGCCGAAAGTATTAACCAGCAAGTTGAAATAACTTTCTGCTTTCTCAAGATTGAATGATCTTACTTCACCAACTAATTCAGTTAATTCAGGAATAACATTGACTGCAGAACCACTTTTAAGCGTACCAATGTTCATAGTTGTTTCTTCGTCAATTCTGCCGAGTGGAAGTTTCGTAATCGCATTTGCAGCAACTAAGAGTGAATTGACACCTTTTTCAGGAGCAATTCCGGAATGTGATGCTCTTCCAAAAATTTTCATATTAAATCCAATTGCGCCGCATGCTGAGTAAATAAAATTCCCTGGTCTGTATCCTGAGTCAAAAACAAATCCTTTTTTTATACTTCCATTTAATCCAAGATACTTTGAGCCGAACAGAGTAGTTTCTTCGCAGGTAGTAAAAGCTACTGTAAAATCTTTTACGGGAATTTTCTCCAAGGCAATTTTTTCAAGAGTATAAAGAAGAACTGCTACACCAACACGGTTATCAACTCCAAGCACAGTATCACCTGAAGAAGTAATTTTATCATCTGCTACTATCGGTTTAACATTTTCAGTTGGTCGTGCTGTATCCATATGAGCGGTCATAACAAAATCACCACCGTTACCTAATCTGCAAATTAAATTTCCGGTGTTACTGTTTGTGAATTTCGCAGAATCATCAAACTCAACTTTATAACCAAGATTGGTGAGGAATGAATTTATAAAATCAGCCAGTGGTTTTTCATTGCCGCTGAGAGCATTTATTCGGATAACCTGAAGAAATATTTCAATCAATCTGGAAGGATTCATTTGTAACTCTGTTTACAAGTTAAACAAATATTGTAATTTCTATTACAGAGTTACAAAAAATTAATTAATAAGTCAAGAACTTTTTGAAAATAATTTAATCGTCATCGGAATAGAGTTCGAGGTCACCTTTTTTGATATAGCCGTCTTTAATTAAACTATCGGCTGAACGGTACAAAACAATTGTTACTTCATTCGTATTGTTGAAACCGGTTGATTCTATCTTTATTCCGTTCAGCTCTTTAGCAATTTTTACTTTGGCAATAAGCCGGTCTTCATTTATAAGTGACTTTTCAATTTTTGCTTTCTTTACAGGGATATTCATCAATGCCCAGAACACACCTTTTCTTGCATTAACCAAAGCCGCTTCGATATCAGTATCAACTTTTGATTGGGAATACACAACAGATGAAATCATCATCAATGAAAGGATAAAGAATAAAAAGGATTGTTTCATAGCACCCTCATAAATATTCATTTCAATTATAGAAATAATTTTTCAAAGCTTCAAGCAAGTGATGATGGTCTGATTACTCTTTTTCAGATATTTATTCAGTTTGTTTTTAAAGAAGAATGGCTTTAATTTGGAAACCAATAATACGAAAACAGTTTCCAATGGCCAAAAAAGAAAAGACCAATAACCCGGCAGAAAGAGAAAAAATAATTCAGCATTGTACTTCAAAATTCCTGCGTGATGGTTTTTATTTAGTTACTGTTGATCAGATTGCTGCTGAATTAAGAATAAGTAAAAAAACTATATATAAGTTTTTTTCAACAAAAGATGATCTTGTTAAAGAGGTTGCTTTGAAGATGATGAATGAAGTGAACAATAAGATTGAAACAATTATTAACTCAGAAGATGACTCTCTCACCAAAATTATCAAGTTGTTTGAAGTTATGTCAGGCGTTGTAGTTAAGTTTTCTGAAAAGTGGCTGAAGGATTTACAAATTCATACGCCGCTGTTATGGAAACAGATTGACGACTTCAGAACCAAAAGAGCTTACACGGCACTGGGCAGCATTATTAAACAAGGTCAGGTTGAAGGAATAATTATTGAAAAACCAATTGAACTCATCATACACATTTTCGTAAATACAATTCGTTCTGTTGTTCATCCGGATTTTTTATATCACCAGAAGTTTAGCTACAAAGAGGCATTTATACATTCATTTGAAATTTTATTTAACGGGATTTTAACTCCCAAGGGCAAAAAGATTTTCGATAAAATTTTTACAAAGGTTATAAGATGAAAAAAAGTAATTCACTGCCACTGATAATTTTTTTACTCTTTGCACTCGTTGGGTGCAAAAGCAAAGAAGATCAAAAGCAAATCGAAGTAACAGGAAATATTGAAACTGTAAATGTTATTGTTTCTTCTAAAGTATCAGGAGAGATAATTTCAATCTTTAAAGACGAAGGCGACCAGGTTTCGGCGGGTGATACATTATTAATCATTGATCCAACTACTTACAGAATAAAATTAAGAGAAGCAGAAGCTCAATTAATGTCCGCTGAAGCCCAATACGAACTGGTAAGAAATGGTGCAAGAAAGGAAGATGTACAACAAGCTGAGCAGCTGCTCAAACAAGCGGAAGTTAATCTTCAAACCGCACAAAATGATAAAATAAGATTTGAAAACCTCTTCCAATCAAGATCAGTAAGCAAAAAACAATTCGAAGATGCTGCTGCCAGATATGAACTTGCTCTCGCACAATACAATTCAGCAAAAGAAAACTATACAAAAGTAAAAAACATCTCGCGACCAGAAGAATTAAAACAGGCAAAAGCAAATGTAGAACGAATAAAAGCCAATCTTGATTTGATTAAAAAGAATCTGAATGATTGTTATGTTATTTCTCCAATCAGTGGAACTTTAGTTAAAAGATTTGTTGAAGCCGGAGAAACTGTTACTAATCTCTCATCACTTGTAAAAGTATCTGACTTATCTCAGGTTGAATTGATGGTTTATGTAAATGAAAAAGATCTGCCTAAAATAAAACTCGGACAACCTGCATATGTTAAAGTAGATGCCTTCCCGGACAAAATATTTGAAGGTAAAATTATTTTTATTTCTCCCGAAGCAGAGTTTACACCTAAGAATATTCAAACGAAAGAAGAAAGAACAAAACTTGTCTTCGCTGTAAAAGTAAAAATCGACAATCCGAACTTTGAATTAAAAGCTGGAATTCCGGCAGACGCTGTTATAAAAATACAAGATTAAATGGAAAATGTAATTTCAATAAATAACCTAAAAAAGTCTTATAAAGAAGTTGTTGCAGTAAATGGAATTTCTATAAGTGTTGGTCAAGGCGAATTGTTTGGATTGGTTGGTCCTGATGGTGCAGGTAAAACTACAACAATAAGAATCTGCTGCGGTTTAACTAATGCAGACGAGGGTGAAGTAAAAATTTTTGGCAGAAATATTCTGGAACACAGAAAAGAAATACAGAATGAAATCGGATATCTGTCTCAGAAGTTTAGTTTATACAGCGATTTATCTGTTGATGAAAACATAGAGTTCTTCGCTGAGATTCATCAGGTGAGAGATTTTCATTCGAGAAGAGATGAATTACTTCAATTCACACGATTAACTCCCTTTCGCAAAAGACTTGCAGATCAGCTTTCAGGCGGGATGAAACAAAAGCTTGCACTTGCCTGCAGTTTAATTCATAAGCCCAAAATTCTTTTTCTCGATGAACCAACAACGGGTGTTGATCCGGTTTCAAGAAGAGATTTCTGGAAAATTCTTTCATCACTTCTGAAAGAAGGAATCACGATTTTTATGACAACACCATATCTTGATGAAGCAGAGCGATGTAACCGTGTAGCGTTAATGCATCGCGGAGAAATTATTGGGCTTGATACGCCAGAAAGAATTAAAAACTCTGTTGGTAAAAAATCAATTGAAATTATTACAAATGATATCAAGTCATCTTATAAAGTTTTGAAATCTATATCTGAGTATGAAATTCAGATATTCGGAGACAGATTGAATATAATTGCCAACTCACCTGAGCAGGTAATAAAAAAAGTCAATCAGATTCTTAATATGGAAGGCATTGATCTTTTAAGTTACCGCATAGTTAATCTTTCACTTGAAAATGTTTTTATTCATCTTATCAATAAATGAACAGTATAGAAGTAAAAAACCTTACGAAAAAATTCGGAGACTTTATTTCGGTAAATGATATTTCCTTTACTGTTAAGAAAGGCGAAGTATTCGGATTTCTTGGTGCAAATGGCGCAGGCAAATCAACAACTATCAGAATGCTTTGCGGAATACTGAAACCAACTTCCGGAGATGCTATTGTAGGTGGATTCAGCGTGATGAATCAGCCTGAAAAAGTTAAGCAAAGAATTGGTTATATGTCTCAGAAATTTTCTCTTTATAATGATTTAACAGTCGAAGAAAATATTAATTTCTTTGCCGGAGTTTATGGAATTGAAAGAACTATTCTGGAAGAAAGGAAAAAATGGATCTTAACAATTGCTGATCTTAAAGGAAGAGAAAATTTCCTTACTTCAACACTACCCGGTGGAATTAAGCAGAGACTAGCACTGGGCACAGCAGTAATCCACAGACCCGAAATCGTTTTCCTCGATGAACCAACAAGCGGTGTTGATCCAATTGCACGCAGGAATTTCTGGGAGTTAATTAATTCGCTTTCAGATTATGGAACTACTGTTGTTGTGACGACTCATTATCTTGAAGAAGCTGAATATTGTAATAATATAATTCTGATTGATTCTGGAAAACTTATTGCTCAAGGCAATCCAAAAGAGCTGAAATCGAGATATATTACTTCCAAAATTCTTGAAATTGAATGCGAAAGAATTGGTGATGCAATAAGCATTCTTGAAAATCAAATTTTTGTTGATGAGTCGAATATTTTCGGAAATACTATTCATCTGACTGTAAATGATAATTTCAAAAGTGATGATCAGATTAAAAATATTCTGGCTGAACAATCAATAAATGTTTTCCGAATCAATGAAGTAATGCCGACACTTGAAGATGTATTTATTCATCTGGTTGATAAGAAATGAAATCCGGAAAAAATTTTTACACGAACATATTAAACTCTCTGTCTTTAATCTTTGCAGTTTCAAAGAAGGAGGTAAGACAACTCAAGCGTGATTACAGATTGCTTTTTGTAATATTCTTCTTTCCGGTTTTCCTATTAGTGATTTTTGGTTATGCTATAAACTTTGATGTCAGGCATATAAAATTAGCTGTATATGATCAGGAAAAATCTGATTTGAGTCGTGAACTTATTAACTCATTAAAGAATTCAGAATATTTTGATATTGTGGCATATCTTAACAGTATTAATGAATCAGACAAAACACTTGATGAAAAATCTGCTCAATGTGTTTTGGTAATTCCGAAAGATTTTTCCAGAAAAATTTTTTCACGACAGAATGTAACACTGCAGTTCCTGATAGATGGAGTTGATGGAAACACTGCTTCTATAATTAAAAACTATGTATCAATGGCTACTGTTGATATGAGTAACAATATTTCTCAGAATGCATATGCCAGATTAGGGGCTAAATCATATCAACCGATTGATGTAGAACCGATATTCTGGTATAATCCATCGCTTCAAACGACAAGGTTTTTGGTGCCGGGATTAATTTCAATGATATTATTAATTACATCAGTTATTTCAATTTCACTTACTCTTGTTCGTGAAAAAGAAAGAGGAACACAGGAACAGTTAAATGTTTCGCAATTAAATTCTTTTGAACTTTTGATTGGGAAAATTATTCCCTATCTGGTAATCGCTTTTATTAACGCCGGGTTTATACTCATCGCAAGTTATATTTTATTCGATGTTGAAGTGAAAGGAAGTTTTGCAGAATTGTTCTTTACAACTCTTTTGTTTTTGTTCGCATCGGCAAGTTTGGGTATTTTCATTTCGGTTATTTCAGACTCACAACAAATTGCATTCACATTAGGAACATTTAGTTCGCTTTTGCCATCTTTTATTCTATCCGGATTTATTTTCCCCATTGACAATATGCCTTTAGCAGTTCAAATTCTTACGAACATAACACCGGCAAAATTTTTTATAGTAATTCTTCGTAACATTATTCTTAAAGGAGTTGGCATCGAATCATTTTTTATGCAAATAGTTTACTTAATGATATTCGCTTTGATATTTATAACCCTTAGTATAATAAGCAGCAAAAAGAAGTTAAAGTCGTTATGAAATCAATCTTAAATTTTATAAAGAAGGAATTTCTTCAGTTCAAAAGAGATCCCAAAATGTTCGGGATTATTCTTATTGCTCCTGTTGTCCAACTAATATTTCTGGGTTATGCAGCTAATCTCGATATAGAAAATATAAGACTTGTTGTATATGATCAGGATAAAACCTCAACATCAAGAAAACTTGTAAATGATTTAACTTCTTCGGGTTATTTTGTGATTCAGGAGTATGTGAATGATTATAAGTCAGTAATAAAACAACTTGACTACAATAAGGCAATTGTTGCAATAGTTATTCCGAATGATTTTGAAAAGAATCTGAATCGAAAACAAACAGCTAAACTTCAGGCAATATTTGATGCAGCTGACGGCAACACGGCATCTATTGCTGCAGGATATTTGCAACAAATAATTTTGCAATTTGCCAGAAACATATCCTTCGAAATGATGCAGCGGACTGGGAAAATATTTGTACCAATTGGAAATATTACACCTGAAATAAGAATCTGGTATAATCCCACTCTGAAAACAAGAAACTATATGGTTCCAGGTATCGTTGGGCTGTTATTAAGCATTGTTACTTTATTACTGACTTCACTTGCAGTTGTTAAAGAAAAAGAAATCGGGACAATGGAGCAGTTGATTGTTACCCCTTTAAAACCTTATCAGATAATTATTGGTAAACTCGTACCTTTTATTTTGTTGGGATTTGTCTCGATTACAATTGTCTTAACTGCAATGCGGGTTATCTTCAACATTCCTGTTAAAGGTGATATCTTTTTTCTGTTCCTTTCAGCTTTTTTATATATTCTTTCTACTCTGGGTCTTGGATTATTTGTTTCAACAATTTCAAAAACGCAGCAACAGGCAATGATGATTGCTGTATTTGCTGTAATGATGCCAATGGTTTTTCTTTCCGGCTTTGCTTTCCCGATTGAAAATATGCCTAGAATAATTCAGTATATTTCGTATATAATTCCTCTAAAATATTTTATAAATATAATTCGCGGAGTAATTTCAAAGGGGTTAGGTTTTTATGATCTTTGGGTAAATGATCTTGTACTTTTGGTAATGGGAATATTTATTCTTGTTTTAAGTTCACTCAGATTTCAAAGAAGATTAGATTAACAGAGATGGCTTCTTCATATAAAGATTTATTGTTAAACAGACTATTGGGAAAACTGGGAATTGATAAAAAATTCCCAGATGAATTTTTAATTCAGGAGCTTGTAAGCAGCGAAAAGTTGCGCGCCAAGATTCTTGCATTTGTGTTAACAGTAATGCTTATTGTTATAGTTATAATCGGACTTGTTTACAGCGAGGAATTCAGACCAACATATAGCAGCACATTTGTTTTTCTAATAACTGCCGGAATGATTTTATTTCTTTTGTTAAGAACAATAATCTTAAATAAAGTAATAAAACACTGGACACGATTTGGCTTCGGATGGTTTAACTTTTTCAGATATGCAAATATTTTTCTGGAAATAAGCATACCAACTATTGTTCTATACAGTTATTCATTTTTCATTCCCTCTGTTTATCCATTACTTACACCAATTTCATCAATTTACTTTATAATAATTTTTCTTTCAGCTCTTGAACTCGATGCCCATCTCAGTATATTCAGCGGTTTAACTGCTGCAATTGAGTTTACAATTCTTTCGATGATTTTATTAGATACTTCTGATACAATTAACATTTCGCCTGTTTTATCATTTTTCCCAATGTATTTAGGAAAAGCCGTTCTGCTTGCTCTAAGCGGACTTATTGCGGGAATGGTTACAAATCAGGTTAAGAAAATTTTGCTTAGGTATATTGAGACAAGAGAAGAAAGAAATAAAATCGAACATATCTTTGGTCAGATGGTTTCTAAAGAAATTGTTGAAGATATTCTTAATAACCGGACAGAAATTGTAAGTCGCATCAGATTTGCCTGTATTATGTTTCTTGACATTAGAAATTTTTCGTTGTTCGCCGAGAATAAATCTCCTGAAGAGATCATTGAATATCAGAATAAAGTATTCGCACCACTGATCGAAATTGTAAACAAGCATAAAGGTATCGTTACCCAGATTATGGGCGATGGATTTATGGCTATCTTTGGTGCACCTATTGAACACGATAATGATTGTCAGCTTGCCGTAAATGCCGCAATTGAGATTCATAAAACAATCAGAGAAAAGAATGAGAACGGAGATATTCCTCCTACAAAAATTGGTATTGGTTTGAATGCCGGTGAAATTGTAACAGGTAATGTTGGTGCAGAAAACCGTAAACAATATTCTGTTACAGGCAGAGCGGTAATTGTTGCTGCAAGATTAGAACAATTAAATAAAGAACTGAACTCTGAACTTCTGATTTCCAAATCAGTTTATGAAAGAATAAATCTTGATGGATTCAAACCAATCAGACATATTCAGGTTAAAATAAAAGGTCAGACAGAACCAATTGAAGTTTATCAAATAATATAGTTAAATCCTGCTATGCCAAGAATTGAAATTAACTTACCGAAAAAATTCATCTACTCAACTGAAATTCCATTACGAATCTCAGATATAAATTACGGCGGACATCTTGGGAATGATTCTGTTCTCTCAATATTCCAGGAAGCAAGAATAAGATTCCTGAAACAATTTGGTTACTCCGAAATTGATATTGAAGGAAGCAGCATTATAATGACTGACTCTGCGATTCAGTATAAATCGCAAGGATACTACGGAGACATTTTAATTGTAGAACTTACTGTTGATGATTTTCATAAAGTCAGTTGTGATTTTTATTATCGTGCTATCAATAAGACTAAAGGAAATATTATTGCAATTGGTAAAACAGGAATCGCATTCTTTGATTATAAGAAAAATAAACTAACTTCAATTCCTGAAAAGTTTGTTAAACTGATTGAAAACTTGAAAGCAGAATGAAGGGTTTTTATTCCAAAGTTATAATTCCATTTTTTTATGACTTCTCAATGGATTCAGAACAAATTAATCAGGGAAGAAAAAGTCTGTTAAGCAGAATTACCGAGAGTAAAGTTGTTGAGATTGGTTTTGGTACGGCAATAAATCTTAAATTCTATCCTGATAATGTAAAACACATCATCGGCATTGACGCCAATGAAGGGATGTTGAAGCAGGCAGAGAAAAAATTTCAGGATAGCAAAATCAAAGTTGAGATAATACATCAAAGCTCCGAAATATTACCCTTTGATGATAACAGTGTTGAAGCAGTAGTATCAACCTATACACTTTGCAGCATAAAAAATGTTGAATCCGCACTTAAAGAAATTTACAGAGTTTTAAAACCCTCCGGAAAATATTATTTTCTTGAGCACGGACTTGCAGATAAAACCTTTGTTCAAAAGCTTCAGCACATTTTAAATCCAATTCAAAAAACCTGGGCAGATGGCTGCAATCTTAACAGGAATATTTCTTCACTCATCACCACTTCCGGATTACACATAACCGAAATTAAAAATTATTATATGAAGCGTGATCCAAAAATTGTCGGTTATATGTATGAAGGAATTGCAGTGAAAGGGTTGAATTAAAAATGATTGACAACATTCTCTTTACCGCCAATATTGTTGCACCTGTGTTTCTTATTATTGCACTTGGATATTTATCAAAAAAAATGAAAATCATAAACGAGAACTTTGTTGATGTTACATCAAAATTTGTGTTCTCGGTTTCGCTGCCTGCTCTGGTATTTATGCAGATTGCTGAAATGGATTTAAGTAAAGCGATAAACTTCCCTCAGATAATTTTTATTTACATCGGAACAATTATTACATTCTTATTAATCTGGCTATTGAGTATTCCCTTCATCAAAGATGGAAGGGACAGAAGTGTATTTATTCAGGGCGCTTTCAGAAGTAACTTTGCAATAGTTGGTTTTGCAATCATATCGAATTTGTTTGGAACAACAGCTTTAGGCAAAGCAGCAATTATTCTGGCTTTTATTCTTCCACTTTATAATGTTCTTGCTGTAATTGTTCTTACTGTTCCGCTTCGGCAAACAAATCAATTAAGTTTTTATCCTATCATTAAAGAAATATTACTCAATCCACTGATTGTTGCAGTGATAATAGGACTGCCATTTTCATATTTTACAATAAAACTCCCGTCAATAATAGTTACAACCGGAAACTTCTTGTCTGATTTAGCACTTCCGCTTGCTTTGATTGGAATCGGCGGCTCATTAAACCTTGAGCAGATTAAAAAAGCATCAACACTTGCTTTCACATCTTCATTTATTAAACTTATACTGATTCCGTTAATCTTAACATCAACCGCTTATTTAATGGGATATCGAGGAACAGACCTTGGAATAATGTTTATACTTTTTGCGTGCCCAACAGCAATTGTAAGTTTTATAATGGCAGAAGCAATGGGTGCAAACAGCAAGCTTGCCGGCAATATAATTCTGATTTCCACATTAGGTTCAGTTTTTACGATAGCTGTTGGAATTCTGATACTCAAAACAACCGGATTGATTTAGAGATTGTATATTATCAAACACTATTTCCAGAGAATAAGAATCAATCCAAAGACAATCGAATTGACAAGCTGATAACCGCTATCTATAAAAAATAATGTCAAAGTAGTTCTCGAGAACAAAGTATTGACAAACATTGTCGCAGCAGTAAATCCCAGCCAGCAGGAAAGTGAAACTCTTAAACCTTCAGTAATACTCTGAGCATTCGTCAGCGAAATCAGATAAGCAAGCACCAAAGCCATTACAAGATGACCAACAAACGCTAACCCAAAAGTTTTGGCCGGATTAAAATCTTTCTTCAGATCTTCTTCGGTAAAACCATGTTGCTTCATCCAGAGTTTGCTGAAAAGCGGTCCGTACCATAGACTTCCAATTACCATAGAAATGATTCCGCAAACAAGTACTGCTAAGTAATTTATAGAAACAGGATTCATTTTTACGCCTCATAAATTATTTATTGAAATTATAATTCAAGTTTACTTTTTATTCCTAACCAAATCAAGAATTATTTAAATTTGTATTAACAACAGGAGAATTATATGAAAGTAATAGTTGATGTAGCAATAATTCCTATTGGTGTTGGTTTATCTCTTTCGAAATATGTCGCCGAATGTGAAAAGATTTTCAGAGAGGCAGGCTTGAAAACAACTTTGCATGCAAACGGAACCAACATCGAAGGTGAATGGGATGAGGTTTTCAATGCTATTAAGAAATGTCACGACCATCTTCATAAAATTGGTGTACCCAGAATTTCTTCAAATGTCAGAATCGGAACAAGAACTGATCGTGAGCAAACAATGGAAGAAAAAATTAAAAGTGTTGAGGAAAAATTGTTCTGACGATTCTTCGATTCCTGCAAATCAAAAGAATATTTTTATTTAAATTACAACTGAAATAATTTGCTTTCAGTTATCAAGATAAATACAGGAAATATAAATTGCTTTATTTGTTAATCATTGGATTTATTGCATCTTTTTCAGCCGCTTTTATTTACAAACCTTTCAAAAACTATTTTGGTTGGATTGCCGCCTCATTTCCATTATTCATGTTTTTAAGTTTCATTTCAAGATATCAACAGGTAGCAAACGGAGAAATCATAAAAGAATATTATGAATGGATCCCATCACTGGGAATTAACTTAACATTTATTCTGGATGGTTTGAGTCTGACTTTTGTTTTAATTATCACATTGATTGGTGTTGTTGTATTTCTTTATGCAGGTGCTTATATGAAAGACTACGAGCATACCGACAGATTTTTTGTTTACATCGGAATTTTTATGACATCAATGCTTGGATTGGTAATCTCCGACAATATGATTACTCTGTTTGTTTTCTGGGAATTGACAAGTATAAGTTCTTTTATGCTTATTGGTTTCAACCATCACAAAGAATCATCGAGGAAATCAGCTCTTCAGGCATTATTGGTAACAGGCAGTGGTGGTCTCGCTTTGCTTGCCGGATTTATATTTTTATATCTGATTACAGGCAGTTTTGAAATTTCATCTCTTTATGATAAGCACTCTGAAATAATCAAATCAGGATTTTATTCATCTGCTGTTATATTGATTTTGCTTGGAGCATTTACTAAGTCTGCCCAATTTCCGTTTCATTTCTGGCTACCAAATGCAATGGAAGCACCAACTCCGGTGAGCGCATACTTACATTCGGCAACTATGGTTAAAGCCGGAATTTATCTTATCGCAAGATTAAATCACGCTCTTGGCGGAACTGAACTTTGGCAGGGCACTATTTTAATATTCGGAACAATTACTATGTTGATTGCTGCAGCTCTGGCAATTAAACAAACTGATTTGAAAAGGCTTCTTGCATATTCAACCTTAAGTGTTCTTGGTACATTAACATTACTCATCGGTATTGGTTCGCAACTTGCCATTAAAGCATTTTTTATTTATCTGGTTGCACATTCACTTTATAAAGGAACTTTGTTTTTAGTAGCCGGCACACTTGATCACTCAACAGGCACCCGTGATGTTCACAATCTTGGCGGCTTGAAAAAAATAATGCCTGTTACAATGGCAACTGCTTTACTTGCATCCTCATCAATGATGGGGATAATTCCTCTGATTGGATTTATTGGAAAAGAAACTGTTTATTCTGCAATTCTTGAAATTGAATACTGGGGAATTTTTCTGATTATTATTGCTGTTATTTCAAATGCCTTGATTGTGATGGTGACTATTCTTGTTGGACTAAAACCATTTTTTGGTAAACTGACCTCAACTCCGGTTGCTCCACACGAAGCTCATATAAAAATGTTGTTTGGTCCTGCAATACTGGCAATTTTAGGTCTGTTGATGGGAATATTTCCTAATGCAATAATTGGAAAACTTCTTGAACAATCAACAATCAGCATTTTAACGGAAGAACTTGGTATCAAGATTAAACTTTGGCATGGGTTCAATCTTGTTTTGCTTTTAAGTTTTATTACTCTTGGTTTGGGTATTCTTTTTTATGTTCTCCGGAATAAATTTTTCAGCACTATTCAGAATGTCCGGATGATTAAAATTCTTAAGCCCTCTGAATGGTATGAATATCTGCTTATTTTTCTGATGTGGTTTGCAAAATTACAAACGAGAATTCTTCAGAATGGTTATTTAAGAAATTATATAATTTTCATTTTAATTACTGCAATTGGTCTCGCATCTCTTTCACTTATTAAGGCCATTACTACACTGAATATAAACTTCATACCTGATATAACTTTTTACGAAATTGCAATTCTGTCAATGATGGTAGGTGCTACTTTTGTTGTAATCACATCCGATTCACGACTTAAATCAATTGTTGCTATCGGTGTTGTTGGTTTTACTATGGGAATTATTTTTATAATTTACAGTGCCCCTGATCTTGCATTAACTACATTTGCCATTGAAACTTTAACAGTGATCCTCTTTGTATTGGTATTGTATAAACTACCCAAATATCTTCAGTTCTCCAATGTAATTGTAAAATTACGCGATGTTATTATTTCAGCTGCAGTAGGAATTTTTATGAGCACAGTAGTTTTATATGTAACATCTCTTTCAATGCAATCTGATTTAAAGACTTACTTTGCAGAAAAATCATTGCCTGAAGGCAAGGGAAGAAACATAGTTAATGTGATACTCGTAGATTTCAGAGCTATTGATACACTTGGCGAAATTACAGTTCTTGCAATAGCAGCAATCGGTGTATACGCATTGCTGAAATTAAAACTAGACGATAAAGGTGAATGATGTTTTCAATAATTTTATCCACAGCTTCTAAGTACCTGCTGCCACTATTGTTAATATTTTCATTCTTTCTTCTGCTTCGCGGACATAATGAACCTGGCGGAGGATTTGTTGGCGGGCTTGTAGCTGCAGCTGCATATGCATTATACTTCATTGCAAACGGAGTTTATGAGGCTGAAAAATTATTTAAAGCTGAGCCAATTAAAATTATTTCTATCGGATTGACATTTGCACTTATTAGTGTAGTCCCTTCTATCGTTTCTGGTCAGACTTTTATGAAAGGTTTTTGGTTAGATACCAATATACCTGTAATTGGTAAAATCGGAACGCCTTTATTATTTGATCTGGGAGTTTATTTTGTCGTACTTGGAATTGCTCTTAAAATAATTTTTTCTTTAGCTGAGGAGGAAAAATAATGGAACTATTTCTTCCTGTTCTTGTCGGATTGCTGTATGCTGCTGGCGTATATATGATTTTAAGAAGAAGTTTTGTCAAAGTTATTCTTGGACTGATTTTTCTGGGACATGCTGCTAACCTTTTAATATTTACAATTGGCAGACTGACAAAAGCTGCTCCTCCATTTGTACCATCAGGGACTAATATTCTTACAGAACCATATGCAGACCCGCTTCCGCAGGCATTGATACTTACAGCAATTGTAATTGGATTCGGTGTTCAGGCATTTGCAATTGTTTTGTTCAAAAGGGCTTATCAGACAGTGGGAACAGATGATCTTGACAAAATGAAATCAACAGATGAAATTGATTGAAAGTATTACAATGCTGATAATTATTCTTCCTATAATATTGCCGCTTACTTTTTCAGTTATGATGCTGTTTTTCTGGAAGTCTGTAAAGATTCAAAGAGCTTTAAATCTTCTGGCAACTTTATTTTCACTGATATGCTCACTAATAATATTTGTCGAAGTAAATAACTCTGGAATAATATCGCTTCAGGTTGGTGGATGGCAGGCTCCATTTGGTATCAGCATAGTTGCTGATCTGCTTTCTTCAATTATGGTCATCATAACTGCTGTAATTGGTCTTACAACCGCACTGTTCTCAATCGGTTCAATAGATGAAAGCAGAGAAAGATATCTTTATTATCCATTGCTGCAATTTCTTCTTATGGGAATCAATGGGGCATTCCTTACAGGAGATATTTTTAATCTTTATGTCTGGTTTGAGGTAATGCTTATCTCGTCTTTCGTTCTGCTATCTCTTGGAGGAAGAAGAGCACAGCTTGAGGGGGCGATCAAATATGTTACATTAAATTTGTTGTCGTCAGCAATTTTCCTCGCCGCAGTAGGAATTTTATACGGGCTTGCCGGAACTTTGAATATGGCAGATGTATCAAGAAAAATTCCTTTTATTGAAAATCAGGAATTGGTAAATGTTGTTGCCGTCCTATTTCTGATAGCATTTGGAGTTAAAGCCGCAATATTTCCTTTATTCTTTTGGTTACCCGCATCCTATCACACACCGCCGGCTGCTGTTTCAGCTATATTTGCAGGATTGCTTACAAAGGTTGGTGTGTATGCAATCATCAGATTTTTTACAACGGTCTTTATTTACAACTCTGATTTTATAAAAGATATACTTCTTGTTTCTGCTGCTTTAACTATGCTTACAGGTGTACTTGGAGCTGCGGCGCAAAATAATTTCAGAAAAATATTATCATTTCATATTATCAGTCAGATTGGTTATATGATTCTGGGTGTTGCATTGTTCTCGCCTCTTGCAATTGCAGGGGCAATCTTCTACATAATTCATCATATAATTGTTAAGACTAATCTGTTTTTCATCAGTGGATATGTAAAAAAATTAAAAGGATCTTATAATCTTAAAGAATTGGGTGGTGTTTATAAGTTTTATCCTATGCTGGGTTTACTTTTTCTGATACCTGCTTTATCTCTTGCAGGTATTCCTCCGTTGTCAGGATTTTGGGCAAAGTTTGTTTTGATCAAAGCAGGACTTGAACTGAAAGAGTTTCTGGTAGTTGGCATTGCCTTATTGGTTGGTTTACTTACTCTGTTTTCAATGACTAAAATCTGGAACGAGGTTTTCTGGAAAGATGATCCCCAAAACAGTGAGAATGTTACAGACATTACTTATAAATCCCTTACATCAGGCAAAAAATTCATGATGATTCTACCAATTATAATTTTAGCCTTTATTACAATAGTGATTGGATTTTATGCAGAGCCCTTTTTTAATATCGCTAATGAATCAGCAATGCAACTGCTTGATTCCTCAAATTATATTAATTCAGTTTTGGGACTGAAATAATGAATCAACTTTTACTTAACATATTATTGGCAATTGCGTGGGTTCTTCTGATCGGGAATGTTGAATTTGAAACATTTGTTGAAGGATTGATAGTCGGATACATAATCCTTTGGATTTCGAAGTCAGCTTTGGGAGGTTCAACTTATTTCAAAAAAATTCCTCTCACTATTAGTTTCATTTTATATTTCATCAAAGAACTGATAGTAGCAAATCTGAAAGTAGCTTTTGATATTATCACACCCAAAGATTATATGAAGCCCGGAATAATTGCGGTGCCGCTTGATGCCCGCACTGATCTGGAAATTGTGTTACTCGCAAATCTACTGACTTTAACACCTGGGACATTAAGTTTAGATGTATCAAGCGACAGGAAAACTCTGTATGTACATGCTTTGTATGTGAAAGATGCCGATAGTTTCCGAAGAGAAATTAAAGACGGACTTGAAAAAAGACTGCTGGAGGTATTACGATGAGTTTTATTGAATTATCGGCGAGCATTTCTGTTTCCCTTATAGGACTTTCAATTCTGATTATTTTTATCCGGCTTGTAATCGGTCCTTCCATAGAAGATAGAATCGTAGCATTGGATCTTTTATCAGCAAATGCAATTGCATTCATTGCAGTTTACTCAATCCAAAGTATGACCACAACATTTCTTGATGTGGGCGTTATTTTGGCATTGCTGACTTTTCTCGGCACAGTAGCTTTTGCATCATATCTTGAAAGGAGTACAAGAAAATGATTGAAATCATAAGCGGTGTTTTATTATTGCTTGGTTCTTTATTTATCCTGTTGTCTGCAATTGGTATTCTAAAGATGCCTGATCTATTTACCAGAATGTCTGCAACAACTAAAGCTTCAACCCTTGGTATAGGTTTGGTTTTAATCGGGACGGCTTTTTACTGGGAAGATATAGGAATTGCCGCCAGAGCTGTTTCAATAATTGTTTTTTTATTACTTACTGCTCCTGTTGCGGCTCACATTATTGGCAGAGCTGCTTATTTTGATAAAGTGAATCTTTGGGAAAAAACTCATATTGATGAATTAAAAGGGAAGTACGACGAGGATTCGCATTTTCTTGCTTAGAGTAATTTTATCATCAGTGAACTTTCATAAAAATTCATAGCCTGTCTTTATTCTTCTGTTTTGATTTTAAACATTTTGTGTCTAGACCATTCTTTCTATTTTTGAATAAAACTTTTTTGAAAACTAAGATCGGAGAGAACATGTACAAAGTTGTTTTATTACGCCACGGCGAGAGCATCTGGAATAAAGAGAACCGTTTTACCGGCTGGACTGATGTTGATCTTTCTGAAAAAGGAAAAGAAGAAGCAAAAAAAGCCGGTGAAGTTCTTAAAGCCGAAGGTTATACTTTTGATATCGCTTATACTTCTGTGCTTAAAAGAGCAATCAGAACACTTTGGATTGTGCTTGATGAAATGGATTTAATGTGGATTCCTGTAATCCGTCATTGGAGATTAAACGAAAGACATTACGGTGCATTACAGGGTTTGAACAAAGCAGAAACTGCAAAACAATATGGCGAAGAACAAGTTAAAATCTGGCGGAGAAGTTATGATATTCAACCACCAGCTCTTGAAAAATCTGACCCAAGATATCCGGGACACGATCCTAGGTACAAAGAACTTTCCGAATCAGAATTACCGCTTACAGAATGTTTAAAGGATACTGTAGCTCGTTTTGTCCCGTATTGGGAAGGTACGATTGCTCCAATGGTTAAAACAGGCAAAAGAGTTTTAATAACTGCTCACGGAAATAGTCTGCGTGCATTAGTAAAATATCTTGATAACATTCCTGATAATGAAATTGTTGAGCTTAATATTCCTACTGGAATTCCATTAGTCTATGAACTTGACGAAAACCTGAAACCTATTAAACATTATTATCTCGGCAATCCTGAAGAAATTGAAAAAGCCGCTGCGGCTGTTGCAGCACAAGGTAAAGTAAAATAAAAAAATTACATTTTATTTCTATTAAGGAGCGAAGTATTTAAGGTGGGAATTACAATTCATTATAAGGGTAAATTAAACAACCTTGAACAAATCTATTCTGTTATAGATGAACTCAAAGATATATCTGAAATAATGAGTTGGAAATATTCAATTCTTGATAACGATTGGAATTCACAGCTGACAGCTCAACTTTTCCAGACAGAAAATGGAGTTAAAATTACTGGTCATTTGCCATTGAAAGGAATTACTATAAACCTACATCCTGAATGTGAGTCATTTTATGTTTTATTCGATAAAAATGGCAACTTACAATCGGTTTCAGGTATGGTTTTAAATCCTGGGGAAGTTGAGAGCGCAGACAGTAATTTCCTTTTTATTAAAACACAATACGCACCGCCTGAAATACACATTGCAATAATTAAGCTTCTAAAATATTTGAAAGACAAATACATTTCAGATCTTAATGTAATTGATGAAGGAAGCTATTGGGTAACGGAAGACCAAGATTTATTGATTCGAAAAATTTCTTTTATCAAAGATAAAATGGATCAGGTTGAATCGATAATTTCATCAATCAATAATGATTTCACTCAGATATCAGAGCATGAGACGATAGAACTCCTCGAAAAAATTCTAAAAGAAAAACTGAACTGAATTCTTTGTTCAATTATTAAACAAAATGAATTTATAAAAGCGATAAGAGAATTTTGTTAAAGATTTGAAGTGAATAATTCTAATTCAATTATTCCATCAAATAAATAAAGAGTTAGTCTATGAAACGATATATTTATATAGCACTTATCGTTATTATAAGTGCGATAGTTTTGTTGTTCAAGTTTCAAAACCTTGAAAGTGTAACTGTATCATTTCTTTCGATGAGTATAACTCTGCCAACTTCATTACTTGTTTTTATTGTTTACATTCTTGGTATGTTGACAGGTGGTTCTGTTGTGGGTTTCATAAAGACATTAGTAAAAAAATCAAAAGCTGAAGATAAATAAGTTTGATTAGTGCTTTACAAATCGGAAACTAATTTCTATGTTAAATCAGTCGTCAGCTTAATGAGTTAACTTCTAAGATAGGTTTATAAACAAATCAGTTTTCGGACTCCTGTAATTACTAAAGAATTCATCAATCAACTTTATCCCGCTAAAACATATAGATTTGAATTAAAGAGATAATGGTTTACAAAACTCTCGTCAGATAATTATGTAAAATTTTTCGACTTTCGCTAAGATAATTATCAGCTTATGTTTTTTTGAAAAATAAATTTATATAGCGAGGTTTGAGATGAATTATATAAAAGGTCAATCTCTGCTCTTAATAGTTCCAATTTTTATTTTCTCCTACAGTTTGTTAATCTTCCCGCAGGCAATTTCAGATTCTAAATATTCCGTATCAATGGTTGCTTCAGACCGTGGATACAGTGATCTTGAAAAATCTTTTCTTGAAAGCTTTAAGTCAACTTTAATTTCTGAAAATGTTTACGCTGAAACTGATGCCGAGTTCGAGTTATTACTTGCAATAAAAGATATCAAAGAATCAGATAAGCTTGCAATTTCAATTACATTAATTCAGTTACTTCCAGATAATATTATTGATGAAATGGCAAAGCAGGAAGTTTTTTATTCACAGCTAAACGCAAATCAAAAATCAAGTTTAACATCTGAAGGCAAAATGATAAGAGAATTTGTTTCTGCAGAATACTTAAAACAATTTGGGATGGTTATTGATAATCATCTGGCAATAGTAGATAAAAGTGGATTGAATGAATTTGTGAAAGCATTTGTCAATGATAAGCTAAAATGAAATAGCTTGTTAAAAAATTCACTCCTACATGTTGTTAAATTTAGACTTGACATTAAAACTCAATTTCTTGATTTTCTCATTGCAAAAATCTTATAAATAGCGGAGTACTTATGCGCTCAAAAATAATTCTAGCTTTAACAATGGCTTTCTCCACTATTGTTACAATAAATGCTCAAACTGTATTCGCCAAATATGCCGGCGAATTTATGGCGCTGGGAGTTGGAGGCAGAGCTTTAGGTATGGGTGGAGCATTCGTTGCAGTTGCAAATGATGTTACATCGGGTTATTACAATCCAGCAGGATTAGCCAATCTCAATTATCCTCAGATTGCGTTGATGCATTCAGAACAATTTGGTAACCTTGTTAATTACGATTATGGTTCAGTTGCTATTCCTTTCAGCACTGATATGAGCTTTGGATTAAGCATAATGAGATTGGGAGTTGATGGAATTCCGGATACCCGTAATGCTCTTTATGATGCAAATGGTGATGGAATAATTGATATAAGAGATGACAGACTTGACTACAGCAGAATTACAGAATTCAGTAATCAGGACTGGGCATTTTATTTGACATTTGCAAAAAGACAGGAATCGAATTTTTACTGGGGTGTTAATGCAAAAGTAATCAGAAGAACTTTGGCAGAATACAGCGCAACAGGAATCGGCTTTGATGTCGGAGCTTTTTATACACCATTTGAAAATCTTTATCTCGGTGCAAATCTTCAGGATGCAACGACTACACTTGTTGCATGGAGTACAGGAAGAAATGAACTCGTATCGCCAACACTTAAAATCGGCGGGGCTTACAAGCTAACAGAATTTCTTGGCGGATATATCATGCCTGCACTTGATTTCGATGTTCGGTTTGAAAACAGAAGATTTGCCTCTCAGTTTAATATTGGTCCTGTTAGTTTCGATATGCATGCCGGACTTGAGTACACTTTCAAAAATCTGATATATGTGCGCGGCGGTTATAATGATGTAAAGCAATTCACTGTAGGTGCCGGAGTAAAACTTCCTAAACTTAATATTGATTATTCATTTGCAAGATTCAGTGAATCTGAGATTGACAGACTACCGGATTCACATCGAATATCGATTATTCTTACGCTTGAAGAGCCAAGATTTTTAAGAACGGGCATTTAATCTGTTAAGAATTTTTAAGCCCGACTACATTAAGTCGGGTTTTTTATTTTATAAACTTTTACTCTTCTCATTTGTCTCAAGAAAACTAAATATTGTCTCAATGAGCGCTTTATTTTGAACAGGTTTAGTTAAATAGCAGTTTGCCCCAGCTTCCAATGCTTCCGATTTATCCGACTCAGAAATATGCGCAGATAAACAAATAACAGGAATAGCTTTGAAAAGTGGAATTTGTCTGAATGATTTTATCAATGACAATCCGGATTTTTCAGCGGATAACGAAATATCCATTAGCACAACATCAAAACGATTTGAAATAATTAAATTGAAGAATTCAGATTCAGTTCTGCAGCTTATAACATTAAAATATTTGGAGAGAAGCGTTGTTAAAAATCTTAAGTTTTCAGGATCATCTTCAACAACAAGGACTGAGAATTTTTTATTTCCCCCGCTCATTACGGCTTCAATAATTTTTACAAAAATTAAAATAACTGCCTGATCATAAATGACCAGGCAGCTGGAAGATTATTTCTTTTTTAACAAGCTCTTTATCTGATCAACATAAACTGTTTTAGGAACAAGTCCGATGTGTGAATCAACAATATTCCCTTTCTGATCGATTATAAAAGAAGTAGGAATTGCGCTTATTCCACCGTAGTCTTTAACAACTTTTTCATCTCCAAGAACTACAGGATAATTGATCTTATAATTTTCAATAAATGGTTTTAAGTCCTTAATTGTGTTCTGTTGATCAAGAGAAATTCCGATTACAACAACTTCTTTTTTGAATTCATCCTGAAGTGAAATTAAATCAGGAATTCCTTTACGGCAAGGCGGACACCATGTAGCCCAGAAATCAATAATTACAATTTTACCCCGATAATCTGATAATTTGATTTCTTTGCCCTCCAGTGTTTTAAGTTTGAAATCAGCGGCTTTTTTATCGCTAAGCAATGAGTGAGCTGTTTTATCATTTATAGCTTTTGCTTCAGTTTTATTTATAGTTTGTGAAGCAAAAATCATTGCCAAAAGTACAAATGTTGCGATGAGAAATTTTTTCATTTTTCCTAGTTCCCTAAGTTATTTGAATTTAATGTTTGTTCAGTTTGCGGTTGATAGCCCGGCGGATAAGGACCTTCCTTTGGTTCTTCACGAGTATTATTGACAATGAAAAAATATAGTAAAATCAATAATACAACTGCTGTCCAGAATCTGCTTCGGTTTTTCTTATCGCTCCACCAGGATTTTTTTTCAACTACCTGCGAACCGATTTTTCGTTCTTTGTTTTGATTTCGATTTTGTTTTGCCATTTTCTTTCAATAAGATGATTGTTTGAAATTTTGGTTGCACAATTTAATGATATTATGATTTATGAAAAGGTAAAATTTAATAGTCAACATCAAAAATCGATTGAGAAAATATGGCTGCTGAATGGTTTCAACTCAATATACAGACCTCTTTCGTTTATCTCTTCGACACTTCGCTCATAACTGACAGAGTTTAGTTCATCATTTAAATTTATTATCATCTTCTCTTCTGGTGTTTCGAATTTAACACGGCATCTTGATGTTGAATTTGAATAGTTAATGGCAACAAGTATAAAATGGTTTTGATATTTCCACTGCCAGATTAATATATTTTCAAAGCTGTAATCGGCGTTTGCAGCAGGTAATGAATCAAGCATGATCCATTCGCCTTTTCTGAAAGATGAATTTTTTGTTATTCTGAGAAGTTTGTAGTAATAACTTTTTATCCTGTCGTCTTCCTTTTCAAAAGGTTCACGACCAAGCTGTACAGGGAGTTTAATTTTTTTACCTTCAAATTGTCCATCGTGATAAAGAATCATTCCTTGTATGGTGCTTATGATAGTTGCAGCAGCCAGAGATCTGTCTTTACCTAATTTTGCAGCAGCTCTTTCTTCATCATGATTTTCAATGAACCTTACTGATTTCTGTTGAAATTCTTTTTCTGCATGTAAATGATCCCTAATACTTTTAATATCGTTGCCTGCAAGCCGGTCAAGTAATCTTTTATCGTATGTAAAATCAAAACCAAGTTGCTGTAATTGCCATTCAAGATCCCAATAAGCTTCTGCAATAAAAACAAATTCCGGATTTTCGGTTTTAACTGAATTAATTGCCTCCGACCAGAATTCCTTTTCTGGTTTTTCATAACCATATTTTTTGAGAGCTCCAATCCAGGTGTTATAAAAAATATTATTCAAAGAAAGCATTGCCATATCGCATCTTACACCATCGCATAAATCAGAAATTTGAAGTAGAGTATCTATCAGAAATTTTCTGGCTTCATCGCTGTAAAAATTTATCTGAATTGTATCTTTCCAGGGTGGGAAGAGAGGATCTCTGCCGTGAGCAAAATACTCTTTTGAATTGTATGGCGATTTAAAGAAAGTATAAGGATCATTTCTGAAAAGATATTCATCAGCAGGAAGAAAAATTTCTTTTTTCTCTTTTACCAGACACGAACCAACACTAAGATGATTGCTGACAAAATCAAGAATTAATCTGATACCTTTATTGTTTAGTCTTTCTCTCAGATTTTTCAAATCAGATTCACCACCAAGCTCAGGATTTATTTCATAGCAATCAATTGAATACGGTGAGCCGATAACATCTTCGGTCTTCCAATCTTTAAGCGCATTTGTATATGAAGATACAAGCTCTGGTTCAAAGCAGTATTGAGCTACAATATCTTTATTTGTCTTCCAGATTCCCATAAGCCATATGAAATCAAAACCAAGATCTTTCCATTCATTAATCTGAGATTCAGGAATATCAGCAATTGAATTTAATTTCTTTTTCTTTAACCAGACTCTTGTATTTATTTCAAGTATTCTTGGATTGAAGTAATTCATATTCAAAAAATTTTTACATTCAAAAATAACTAATTAACCAGTCAATATTTGTGAAGTAAAATAAAATTACATTATGAATATTTTTCCTGTAATAATTACAAAATCTTGTCTTATTAGGATTAATGTTACAATTTTACATCAAGCGGTAAAATTATTCTTTCATTAATAATCATTTTATTCTTGTTTTTTTCTGATAATACTTAAAAGTTTGTAAGCAACTCAAAATCAATTATTGCCGGAAATTTTTTGACAATAGATATTTCTCTCTAGATGGTATGATACTTGTCTAAAAAGTTGCCTGATAAAGATTTTTTCGGCGATAATTTTTTATGTAGCTGATATAAATCTAAATTAAAACATATTAGAGGAGAAAGATGGTAACCCAAACTATTAAACCACCGAAAGACAGCACAAGGGATTATTTAAATCCTGACATTACAAACAACGAGCTGGAAAGAGAGCTTGAAGAATACACAAAGTCCGCTGTTAGAAAGATTCAGTTTTCTGTTGTATTTAGACCAGCAATGATATCATTTGCAGCACTTATACTTTCATTCTTTCTTGATTTATCAACAGTACCCATTCTTGGAAATGTTACAGTTGATATTGCAAGAGCATTATTCCCAACCTGGCAGCCTGCACAGGAGAGTATTTCTCCATATAGTTTCTGGTGGCTTCCGGTTTTAACTTATGCATTTTTTGTTTTTATGGCATTCCTTGCTTACAACAAGTTGAAATTGGAAATTATCAGAACTCCGGCAAGCGCTACAATAGACAGAATCATTAATTCATACACAAGTGTTATTGATAGTATATCAACAGCTCTTCCATTGATTGGCGCTGCAATACTTCTTATCAGTATAAAACTTGGTGAGGAAATTTTTCTTGGTCTTTCGGTTCCTTTTGAAGTAAAGGCATTGATTGTTCTTGCTATTGGAAAATTGTTCGAACCTGTTTTGGATCAACTTGGTGTTGAGTTTCAGAATGTTGTAAATCATGTTGAAGACATCCGTGAGAAATATTTTTCGAGAATTCAGATTGAGAACTCTAAAAATCTGATGAAACAATTGAATCAGTTTGCCGGTGGAAATAACGCTGGCGCAACAAACTTATCGATTGCTGACCTTGAGAAATACAAACTTCTCATTGAACATTCAGCAAAACTCAGTGAAATAATGCATAAGAATTTTGCCTCTATATCAATGCTGGCAGAAAAGATAAATCAGATTGACACCGTAAGCAGTCAGAAAATTCAGGAGTTAAGTACACTTGCAAATTCAATTCAACAGGCAAGTAATTCTCTTTCAGATGAAAAGACATTAACAGGATTAAAATATCTCGAATCAATTGTAGTCAAGAAATAAGAGCACAAAAATGATTAATAAAAACAGAGACAGTAAATTTGTTATTTACCAGGTGCTTTACATATTCGTGATTACAGTGCTTGCATTAAAAGGCGCTGATCTCGATTTGCGTCGTGTTGCTCTTGAAGAGGAAACAGTTGATAAAAAAGTTCGGGATTCTCTGGTAACACTTATCGATTCTTTATATGCACTTGGTTTAAAGTTCGATATAAAGATTGACCAAAATCTCCCGATTGAAAATGAAGAGCTGAAGAAAAAACTCGCTTCGTTAAGTCAAAAACTTCAGGAAGTTCAAACCAAAATTCAGGAATTACCTCCTCCTAAAGAAGAAGAAAAACCTGTAGTTGAAGAACAAACTTTAATGCCAATGCCTATTTCCAACAAACAAACATTTATTCAACATACCTGGAATGTAGCATCAAATACCGGAAGTGTTCCTGTTGAGATTTATGATCCTCGTGACCGAAGTAAGCCAATAGTAGTTATTCCAGCTGGTCAGGAAAAGAAATTTGATCTTACAGACCAGACTGAAGTTGTTGTCAAATTCGGATCACAGGAAGACAGAATAAAAGTTGTTCCAAATAAACCGCCGGAAATAAAAATTGAAAAAGTAACAACCAAGATGAACGCCCGGGATATTTATGTTCAGGAATTACAAAGAATAACAGTATTCAAAGTAACCGTAATTGATAACAGACCAGATCAGTTGAAAATTACCTGGAACGGTCCAATCAGTGTTACTGGCCCGGTAAAAGACAGTAATGGAAATTTAATTTATAATGTATCTCTAAAAATTGCTTCAACATCTTCAGCATTTGATGATTGGTTGGATAAAAACGGAAATCTTCGTGAATCGGACGGAAGATATAAAGTAAACTTTTTCTTCACCGCAATCGATGATAGAACTAAAGACCGTGTTCAGGTTGGAGATTCATTTTTCTTTACAGATTTTTCAAAATAATCAGGTATAACTTATATGAAAAAAACTGTTCTGATTTCTGCTGTATTGATAATGTTCTTTTCAATGTTTCCGGGTTTGTCATTTGCTCAGGAAGAAGAACAAATCAGGTATTATCAGATGGAGCCGCTTGATGATAGTTTGTTTATTCAAATTCAGGAAGCTCTGTTCATTGATCCGCCTGATCCGAAAGCAGAAATTATAGTTGACCTGAGAGATGCTAATAATCAGACTATTTCAATTAAGGGCGCTTTATATCCAATGCTTGCTCTCTCTCCCGAGCTGCGGGCAAGAATTATCACTTATCCATTCAAGATAAATCTTGAAGAGGATATTCATTATGCAAGTGTGTTTACCAGAGTGGTTGAAAAAATTAGATTCGGGAAAGTACTTCAACCCCCGACCAAGACACAAATTTCACCCACACTTGGTTACATAAATCCATTTCTCCAGCTTCAAGGCGGCGAAAGATTGGGGGTTTCACTCAAGCAGGATGTCGGTTTATCTTTCGGAATAGGAACACCATACTCCGGCCCTCTCGAAACAAACTTCTTTGAAGCAAACTTCCACATACTGGGAGTGAAAGCAGGTATATTCAGTCATGTTGATGCAATGATTGAACCTATCAAAGAACAAAATCATAATAATTTGATTTTCAGTGAAGGATTTCATATTACCTATACTATTCCTTTCGGAAACTTTTTTGAATTCGGTTATCTGAAAGCAACCACTACAATTGGTCAGGCAAAATATAACAGCTACATAAAAGAATCCGAAGGAACAATTGTATTCAATGATGATGGAAGTGTAAAGTATCAGGCAAGAGTGATTCATAATCAGCAGTCATTTCTCAATTGGGAATTCAGATATCCGGTCTCTGTGCTTGGTTCTACGAGAGGAAAGATTTATGTTGCCCAGCATCTTGATGAATGGCATTTCGGATTTGGATTCAGGGAAATGTCACTTGCCGGCAGTACATTCGATTTGGCATTTGATGGAATGCCTTCAACCAAATACAGACAACCTCAATATAACATTACATTGCTCGTTCAAAAAATAATGGAAGGTTGGGGATTCAGCGCATTTGCAATTGGTCCGGCGGCCAGCATATCACGCACTGATTCCGGAAGCTTTGGCTTTACAAAAATATTTGTCAACCTGAGATTTAAGTTAGGAACATCATTCTGATATTTTGTAACAAGTAACTTTATTTTGCCCCGTTTCTTAACGGGGTTTTTTATTTAAGTTTGCTTGAAAAAAAAATTAAGGTTATGAAAGAATCAATTATACTATGGCTTAGTTCAATCATTGTTGTGTTTCTTTTATCTTACTTCAAATCTGTATTTGGAGAGTACTATCCTGTTACGGGTACATTCTCTGTAGAAGGAAAGAAAATATCTTATAAGCTTGATAAAATTGAATACGGTGATAGTTATAAATTATTAGTCAGAACGGATTATGAAAATTTGGAAGGTCAAGTAATTATAAATTCGGATAAAGTGAATAATTATACAATCGAACTAAAAAAGAATGATAAAATTTTATCTGCAGAAATAAGTAAGAAAAGTGTTGGAAGTAATTTCAGTTATTCTTTAATACTGAGAGGCAAAGATAAAGTTTATCGTATTCCTCAGGAAGGTGAGACTAAATTCACATTCTTTGGTAAAATTCCAAAGATGCTTAACTGGTTGTACTTGTTATTTCTCTATTCAGGATTAATACTACTAATAAGGTCTGGACTGGAGCAATTTAAAACTAACAGGAAAACAAAAAACTTTTTAGTAATTACATCAATTGTGCTGCTTACATTTTTGATGATGATAAATCCGTTATATCTTTCTTATAAATTTGAATATATCAATAAATCAATTCCACCTATACAAAATCTTTTCCCACTCAGTTTATTGACTATTACGATACTTTGGATAGGTATCACCGTTTTTGTGTTCCTGAAGAAGAGAGAAAAACCGATTGTACTTATAACATCAATAATTTGTCTTCTGATTTATCTTTTCAGTTAAGAATCTCAAGTACTTTTGAATGAAGATATGGATTAGCTGCAATAACACTATTTCCTTTTGATGCATCATTTCCGTTATAATCTGTTATAATTCCACCGGCACCTTTGACGATAGGAATCAAAGCCATTGTATCCCAAACTGACATAATCGGATCAATCATTATATCTGCAAATCCGGTTGCAAGTAAATAGTAACCATAACAATCTCCCCAGTTTCTGTAGATCCAGACTGAATTAATCAGTTTATCAAATTTTTCTGCACTCTGATATTTTTTAATATTTAAGTGATCAGTTGTTAACATTACAGCTTCTGAAATATTATTTTTTTCACTTACCTTAACTTTAGCGTCATTAAGCAAGCTGATTTTATTATCTCCGATTAAAAACTCATTCAGGACAGGATGATTGATTACACCAATAACAGGTTCATTCTTATAGAGTAGTGCTATTAAAGTCCCGAATGACAAAGCACCACAAATAAAACTTTTAGTACCATCAATTGGATCGAGCACCCAGACAAAATCTGCATCTGGATTTTCTTCGCCAAATTCTTCCCCAATTATTCCGTGGTCTGGAAATTCTTTATGAATCATTTCCCGCATCATTTCTTCGGATTTTTTATCAGCAATAGTAACAGGCGAGTAATCGGATTTTTGTTCAACAATAATTGTTGTTCTAAAATATTGTCGGATTATTTCAGCACTTTTATCCGAAAGTAATTTACAGAATGGTCGAAATTCTTTAAGAAAGTTCATGTTTTATCCAAATAAAATTCTTTGGCTGGAAAAATAATATTCATATATTTGAAGCCCAATTTCGAAAATAGTTCTTACATAGTTTTACAAACCGATTTCACATCCAAATATTGCCGGAGAGGTGGCAGAGTGGTTGAATGCGGCGGTCTTGAAAACCGTTGAGGATGCAAGTCCTCCGGGGGTTCGAATCCCTCCCTCTCCGCTTACTAATTGTAATACACTATTGTTGCTATCTTATATTATTCATACATTATAAAAATCTTATAAAATTTTTTGTAAATCTTGATAGTGAATAAACTTGTGAATACAAAGTGAACAAAGAAATGATTTTTTATTTGCTTTGTAATGAGCAATCTATTATTTTTGTATATTAAAAATTAGAATCCCTAAACTTATGGATAGTAGGCCAAAATTTCAAATCAATGATGCACTTACATCTGCGGATATTCAGGCAGTTCAAGTAGAGAAAAAACATTCTGTTTTTTTAGCTTGGGTGACTCCAGAGCTTGAGACTGTAAGGACTCAACTTCAGTTTATGCTTGAGAAAGCAGGTTTTGAGGCATATCCCAAGGTATCTGAACCAATGATTGAAGCAGAGTTTGTAGAACATGTAGCAAAAGCATTAGAAATTTCAGAGTGTTCTATACATTTGTTAGGTGCTCAATTTGGCAGAACCATCAAAGGGGATCCCTATACTTCTCTCGCCAAATACCAGTATGAAAATGCAGGTATAATGTCTAGAAGAACCTCTGGGAAATTTAAACGTTTTGTTTGGCATTATCCATTAAAAGATGTAGTAGTCCAAGAACAACAAGCCCTTTTAATAGACCATATCTTAAATTCGCTTTCTGATGAAGTTATTTTCACGAACACGAATAGCTCTGCCCAGTTTATAGATGATTTAAGAAATGTCCTTGAGACCGTCAGTCAGGAAGAAGTTCAAATCAAGAGAGAATACGAAATTTCATTTATTTCTAATGTTCAAGATGCAGGGGACTGTTATGAAATTGTAGAAAAACTAGGAGAAAACTATAAAATATCTACTTTAACGGTTGTTCCTGAGCAGGATATAGACTACCGAAAAGAAGCTATAAAAATGCTTCGTAAAGCCAAAATGACGATTGTCTTTTTTAAAGAAAGCTCAGATTGGGCTTTGGCTTTCGTGAAACAGGTATGGAAACTTTCTGGTGGTGCCTCCAATAACACTCCTATTCTTTTAATTGGTGAAGATGAACCAAGAAGAAATCGTTTTATTCGCTTTAAAGCACCACAATTACTGCTATCCGTAGTTAAAAAAGACGAGGTTTATCCTAAAATAATAGAAGTCTATAACAAAGTCAGTGTAAGCGGTAAAATTGTAGAAGGAACTTTCTCGCCTTATACAGGTTTAAGACCGTTTAATGAAAACGAGTCAATTTATTTTAAGGGAAGAGACAAGCACATAGATGCCGTCATTCAAATGCTTGAAGCCAATAAATACGTAATGGTTACGGGGGCATCTGGTGATGGAAAATCTTCATTAATTTATGCAGGAGTTATACCCAACGCCAAAGCAGGCTTTTTAAAAGGTTTATTTACTAAATGGACGGTCGTTGACTTCAAGCCCGAAAGAACACCTCTTCGTAATCTAGCCGCCGCCCTTGCGCAAGGCCTACGCCTAAAAAATGTTGATGATGTTGAACTCCAATTAGGTTACGGTTTCTCCGCGCTTGTGGATATTTACAAAAAATCGGATGCTTATTGCGATATGACCTCCCTTGAATGGGCTGACGCAGACGAAGAAACTCGTAGAGCCATGAAAAGAAAAGCTTCTAACCTCCTAATTCTCGTTGACCAATTCGAAGAGTTTTTTACCAACTCCGAAAACTATCGTGATGGCGTAGCCTCGCCCGTCTCGCAAATTACGATAAATGTCTTACAGGAAACCATCAAATTAGCTCGTGATGAGCAACTTCCTATTTATGTCGTCTTTACGATGCGCTCCGATTATATTGGGCAATGCGTTGCTTTCAGAGGTTTTGCCGAACTTATTGGTAATTCTACTTATTTTGTACCCAGATTAAAACGTGAAGAAATTCAAGAAGTTATACAATCCCCTGCCATCTTGAATGGTGATAAAATATCCCTGCGTCTTACACAAAGAATTTTAAATGACCTAGGCGATGGAACCGATCAGCTACCAGTCTTACAACACGCACTTTATCAAATGTGGAAAGAAGCAAACAAAAACAAAGCAGAAATAGACCTTATTCATTACGCCAAAGTTGGTGGGATAGCCTTAAATAAGCTTCCTGCTTCTATACAGCCTGAATTTGAACTTTTCCTTAAAAATCTACCCGAAGAAAAAAAATACCTCTTTGAAAAACCCCGCCTAAGAAACGTATTAAGTAAACATGCTAATGAACTCTACGAAACCGCTCACGAAATTTATAATACTCGTTACCAAGATACTATCTCCAAAGAAGATGCCCAAAAAATCATCAAAACGACTTTTGTCTGCTTAACGAAAATTGATGATAACCGTGCCGTAAGAAACCGTATGACTCTTATGGAAATCTATGCTATTTACGGCTCTCAAGACATCTCAATGGAAAAATTTGTCAAGGTTATCAATATATTTCGCGAAACAGGAAATTCTTTTATTCAGCCCTTTATCACGGATGACGAATCCTCCAAAGAACTTTCCCCAGATACTGTACTAGACATAACCCACGAATCGTTAATTAGAAACTGGGATTTGTTGGTAGAATGGGCAGAGGAAGAATATAAATCGGTTTCTATCTTCCGTGATTTTAAAGTACAAGTAAATCAATGGCTTGAAAGTGAAAAAGATCCCAAATATTTGTTGAACTCAGGCCTTTATACCTATTTTAATACTTGGTGGGAAAAAGCAGAACCTAATCCTGCCTGGATATTAAGATACATGTCCCCCGAAGAAATCCACCCTATCATGGAGCCTTTGGAACAAGCCGCCATCTACCATGAAGATTGTGAAGAGTTTCTTTTTCTCTCTAAACAAAAAATTGACCGAAACCGAAGACTTGTTCTTTTTGCTATCTCTTTAATTTCTACGTTATTAGTAATTTCTTTAATTGCCGCATGGATGGCTCTACAATCTAAATATGAAGCAGATGCCCAACGTGAAATTGCTATTGAAAAATCGGAATACGCCGAAATTCAACGAGACTTAGCTATCAAGAAAGAGAAAGAAGCTGAATACCAAAGAATGATTGTAGAAACTGAGAAACTAAAAGCGGAAACCCAAGCCATTATCGCTGAAAACCAGAAAAAAATTGCAGAAGGCGAAAAAATTAAAGCTGAAGAGCAACGAAAAATCGCTGAAAATCAACGTAAAATTGCTGAAAATGAGCGTAAAATTGCTGAACAACAACGTAAAATTGCAGAAGAAAACGAAAAAGAAGCTAAAAGACAAACTAAAATAGCAGAAGAAAAAACGAAATTAGCCCAAGAAAAAGAAGAAGAAGCTCGTAAACAAGCTGAAATTGCAAGAAAACAAAGAAATAATGCTTTAATTACGCAATCTTTATTCTTAGCTTCCCAAGCCGAGCAACAAGTGGATGAGAACCGCCCTGATATTGGTATCCTACTAGCAAGAGAAGCTTTACCCAAAAAATTAGATGACCCCGATAGACCTTACGTGGAAGAAGCCGAAGCCGCCTTATATTACTCTATCAATAAAATTGCTAACAAAGAACCCCTCATGACCTTAAAAGGTCATAAAAATAAAATGATTTATAACCTGTTCTCACCTGATGGAAAACGCTTAGTTTCTACTTCTTGGGATAAAACTGCCCGTCTATGGGACATAGAAACAGGACGCCAGTTAGGTGTACTTCAAGGGCACAACCATATCGTAGAAGCCGCTAAATTCTCTCACGACGGTAAAACCCTCGCTACCCTAGCCGATGATTTCACCGCAAGATTGTGGGATTTCCAACGTTTTAATCTGATTGCAGTCTTCAGAGGACATAAAAATACTCTAACCTCCGTAGATATTAGTAAAGATGGCAAAAAAATTGCAACCTCTTCCATAGATAGAACTGCTAGAATTTGGGATGCCACCACAGGTAACGTTCAATATATCTTAGAAGGACATACCGGTCATGTGCTTTACACCGCTTTCAGTAATAATTCTGAATATCTAATTACTACTTCCGCAGATTCTACCGCCAAACTTTGGGAAGTCAAAACCGGTAAATTGATAAATACATTAGTAGGGCACCATGGTGCTGTCAAATTTGCCACATTCAGCCCTGATGACCGCTACATCGCTACAGTATCTAAAGATTTTACTTGTAGATTATGGGACGGAAAAACAGGTAAATTTATTAAAACTTTCAGAGGTCATACTGATATTGTTAATCATGTTGCTTTTAGTCACAGTGGTGAACTAATCGTAACTTCAAGTAAAGATTCCACCGCAAAAGTATGGAATATATCGACTGGTCAGCAAGTTGGGAACCTAAAGGGTCATTTGGATAATGTGTATTTTGCTTCTTTTAGCCCCGATGATAAACGTATTGTAACTAATTCTGATGATAAATCGGCAAGACTATGGGATGGAAAATCCTTTTTAAGATTGGCCGTATTTAAAGGCTCCCCTGGATTAGGATATGCTTGCGCTTTTAGTCCTGATTCCAAACGAATGGCAATGGCCGGACCTCATTTCTCCGTTGAAATTTATCGTATATTCCCCAACCTTCAAGAACTTATTGATTATTCCGAGAATTTTGCAAAACGTCCCCTAACGGATGAAGAAAAGAAACAATTCTTTGTTTCTGATTTCAGAGTCCGCAAAGAAGTCGTAGAAGAAATTCAAAAAAATGAAAATTATCAAAATAATCTTGATAAATTTGACCTCAAAAATGTTCCACCTAATTATGAATTAAAAGATGAGCAGGTAACACCTCAACAAAATAAAAATACTTCTACGAACGATATCCAAACTAATTATAAACCAATTTTCTACACAGTAAGACCAAATCAAACCTTATCTGAAATTGCTAAAAAATTTAATCTAACCGAAGAATATTTAATGAAAATCAATAATTTAGATAGTCCAAGAATAGAACCTGGTCAAGTCCTAAAAATTAAATAGCTAAAAATTAAATAGATGGAAAGACTAAACGAATATTTATTTGCTGCACGTAAAGATTACGAAAAAGATGAACTTACAGAAGAAAAAATACATCCCAATCCTTTTAATCAATTTGAGAATTGGTTTCAGGAGGTGGTTAATTCTAAAATGGAAGAGCCTTATGCTTTTACATTAGCAACCTGTACGAAGGAGGGTAAGCCCTCCGCCCGCATTTTACTTCTACGAAAAATGACAGAACAAGAAGGGTTCGTTTTTTTTACTAATTATTTCAGTAGAAAAGGACAAGAAATTCAGGAAAACCCTTATGGAGCTATGCTTTTTTATTGGCATGAATTGGAAAGACAGGTAAGAATTGAAGGAAGAATTCAAAAATTGTCTGAAGCATACTCGGATGAATATTTTACATCGCGTCCTAGGCTTTCTCAAATTAGTGCTTTAATTTCGCCACAAAGTAAAAAAATTCCCAATCGCCAATATTTAGAAGAAGAAATCAAAAAATGGGAAAAAATAGAAGTACTTAAAAGACCCAACTTTTGGGGCGGTTATCAACTTATCCCAAATTATTTTGAATTTTGGCAAGGTCGAAAAAGTCGTTTACATGATAGAATTGTCTATGAATGGTTAGATAATCAATGGAGAATTAGTAGACTAGCTCCATGACAAGATTAATTTTTTTATTATTGGCTTTTTTATTTCTTTTTTTGATTTTAGGAAGGAGTTTTTTCTGGATTTACATCGTAGCAATAAATGTATTGGCAATGGGCTACATGTACTACGATAAATATTTAGCCTCTTCAGGTAAATCGAAATCAAGAATTCCTGAAGCTCGATTGTTAAATATTGCTTTTTGGGGAGGAGCGCCATTTATGTTGGTATCCATGTTTATTTTTAGACATAAACTATTAAAGCCAAAATTTCTGATTGGAGTGCCAATTCTTTTAATTTGGAATTTAGTAGTCTATTATTTAATTTTGCGAATTATAGAATAGCTAAACACTTATGAAAAAAATAGCGATTTCTCAATCTAACTATATTCCTTGGAAAGGGTATTTTGATAATATTGCAGCAGTAGATGAATTTGTTTTGTATGATGATATGCAATATACAAAAAGGGATTGGAGAAATAGAAAC
>CALHAB010000209.1 GCA_937934185.1 uncultured Ignavibacterium sp. | reverse complement strand
CTTCTTACGGCATTCAATCAATCAATTGCTCAGGATAGGTGGAGCCTTGAATTCAGACCGGGAGCCAATTATGCAACTCAAGATATTGCAGATGCTGATCTTGGATTAGGCTTTGGTGCTGAGTTAACAATCGCTTATCGTTTTATGCCTCATCTTGCAGCTTATGCTGGCTGGAGTTACAATAATTTTGCTGCTGATCAATCTTTTGCCGGAACTGATGCAAGCTTTGAGGAAACCGGTTACACTTTTGGATTTCAGTTTATTCATCCGATTGGAGAATCAGATATAAAATATCTTGTAAGAGCCGGCGGAACATATAATCACATTGAAATAGAAAATAACGCTGGCGATATAATTATTGATTCAGGACACGGATTGGGATGGCAGGCAGAAGCTGGTTTAGTAATTCCATTAAGCGAAAAGTTTTCTCTTCTACCGAGTGTAAGATATCGTTCACTTAACAGAAATATAGATATTAACAATGTAAGCACTTCAGTTAATCTGAATTATCTGACAGTTGGTTTAGGATTGTCATGGTCTTTTTAGACAAAATGATCAGCGTAATCCGGGAGGATAAAACTCCCGGTTTTTATTGATAAATGTATCATAAAGCTTTAATGATATTGAAGAGAAAATAAAATAAAATTAAAAGTGCGGCATAGTGAAATATTTTTTAACAAAGGAAAAAGAAAGTAAATGAATCCAATTAAAAAAATTAATTCTAACAGACCATTTTCAGTAAGTTTTTATCTGTTTGTAGTAATTATTTTTTCGTGGCCATTTCAGTTTATTTACGTTTTAGGCGGGGAAGCTTTCAAACCCCTTCTTTTGCTTTCTATGATAATGGTATCGGTAGGAACGTTCATTTCCGGGAAATACATTTTCCGTGATGGTTTCAAAAATGCCGGATGGACTTGGGGTAAACCGAAACATTATGGTTATGCTTTCATTCTTTCATTATTCTTATGGCTTTTTCCAAGCATACTAGAACAACAATTAGGAATTTATCATCCGCCACAATTAGTAAATGTTGGCGAAATTCTGAAAGCCTTTTTATTCAATTTTGTAATTACAATTATACCGGCATTTGGTGAAGAATTTGGTTGGCGGGGCTACCTGCTACCTCGTTTATTTCATAAATATTCTGAAAGAAAAGCATTATTGCTTCATGGCCTTATAACATGGGTTTGGCATCTTCCATATCTAGTAATTTTAGCAATAAGAATTGAAGATAATTTGTTGTTCACCATACCCATTGTGCTAATTATAAGCATAATTCCAACTGTTATGCATGCTGTTGTGTTTGCGTTTATATGGGATCAATCAAAAAGTTTAGCAGTTGCAACGTTTTATCATTCTGCTTTTGATGAGGTTCGCGACTCTTTAGAAAACTCTGTTGGTTTCGGAATTCTTGGGCAGTATTGGCAGAGCCTAATACTTGTCATTTTGGGAAGTTTGATTTTATTGAAAGTGCGATTCATTCCGCAAGCAAATTACTATGAAAATACCAACTAAAACTCTGAGCATCTAGAATAATTTTTTTGAATTTAGAACTGAGAATAATAAAACTAAATATATGGAGAATAGAAAATGAATTTACTTGTTAAACAAATAAACCAGAATGATTTTGCTATCACTGAAAATATTACACGTGAAGCATTCTGGAATGTTTATAAACCTGGCTGCAGTGAGCATCTGGTTCTGAATAAGCTCAGAAAAAGTCAAAGCTATATAAAAGAACTGGACCTTGTTGCTATGAATAACAACCAAGTTGTTGGGCATATAATATCAACAAAAGCAAAGGTTGTTGATTCACTAAATAAAGAATATGAAGTCTTATGTGTTGGTCCGTTGTCCGTACTACCAGATTTTCAGAAGAAAGGGATTGGGGGAAAGCTGATGAAGGAATCAATTAAAATAGCGAAGAGGTTGGGATTTCGGGGAATGATTCTTTTTGGTAACCCTGATTATTATCATCGTTTTGGTTTCAGGAATGCCAAAGAGTTTGAAATAACAACAAAAGATTATCAAAACTTTGAGCCATTTATGGCTTTGGAGCTATTTAAAAACGCTTTAATTGATGTAAAGGGAAGATTTGTTGAGGATGAAAGTTTTAATGTAGATGAAGATGAGTTAATTGAGTTCGAAAAACAATTTCCTTACAAAGAAAAACTGGTTACTGATACGCAGCTTAAAATGTGAAAAAATTTTGCGCAACAAGTTAATTAGAAGGTATCTAATATAATTTTTAACGAATTTTGAAGTGTGAAAATGAAATTAAATAAAAATACTGTTCTGGCAATTTTGCTTCTGGCATTTTTTGTCCAGCTAATAATTATAACCTACAATTATGTTACCGGCTATATCTCAATTCCAAATTTTGGAAATTACCTAACACGACTAGCAATAGGAACTTCTTTCAGTTTTATATTTGCTTTACTGCTTATCTACTTAGATCTTCAAATTATAAACAGATTAGATAAACTATTTCCTCTGCCTCAAAAACTTATTCCAAGAATTCCTGCTGAATTTTTGCTTTCCGTTTTTGCAGGAACAGTTATCGGCTCACTTGTAACTTTAATTGCCGGAACATTGATGCCTTATGCAGATGGAATGCTCAAAAACATAATTAATAACTCACTGATAACTTCTGTTATTAATCTTATTATAATTACTGCTATTGAAGCAATTGTCTGGTTCAAAAGAAGTCAGCAATCTTTAGTAAAAGCCGAAAGACTTGAGAGAGAAAACTCACAGATAAGATATGAGACTTTGAAAAGTCAGCTTAATCCGCATTTTCTTTTTAATAGTCTGAACGTTCTTTCATCACTCATAAAAAAGGATTCTGACAAAGCACAGAGTTTTGTGGATGAGTTCTCGTCTGTTTACAGATATACCTTAGATGTAATTGAAAA
>CALHAB010000208.1 GCA_937934185.1 uncultured Ignavibacterium sp. | reverse complement strand
TTACCGCTCTTCTTTTTAATGTATTCCTTTATTTTTATCTCGAAGACGGACATCAGAAAGCTATAGAATTTCTTACCGGCTACATCATTGAAAAATCTTTATCAGTTGATAACCTTTTTGTCTTCCTGATGATTTTCAGTGTGATGAATGTTAAACCTGAACATCAACCTCATATTCTTAAATGGGGAATTTTAGGAGCAATATTTTTCAGAATAGTTTTTATTCTTGCCGGTGTGGCTTTAATAAATATTTTCCATCCGATTATTTACATATTCGGAGCTTTGCTTCTTTATGCTGCATATAAAATGGCATTCGGTGGTGATGAAAAAATTGATGTTGAAAATAACTGGCTTATAAAAATTTTTGTTAAATACTTCAAACTCAAAACTGATTACGATGGAAGAAAATTTTTCATAAAGGAAAATGGCAAAACATATATTACTACAATGTTTCTTACATTACTTCTGATTGAATCATCGGATATCGTTTTTGCTATTGATTCAATTCCTGCGATTATTGCAATCACCAGAGATACTTTCATCATCATTTCGTCTAATATTTTTGCAATACTCGGATTGAGAGCTTTGTACTTTGCACTCGCAGGATTGGTTGATCTTTTCAAATACTTAAAATATGGTGTTGCTCTGTTATTGTTTTATGTGGGTATCAAAATGTTGATAAGCGATTTCTATAAGATTCCTACCGAAGTTTCATTGATAATTATAATAACAATTCTGACTGCTTCAATTCTGCTTTCATTGATCAGAAAGAGAAAATTTTCTGAGTAAACCGTAAATGTGAATAATTACTGCTGCGCTCAATCCAACAAGCATTGGTTCAATTTCAAATAAAAATGAATTCTGAAAATTATCTCTGATAAAAAACCATATTGTTCCCGATAAAAGTGAAATTATCATTTCAATCAACATTAAATTTTTGGTTATTCTGAATTTTGAATAATAAGCACTGACTACAGCTGGAATTATAGCCGGAATAAACAATGAACCGATTGTGTACCATATCTGAACTACTGATGGAATCAGATATGAAATTGTAATTGAAATAATTCCTGAGATTATTATCCCAACTGAAGTAAATAATTTTAATCTATCATCATTTACTTCAGGTATCAGTCTGAAGAAAAAATCTCTGCCTAAAGTAGTTGCACTTAAGAATAAAAAACTGTTAAGTGTTGAAATGATTGTTGCAAACATTCCGGCATAAAATATTCCTTTCAAGCCTGGTGATAAAATTTTCTCTGCAAGAAGAGGAAAAGCTAAAACCGGCTGCTCAAGTTCCTGAAATAATGCTCTGGCAAAAAGTCCGGTTGATGTTGTAAGGAAATCAAATACAGCCCAGAAAAAAATTGAGATGATAATTCCCCATCGTGCAACATCTCCATTCTTTGCAGCATAAGCTCTCTGATGAAATCCCGGATCGGCAAAAGTCCAAAGTGCAATCAGAAACCATACAATTATGAAAGCAGGAGAGGCATCTCCCGTTAATTTCAAATGAGATGAAGGAAGATTAGCACTAAGAAACTCAATTCCACCCAAAGAAGAAAAACAAATCACTGCGGCAATGATAAATCCAATGAACATCACAAAGAATTGAAAAGCATCAACATAAACATTTGAACGAAAACCGCCTCTTATCAGATACGAGCCGGATAAAATAAAAGAAATTACAAGTGCTGTAAGAAAATCAATTTGAAAAATTTCTTTCATCAGTGTTGCAGTCATCAGAAGATAAGGTGCAGGAGAAACGAGAATAAAAACAATAACTGCTGATATGATTGAAACATTTTTTCCGTAAACCTCAAAAAGTTTATCGGGAATGGTAAACAAAGATGCTTCACGAATTTTTTTTGCAAAGAAGATTGCAAACAGAAGTGCAAAGAAATAGTAAGGAAGTCCCTGAGTAAACCAGCTTAGTAATCCATAACGATAAGTAAATTCACCAACACCAAGAATCCCTCCATACCAGGTAGAAACTGTAACAAGAACAAATAAAAATAAATTCAGATTTCTTCCTGCAAGAAGATAATCAGTTGCATCCTTTGATTTTTTTGAAGATAAGAATCCGATTAGAAGAAGAAGTGCGAAAAAAATCAGTAATATTGCAATATCTTCAAAACTAAATGAGATCATATCTGGAAATGAATTTATAGTCGCGAATGATAAAAACAATTCCACCTCTGACAATCAGCTTTACCTCATCTTTAGTAGCCACATTCGATGTACTTTCTCTTTCTCCAAAAGGCAAAGTTGAATTGCGAAGCTGATACTTTAAACCTGTTGAAGTAATTTTTGTTTTTGTATTGAAAGCATATAAAGAAATTGTTTCTCCAGATTTTGATTTTAATACTACAGTTTTATCTGTCGGGGTTAAAAAAGAATTTTCTGCGACAATGTTACATTTAATTTTGTCATAAAATTTCAGAACAATGCCCAGATTACAAATAGTGTGATCTAATCTATCGCCAGTAACACCGAGTAACAACGCTTCAGAAAATCCTTTTCTAATTGCAAATTTCAAACACTTTTCAACATCAGTATCATTTTGTCTTTGAATTTTGATTATCGTTGATTTATCTGAAAAGAAATTAATTGCTTCATCAGAAACTGAATCAAGATCACCAATAATAAAGTCGGGAACCAACCCGAGCTTTAATGCCGAGTTGGCTCCGCCGTCTGCACAAATTAAAGTTGAATAACCTTTTTTATTAAAGAAGCTAATCACCTTTTTTGATGGTGATCTTCCATTTGCAATTATAATACATTTTTTCAAGTAAATTTCCTTTAAAGTCCGATTTGAATTCCTGCTATAAAATTTCTCTCTGCAGCCGGGAAAAATTCTTTGCCTATTGCATAAGCAGAGTAAAGATTATCAAATAAATTATTGACCTGCAAAAATATTTTTGAATTATCCAAAGCATCAAAAAGTTTAAAGTCATAACTTCCATAAAAGTCCATTACAAAATAAGCATCATTAACATTATCAGTATAATCAACAAATCCGGGAAACTGACTGAGATAGTCTTTTAACTTTGCATCAAAGTTGTCCGAATACATTTTTCCAACATACTTGCCTGTAAGTTTCAGGAATAAATTACTTTGTTTGAACTGAATTCCGAAGTTTGCGAGTATGTCTGGAAATCCACTGATGCTATTACCATTCAACTCTATAAAATCCGAAGCATATTTTCCTCTCTTAAAAAAGTATTTCCCTTTTTTAATTTCATTGTTGCTGAGTGTTAAATTGCCAAATACATCGAATGCATCAGATAATTTCGCAATAGCTTGTAATTCAATTCCACTGTGAATTGTCTGATCAACATTTCCTGTTATTGGTTGTCCAAATCTGTCAACCTGACCTTTCTTAACAATTTCATCATTAAAAATCATATAATAAAAATTAGCGCTTGCAGACAAAAATGAATTGTTGAAAGCAAATCCTATTTCAATATCGTTCATTGTTTCAGGTTTAACCAATGGTTTGGAAAAGTTGTAAGATCCATCAGAGTTAAGTTCGAACTGAGGAACTTCGCCGGCACTTGATTCAGCTGCATCATAATAATTTTTAAGTCGTGGTTCTCTCGTAACCCGAGCCAGTGAAATGAATGAACTTAATTCATTGCTGAATTTGTAATTTAATCCAACTCTGGGATTAATAAATAAACCATTTACGCTGAAATCATTTCCAACATATCTTTCGTTGTATAATCTGTATTTATGATAAGCAATTTGTAATTCACCGAGAAGATTTATGCGTTCATTCAATCTGTAAGATTCGTGTGCATAAAATGATGCAATATCTTTAGCACCATTATAGAAATAATAGTAATAATCCTTCGAGATATTTGGCGGAAGGTTTTCTGCGTAGTTAATATTACCCCAGTGATTTGAGCGATGAATTCTTAATTCTCCGCCCAATATTAATTCTCCGTTTGAGTGAGATAAACTTAATCTCGGTATCCATCCATACTGCTTATTTTCAACCTGAGCTCTGATTATAGCATTTGTAGGAACATAATTAGTATCAAATCCATTTGCTCTCAATCTGAAATAATCATCATAGTAAATTGACCACGAACCATCGTAATCAAAAAATCCTTCACCAATTACAAGAAACAACGCTGAATTGAATTTTACTGCGTCACTTATTTTCAGCTCATTGAGTAATTCAAAATGTGGCTGCGAAAAATTTTCTATCTCCTCAGGTCTTCTGTTGACAGTATAAGTATAACCATTTTCATCTGCTTCCCAGTAAGAATAGTTAGCCCGACGAAGATTTTTATCTTTAACAGCAAACTTTGCAATGCCCGTGTAAGCAAGTCCATCTGAGATTGGTCCGCCGAAAAAATTAATTTGCGATGTTAGTTTATCATCATATCTGACAGCTGATAAATGGTAAGCATTAAATTTTACCCAGGATAAATTTCTATAACCTGAACTTAATATCTGAGATAGCTTTGCATAGAATGAATATTTATTGTCAATCAATCCGCTTGAGAATGCTGCACTGTATTTTCTTGTTTGATAACTTCCATAAGAAGATGATAGATTCAGCTTTGCTTTATCAGAAAATGGTGAGGTAATGATATTAACTGAACCACCGACAGCAGGGTATCCAATTACTCCTGAACCAGCCCCGCGTTGAACCTGAATTATTTCGGTGCTGGCAAGTAAATCCGGAAAATCTAACCAATAAACATTATGATCTTCAGGATCATTTTGTGGAATTCCGTTTATCGAAACTGAAATTCTTCTTTGATCAAAACCGCGAATGCTCAGATAATTGTATCCGATTCCATTGCCGTTCTCAGAGTAAAATGTAGTTGAAGGCAGCTGACTTAGATATTGAGGAATATCCTGAACAACATAATCTTTCTGAATTTGTTCACGCTTAATTTTTTCGAATGTTAAAGGAGTGATACCTTTCCGGCCAATACTTGCCTCTACGAGAACAGTTTGAGATGGCAGAATTATTCTCTCAAGATAGAATGTTTGATTATCATTAATTTGATCAACAGGTAATCTTAACTGCTTGTAGCCGAGATAACTAACAATCAGCGTATCTGACTCAGAAATATCTTTTAACAAAAATTTACCCTCACGGTCAGAGGTTGTTCCAATTTTGCTTTGAACAAGATAAATATTTGCATTTTGAAGTGGGATTAGTGTCTCGGAGTCAAGTAAGATTCCGGATAAATCTTTCTGCTGAGAAAAAGCAGAAATGAAGCAGAACAAAAAAAGAATGATTGAGTATTTCATATAACACCTCCATTAAATTAAAAAGCCGTTTTTGAGGAAACGGCTAAAAAGATTCAATCATTCTTTTAGCCCGTTTCCCTACGCTGGCATTACCCAGATCAGGTTCGAGGGTATTATCTCAGATATCCCACAAAGGAAATTGCGGGATAACACCCCTAACGGCTATGGTTAATAAATATTTGTTATTTAATTAAGTCTTATCTTATCTCCTGCTTTTATATTA
>CALHAB010000207.1 GCA_937934185.1 uncultured Ignavibacterium sp. | reverse complement strand
AAAATTATAATCTTATGAAAACTGCTAAAATCAAAAACTCAAACTGGGAACTGCCGATAAGAAAAATTGTTTGTGTCGGAAGAAATTATGTCGAACATATTCAGGAACTTGGCAATGAAGTTCCTGAAAAACCTGTGGTGTTTATTAAGCCAGCAAGCTCTCTTATTTATTCCGGTGATAAAATAATTTATCCGGAATTTTCACAGGATATGCATCACGAAGTTGAGTTGGTTTTGCTAATTGGCAGAACAATTAAAAATGCTGATAAACAAATTTCAGAGGATGCAATTCTTGCTTATGGTGTTGGTCTCGATATGACATTGCGTGATGTTCAGAATCAACTTAAGCAGAAAGGTCATCCCTGGACTATTGCCAAATGTTTTGATACTTCCGCCGTGATATCTGATTTTATTCTTAAATCAGATTATCAACTTAAACTTGATGAAGAAATTTTTCTTAAAGTAAACGGAGAGTTCAGACAGAAAGACTCACTTGCAAAGATGATGTTTAAACCTGCTGAACTTGTTGAGTATGTTTCATCGCTTATGACTATTGAAGAAGGCGATTTGATTTTTACCGGCACACCAAAAGGAGTAAGCAAAGTAAACAAAGGCGATAAACTTGAAGCGGGAATAAACGGGATTGTTAATCTGAGTTGCAGTGTTTCTTAAAATTTATTTGTTCAGTTCAGAAAGAGATTTCCGTATCAAATCTTCAAGTGTAATTGAAGAGCTTTCAGTAAGTAAATCTCTTACAACTTTTTCAGCGACTTTCTGATTATAACCTAAAGTCGTAAGAGCAAGCACAGCTTCCTGTTTAACAGTATAATCAATTCCTTTTGAAACGGTGGATTCGATAAATCCGACTTTGCTTTTCAGTTCAAGCACAACTCTCTCGGCAGTTTTTCTTCCAACACCCGGCACTGAAACTAATCTCGATACATTCTCAGTCTGAATTGCATTCTGAAGTTCATCAACAGAAATTCCGGACAAAATGCTCAATGCGACTTTAGGTCCAATTCCGCTGATTGAAATCAGAAGCTCAAACATTTCTTTTTCGGCTTCGGTGTAAAATCCATAAAGTGATAAAGCATCTTCGCGGACATGTGTGTGAATGAAAAGTGAAATTTCATTTTGGTCAGAAATTTTTTCAAAAGTGCTGATCGAAATATTAACCAGATAACCGACGCCATTCACATCCAGAATTATCTGAGTTGGTTTTGCAGAAATAATTTTTCCTTTCAGATATCCAATCACTTTCAGATTCCTTTAACTGATTACTCTTTCAGGAAAAGCTTCGATAAATGCTTTCCAGTCATTTTTAACTGACTTTGTTCTTTTAAGACGAAATGCATGACAGATAGCTATTGCAAGTGCATCGCTTTCATCGGATTTCATTTTAGCATCAGGTAAGCCAAGAATATTCTTTATCATATAATTAACCTGCTGCTTTGATGCCGCACCTTTTCCGACAACTGATTTCTTAATTTCTCTTGGTGAATATTCACTGACAGTTATTCCGTTATGAATTGCTGCAAGAATTGATACTCCTCTTGCATAACCTATTTTCATTGCTGACTGAACATTCTTTCCATAAAAAGCTGTTTCGATTGCAAACTCATCGGGCTTGTATTTTTTCAGCAGTTTAAATAATTCATCATATATAATTTCAAGCCGGTTATGAATTGATTTTGAGGATGGCAGTCTGATTATTCCGCTTTCAATTCTTTTTAATGAGTTGCCGGAAAATTTTATTACTCCGTAACCTGTTATATTAGTGCCGGGATCTATTCCAATTATTATCATAATGTCGTAAATAAAAAAAGGTGAAACTTAAACTACAGAGTAAAAGTCTCACCAGAGAATTGAATGGTTATTTTATAGATGCTTCATCAATATCAGCGTTTGAATAAACATTCTGCACATCATCACAATCTTCAAGTGCTTCGATAAGCTTCATAACTTTTTCAGCATCTTCACCTTTTACTTCAATTGTATTTTTAGCAATCCATTGAAGAGATGCATTATCAACTTTAAGATTATTTTCCTGAAGAGCTTTTCTTACGGATTCAAAGTTTTCAACTGTTGTAGTGATTTCATAAAACTCTTCTTCAGTCTGAAGATCATCAGCGCCTGCATCAAGAACTATTGCAAGGATATCATCTTCTGACTTATCCTGCTTTGGAATAGTGATAACGCCTTTTCTTTCAAACATCCACGCAACTGAACCGGTTTCACCAAGTGAGCCGCCGTGTTTGCTGAATATGTGACGAACTTCTGCAACAGTTCTGTTTTTGTTATCAGTTGCTACTTCAACAAGCATTGCAACTCCTGCAGGACCATAACCTTCATAAGTCAATTCGTGATAAGTTACTCCTTCAAGTTCGCCAGTAGCTTTCTTAATTGCACGTTCGATATTTTCAGCGGGCATATTTTCAGCTTTTGCATTATCAATTGCAAGCCGAAGTCTTGGATTGCCGGCAGGATCTCCACCGCCTTGTCGGGCAGCGATAGTAATTTCTTTAATAAGCTTTGTAAAGATTTTTCCTTTTTTTGCATCGAGTGCGGCTTTTTTTCTTTTTATAGTAGCCCATTTTGAGTGACCTGACATCGAATTATCTCCTGTTTAATTTCTTATTCGTGTAATCTGATATCTCTTAATTTTAATTGAGGATAAACTTTTTCATCTTTAATAGTTTTATCAAGAATATAAACTATATCGAACTTTGAACCGTTATTTTTCAAAAGCAAATCTAAATATTCACCGAGGTTAAAACCAATGCTGTCGAATACTTTCAAAGTAGAATTTTGTTTGAATGAACAAACGAGATGATTGTTGCCAACGATTCTTGGAAAACCTGTCAGCTCAACACCTTCAGTTAAAAAAACCGGCCGCATATTCTCAGGACCAAACGGAGAAAACTGATCAAGTATGCGAATAAATTTCGGAGTAATTTCAGAAAATTTCAATGGAGAGTCTATCAGAATTTCTGGATACAAGTCATCTTCAGTAATAGTAGCTTTTACAATTTCATTGAATCTTGATTTGAATTCTTCAAGCTTATCAATTTCAACTGCAAGTCCTGCTGCTGCCTGATGACCACCGAAATGGAGAAGTATATCTTCACATTTCTGAAGTGCTTCGTAAATATTAAAATTGCTTATACTTCTTGCAGAACCTTTTGCAACTCCATCAATTGTTGTCAGCATAATTGTCGGGCGGTAATATTTCTCAACCAATCGTGATGCTACGATTCCAATAACTCCCGGATGCCATTCTTCCTGATGAAGAATAATTGCAAGTTCATTTCTAAGATCTATACAATTTTCAACAAGTTGATTCGCATCATCAAAAGTATCAACATCAATTTTGCGCCTTTCATAATTTTCACTTTCCAGAACCTTTGCCAGTTCGTGAGCTTCATCAGGGTCATTTGTAATAAGAAGTTGTACGGCTCTTCTTGCATCGCCTAATCTTCCAACTGCATTAATTCTTGGTGCGATTGTGAAAACAACCTGACCAGAAGTCAAAGTTCCGGGCTGAAGTCCTGCACTTTTAATCAATGCTTCAATTCCGGCGCGTGGATTCTGATTTACTTTGTCAAGACCGGCTTTAACAAGAATTCTGTTTTCATCAACAAGAGGAACAATATCTGCCGCACCAGCAAGTGCAACCAAATCGAGATATTCCAGTGGAAGCTCACGCTTACCAATTTTTTCAGAAACACCTTGTGCTAACTTAAATGCAACACCAGCACCTGATAAATATTTGAATGGATAATTGCATTCAGGAATCAATGGATCAAGAACAGCAAGTGCTCTTGGAATTTCATCTTTGGGTTGATGATGGTCGCAGATAATTACATCAAGTCCCACAGAGTTTGCATAATCAGTTTCTTCAACTGCGGTAATACCGCAATCTACAGTTATAACAAGCGATGCATTTTTAGATTTTATGAAATCAATTCCTTCTTTCGAAAGCCCATATCCTTCTTCAAGTCTTTTAGGAATATAAAAGTCAACATTGGCATCGAGTTCTTTTAAGAAAAGATAAAGCAATGAAGTAGCACAAGTTCCATCTACATCATAATCACCGTAAATAAACACGAGTTGATTTTCAGTAATTGCTCTAATTACTCTTCTGGTGGCTACATCCATTCCTTTCATTAAGAAAGGATCATGCAGATATTCTAAAGAAGGTCGGAAAAATTTTTTTGCCTGATAGAATGTTTTGATATTCCGCTGAACAAGAAGTTTAGCAAGAACTTCTGAAATGTTCAGCGATTCGGAAAGGGTTTTTATGGTAAAAGAGTCTTCAACTTCTTTAATTTTCCAGCGTTTGTTGATCATAAATAGTTACTTAAGATTTTGAAAGAACAAATCTGATAGCTGCAAACCTGTAAGCCGAATTCTGTAATCCCGCAGAGGGATGGCAATTATTTATCTTGACCAGGCATTACTGCCGGGTTCCAGCGGTCTACCCAAAGATCGCGATCACTATTGTGATCATTCAAGCGAACAACCCTATTTCTCCGAAGAGAAACGATCTTTATACTTGACCTTGCTTCGGGTGTGGTTTGCCGTGCCTCCGACATTACTGTCGGAGCGGTGAGCTCTTACCTCGCCTTTTCACCCTTACCCCGACCGAAGCCGAGGCGGTATATTTTCTGTGGCACTATCAGTTATCCCTTCCGGGATACCCGGATGTTATCCGGCACCCTGTTCTATGAAGTTCGGACTTTCCTCATCCCGACAAGTCGGGAAGCAATTGCCCGGTTTGTCTATCAGATTATTCTTTAAAATGACCAATCGCTTTACGACAGGTCTGCCAATTACTAATTTAAATTTTAAGTAAGTATCTGAACTTAATTCATAAGTCAATATAATTATTTGTCTGACTTAAATCAGCAGACAGTTTCAGACACTTATCTGGATTTTTCTGCTTCTTCAGCAATTTCCTGTGAAACCAGAATCCTTCCGCAATATTCACAGGTAAATATCTTATCGTTTCTTCTTATCTCAAGCTGACGCTGAGAAGGAATTATGTTATGACATCCTGAACAGGCAGATCTTTTAATTGTTACTACAGCTCTGCCTTTTTTAGCTTTTCTGATTCTTGTATAAACTGAAAGGTCTGGTTTTCTTACCTGCGCTTCAACTTTTTTTCTTTCTTCCAGAAGCTTGTTTTCTTCCTTCTCATTTGCTTTGATAATTTCTTTAAGATCAGCTTCTTTTTCTTTCAGTTCTTTTTCGAGCTCTTCAACTTTAGGAAGAATCTCTTCAATCTCCGCGCTTAAAGTTTTACTCTTATCGGCAAGAGCATCATTTTCAGCTTCAAGTCTTTTTATTGTTTCTTCTGTATGATCAATTTCTTTTGTAAGAGCATCATATTCTTTGTTGTTTCTTACCTGATAAAGCTGTGCTTTGAATTTTTTCTGACTCTCTTTCAGCTTTTCAATTTCTTCTTCATTCAGTTGTCTTCTTTCGAGTGATTCTTCCTTTTCCTTCTCTTTCTTTTTAACTTCATCGCGAAGTTCGTTTATCTGAGATTTAAGTGTATTTACTGTATTGGGAAGATCACCGCGAAGTTCTTCAAGTTCATCAAGTTGATCATCAATCAGTTGTAGTTGATACAAAATTTTTAATCGCGTTTGCAATTTTTATTACTCCTTAGTTATTAAAAAAACTTACAGGGTTTGTTGTGCCCTTAAATTTATAAACTTCTTTTTGTGATTTATTAAGAAACTGTTTTAATCTTTTTTCAATTTCATCAAGAATAAAAATTTCTGTTTCGTAATGTCCCGCATCAATTAAGAGGATTTTCTTTTCAGCATCCTGAAATGTATGATATTTAACATCTGCGGTTATAAAAGTATCTGCATTTTGCTGAATTGCAGTATTTAGCAAATCACTTCCTGAGCCGCCGCAAACAGCAACAACTTTAATCTTTTTATTTCTGCCGGTTGTATATCTGAAATTTTTTATTCCGAGTTTTCTTGAGACATATTCAAGAAATTCTTGTTGCGTTAAATCCTTATCGAGTATTCCGATTGCGCCCATTCCATAATTTACATTTTCATTTACAAGTGGATATAAGTCATAAGCTACTTCTTCATAAGGATGAGCTTTCTTCATAGAAGCAATTACATCTGGTAAATCAAAATTGTTAACAAGAATTTCAAGTCTTACTTCATCAACAAACTCTAATTTTCCTTTATTTCCTATCGCTGGATTTGATTTATCAGAGCCACGAAAAGTTCCTTTACCAATTAATCTGAAACTGCAGTTGGTATATTCGCCAATAATACCTCCGCCACTACTGTGGATTGCTTCAGCAACTTTTTCTGTAAAACCAATTGGTACAAATACCACAAGCTTCGAAAGATTTCCTGATATGTTTTTCAGAAATTTTATTGATTTAAGTCCAAGCTTTTTTGCAAGCTGAAAGCTGACTCCATCTTTGGTAAAATCTAAATTTGTATGTGCGGAATAAAGTGAAATTTCGTTTTTTATTAAGCTTGTAATTATATCTGAAGTTTTATCGCCTGAAGTAATTTTTTTGATAGGATTAAAAAGTAGAGGATGATGACTGATTATCAGATTGCACTTCTTCTTGATAGCATCTTCAACAACATTATTGTTAACATCAAGACAAAGCAGAATATTTTTTAATTCTTGTTGTGATGTGCCTATCTGCAAACCAACATTATCTCTTTCCCAGGCAATTCCTTTTGGTGCCCAGCTTTCTATGTATTTTGTAATATTTTCAATCGTCATAATGCAAAAAAAATGCACCCTTTTATGGGGTGCATTTTCGTTAAAATTTTCTACTTAAGTTTTGAAGATTTTTTTGTGATATCGAAAGTAGCTTCAATTCTTTTGGATTTAGTCTTCTCATAATTTGGTTTATAAATATAATATCATAGTCCAAAATATCCAATGAAGTCGTTGAGACTAAAATCACGGCTCAACCCATTTACCGTCTTCTTTTATAAGATTTATCAGCTCATCAACAGCATTTTTTGTAGGGATATTCCTTCTGACGATGTTTTTTTCACGGTAAAGTGTAATTTTATCTACTCCGGAGCCAACATATCCATAATCAGCATCTGCCATTTCGCCGGGACCGTTTACAATGCAGCCCATAATAGCAATTTTGACTCCCTTCAGGTGTTCAGTGCGTTTTCTGATCATTTCTGTGGTTTCCTGAAGATCAAATAAGGTTCTTCCGCAGCTTGGACAAGCAATATATTCTGTTTTTGAAATTCTTTGTCTTGCTGCCTGAAGTATGTTGAAAAGTAATCTGTTTATTACTTTTTCTTTTGATTCAGATTTTCTGATAAAACTTTTAACATATAATCCTGATTCCGTTTCACTGCTGGTCAATTCTTTAACATTCAGCCATACTCCATCACCGAGTCCGTCAATAAGCAAAGCACCAAGGTCTGTTGAAGAATAAAGCTGTAAGTTCTCAAATGAAATTTTATCATAATCTCTTTTAATAATTACAGGATTCTGAGAATCCTGTAAAATCATTTCAAATAAAATCCTTCTCTGATCTGCCATTCCGTGAAGATTATTTGTTTCCACTATGAAGACTACTGTATTATCATTCTTAATCGAATTTAATTTTTCATTCTCAAGAATTTCAGAGTTGACCTTCACAAAGTTTAATTCTTCCGATTTTTTATCAGCATTCAGATAATTATTAAAACCAAAAACCGGATAACTGTTATATGGATTTTCAAGTTTCTGCCAGATTTCAAAATCGTATAATGCCTTTAATCCATTTGGACAATCAAACGGTAGAAGATTTTTTCCGAGATAAATCAAATCAGCGGCTGTATCTGATAAAAACCATTTGTCGCTTGGTTCATCATAAGTATAACCAATATCTTCCAAATCTTTTTGAGAATTTATTTTTCTATCTGAATAATCCGCAACAACCCTTGGGACATTAGAACTGCCAATGCCGAGAACTTCAAAAGTTTTTCTCTTATTATAGTTGAATGGGTCAATTGGCGATTCATCAATTGGTTTAATCGGCTGATGATTTTCTCTTCCTTTATATCTGTTCGCAAGTGAAATAGCAACGGGAGCTTCAAATTCAGGATCCTCAGTCAGAGAAACTCTTATTGTATCTCCCAATCCATCTTCAAGCAAAGCACCGATTCCCAAAGCAGATTTAATTCTTCCGTCTTCTCCGCCGCCGGCTTCAGTTACTCCCAGATGAAGCGGATAATTCATTCCTTCTGCTTCCATTTTGTTTACAAGAAGTCTGTATGCCTGAACCATCACCTGCGGATTACTTGCTTTCATCGAAAGAACAATATTGTGGAATCCCTCATCTTCACATATTCTTAAAAATTCAAGAGCGCTTTCAACCATACCAAGAGGAGTATCACCATAACGACTCATAATTCTGTCGGAAAGCGAACCATGATTTGTACCAATCCGCAGTGCAGTTCCGTACTCTTTGCAAATGCGAACCAATGGAACAAACTTTTCTCTTATTCTGTCAAGCTCAGCGTTATATTCTTCATCAGTGTATTCAATCAGTTCAAATTTTTTCTTATCAACATAATTGCCCGGATTGATACGAACTTTTTCAACAATTCTTGCAGCAAGTTCCGCTGCATTTGGAGTGAAATGAATATCAGCAATCAGAGGAACATTATATCCTCTTTTACGAAGTTCCTTTTTGATGTTCTCAAGATTTCTTGCTTCGTTAATGCTTGGAGCAGTTATTCTGACATATTCACAACCAGCTTCAACCATTCTGATTGTCTGGGCAACCGTTGATTCTGTATTCATCGTGTCTGTTGTGGTCATTGATTGAATACGAATCGGATTATTTCCGCCCAAAGGAATGTCACCGATATAAACTTCTCTTGTTTTATATCTTGAATATTTAGTTAAACTGTTGCAATATTTTTTCAGATTTTCAATTTTAGTTTCCATATAGTGTTAAAACCTTAAAATCAGTTAAATAGTTTCAAGCCATTTTATCAAATATATGCATTTAATTTCAGGCAAATATAAACAGAATAAAGCCGATGCAGAAAACCGAAAATTAGTAAGCTTCAAACTTTGTATATTTGAGATATGAGAATATCAGAATCTAAAATAGAAGAAATCAGAAACTCTGCTAATATCGTTGATATAGTTTCGGAATATGTACAATTAAGAAAAAGAGGTAGAAATTATATCGGACTTTGTCCGTTTCATTCAGAGAAAACTCCTTCATTTACTGTTAGCGATGAAAAACAGATTTATCATTGTTTTGGCTGTCACAATGGCGGAAATGTTTTTAAGTTTTTAATGGAGTATAAAAAAATTTCCTTCATTGAAGCAGTACAGGAACTTGCTGAGCAATTGGGTATAGAACTTAACTACGACGAATCTGTCCGGGAAGGCCAATCTGAACAGGAAATTCTTTTCGATATCAACACAGAGGTAGCAAAATACTTTTCAAACAATCTTCTGAATGATGAAGAAGGACAGATTGCAAGAGATTATTTTCAGAAAAGAAATATTAAAGTTCAGACTATGAGAGCTTTTGGTTTGGGTTATGCTTTGAACGGATGGGAAAACTTAGTCAGTTTTCTAAAACAAAAAAATATTGATCTTGAAAAAGCTCTTCAGCTTGGTTTAATTGGCAGAAACAAAGACGGAAGGGTTTATGATAAACTTGCCGGAAGAATAATTTTTCCGATATTCTCTCCGAACGGAAGAGTTGTCGCATTTGCCGGAAGGAAACTTCGTGAAGATGATACCGGCGGAAAATATATCAACTCACCTGAATCAATTATTTATGTTAAAGGCAGAATCTTATACGGGCTTTCCTTTGCTAAAGATGAAATCCGCAAACTTGATAAAGCAATCATAGTTGAAGGTTATATGGATTTGATTTCGCTTTATCAGGCAGGAATTAAAAATGTAGTTGCAGTTTCAGGCACAGCTTTAACAGATGATCAGGCACAGCTATTATCAAGATATACGAAAAATGTTGTGCTTCTGTTTGATGCTGACACAGCCGGAATTTCAGCTTCTATGAGAAGTATAGAAATACTTTTGCGCAAAGATTTTGATGTTAAGATTGCAACGCTTCCTTCCGGTGAAGATCCTGATTCATTTGTAAATAAATATGGTAAAGATGAATTTGAAGAAGTAATAAAACGTTCAGAAAATTTTTTAGAATATCAGACTGCTTATTATGAAAAGCAGGGAATGTTCAATGATCCCACCAAAGCAGCCGAAGCAATTCGTGAGCTGGTAAAACCTATCGCAATTATTGATGATGAGCTGAAGCGAAATCTTCTTATTAAAACAATTGCAAAAAAATTTAATCTGAGAGAAAAGCTTCTTGAAAAGGAACTTGAAAAGGCATTGGAACAAGAAAAGAAAACAGCCCGAACTCAAACTCAAAGAATTTATAAAGAAGAAATTAAATCTGCAGAAACTTTAATTGCACCTGAAATAAAAAAAGTTCCTCCACAAGTTTATAACACCGAGAAAGAAATTATCAGACTAATGTTTGAGAATGATGAAACAATATTTGAATTAATTTCTGAACAAATTGATCCTGAAACTCTCGAGCTTGAGATACACAGAAAAATTTTCAGTAAACTTCAGCAGTATTATTCAGAGGAAAAAAATCTTAATCCGGCCGACTTGATTTCTTTATTCGATGATGATACTCAATCATATCTGAGGGAAATAACTATTGAACAATACACTATCAGTCAAAGCTGGCTGGAAAATCATCCTTCTGTCAGTGCAGAAAATAATTTGTATCGCTATGCAACTGATTTGATAATTAAATACAAACAACTGATAATTGATATAAAAATTTCAGCAAATCTCAAAGCAATTGAAAACGCTGACAGCGAGGAGATAGCTTTAAAATTAATGAGAGAGAATTTGGATCTTGAAAGAGCTAAGCGGGAGATTAAATCCCTGTTGTTAAAATAATGTGATTACAAATTGAAGTATTTTAATTTTGAGAAATTGGCTAATGCACTAATGAAATTTTTTATTAAAAATTCTTATTTTAGATAAGTCACATCTTGTTGATAGTTTATGCAGGGGCAGAAAGATCCTTCAATACTCATTAAAATTGAAGAAGAAATAAAAAGAATTCATCTGATTTCTTCTGAGTATTATTCGCACAAACTTATTATTTACAATCTGATTCCACTTCTTGAAAAAATTATT
>CALHAB010000206.1 GCA_937934185.1 uncultured Ignavibacterium sp. | reverse complement strand
GGAACATCTGTGGTTTCAATCGGATAATCGAAATAGCAATGACTGGTTGGGGAAACAATTACATCATGATTCATTTTTGCCGCTTCAATTGCACCTTTAGTTCCGCGCCATGATTGGACAGTTGCGCCGGGAGCTAATCCGCCTTCAAGTATTTCATCCCAACCGATAATTTCTTTTCCCTTTGAGTTAAGAAATTTTTCAACGCGTTTTATAAAATAACTTTGAAGTTCGTGTTCATCAGCAAGTCCTTCTTCTTTAATTCTCTGCTGACACTTAGGACAATTCTGCCACCTGTCTTTCGGTGCTTCATCACCGCCGATATGAATATACTTCGAAGGAAATAATTCAATAACTTCAGAAAGAACATCTTCAATAAATTCAAATGTCTTTTCGTTTCCGGCACAGTAAATATCTTTATAAATACCCCAGAGAGTTCCGACTTCAAATGGTCCGCCCGTGCAGGAAAGTTCGGGATAAGTTGCAATAGCTGCTGTCGAATGTCCGGGCATTTCAATTTCGGGCACAACAGTAATAAATCTGCTTTCAGCATAACTTACAATTTCTTTTATGTCTTCCTGAGTGTAAAATCCGCCGTAAACTGTTCCATCATCATATTTTCTGAAAGCACCAACCTTTGTGAGTTCAGGATATTTTTTTATTTCAATTCTCCAGCCCTGATCTTCTGTCAGATGCCAGTGGAGTACATTCATTTTTTGAAAAGCAAGTAAGTCTATGTATCGCTTTATAAAATCCTTAGTCATAAAATGCCGGCAACAATCAAGATTTAGTCCGCGCCATTTGAATTTGGGATAATCATAAATTTCCACAGAAGGTATTTTTATCTCGCGGGTTTTATCACTTGATTGAATTAACTGTTTCAAAGTTTGAATCCCATAAAACAAACCCTTTTCTTTATTTGCTTTAATAACAATTTCCTGTTCATCAACAAGAAGATAATATCCTTCGGGATTCATATTTATCCCTTCAACCTGATCGATGATTAACTGCACTGATTTATGTTTGTGCGGTAATTCAGTTGAATCAAGTTCAAAACCAAATTCAGACTTCAAATAATTGTTAAAGTAATCTTTAATTTCTTTTGTTTCTGAAGTGAAGAAGATTTTAGTTTCCGGCATTAGACTAAAACTTCCGGAAAGCAGTTCAACCTTTTGTGGTTTAGGTGTTACATTAATCTGCGCATAGATGGTTGATAAGGATAATATAAAAATAACTAAAAAGAATTTTTTCATTCTCGTTTCCCTTTAATTAAAAATTCATTTCAAATTTAATAATAACGAAACTATGCTTTCACATTCTTTTACCTTTAGCAAATAAAAGAATTTATCTGTTGTTGCTTTTTTCATTAAAATAACTTTGTTTAAACAAGGTGGAATTACAGAAACTATATCTTTCTGCCTTGTTATCTTTTTTGATATAAACAATCAACAAATGAATATTTAACTATTATGAATAGCAATCTGAAATTCAGATATACTTTTTATTTTATTCTGATTATTTCAGTCTGCTGTTTTCAATTATACTCTCAGAAAATTCACTTCGAAAGAATTTCAACCAACGAAGGTCTTTCAAATAATTTGATTTATGATATTATTCAGGATAGTTCAGGTTTCCTTTGGATTGCAACTGATGATGGTCTTAACCGTTATGACGGATATGAATTAAAAGTTTTCAGAAATGACCCGAATGACAAAAACTCTCTTTCAGATAATTCCGTTTGGTCGCTGGCTGTTGATAAGTCAGGCAAACTATGGATTGGAACCAAGACTGGCTGGTTAAATTGTTACGATCCGCTGACTGAAAAATTCAGTAAATGGTACATTGCTTCTGAAATAACAAAAGAAAATACAATCACAACAATTTATGTTGATGATAAAAATAAAATCTGGCTTGGTACTTACAGAAGCGGTTTGTATTTACTTGATACCCAAACAAATGAAATCAGAAACTGGAAATCAAATCCGTTTGACTCATCAACTATCAGTTATAACTATGTATCATCAATTACTCGTGACAGAAGCGGAAATCTCTGGATAGCAACTTATCACGGAATAAGCAAATTTACTCCTGATATCTCATTAAAAAATTTTCAACGGTTTGAAAAGAGTGCTGAAAATCCGAACTCACTTTCAGACAACATAGTTTGGAATCTTACAATTGATAAAACTGATTCCAATATTATGTGGATTGGGACCGCTGATAATCTAACAAGTTATGATTACACAAAACGAGAATTTAAGCGCTATTTAATTCCTAACCCTGATAAAATCCAGTTTGGAACCGGAAGTGGAAATGTTATCCCGGAAATCTACAACAATCAAAAGCTTCTATGGATAGATTCTTATGCGGGATTATTGAGATATAATCTATCAACCGGAAGAGTGGACAGATTTCTTACAGAAAAAAATAATCCATTTAGTCTGCCGAGCAATCGCATTAATAAAATTTATCGTGATAAGTCCGGCGTTATCTGGATAGGAACGGATAACGGATTGGCAAAATTCTCTCCGCAAAGAATGAAATTCAATTACAGCTTGTTACAAAGCTTAAACTTTCTGAACAATGAATCCCTCCGCGATCTTAGCATTAACGCTTTGGCAAAAACATCTGATGGCACAATTTGGTTTGGAACAGAAAAAGGACTCTATTATTCTTCAAAAGATGTAAGTAATATATCGGTTAAAAAATATCTTCCGCTTTCGGATATTAACATCTGGTCACTATCGGCAGATTCAAAAAACAATCTCTGGATTGGAACTTATGGAGAAGGTTTTTATCAAATTAACAGTACCACCAAAAAATTAACAGATTGGAAATTCGTTGATAAGCGAACCCGATCACCTTCACGTTTATTTAATAAATCAATTTATGCTGATGATGATAATAAAATATGGATTGGATACTGGGGATTAGGTTTAGCTTTATTAAATCCTGAAACAAAAAATTTTACAACCTGGCTGCACAGTAATGATGATACAGCGAGTTTAAGCTTTGATGATGTGTGGATAATTTATCAGGATAGCAAAAAAAGGATGTGGTTCGGCACAAACGGCGGAGGATTAAATTTATTTGATGAGTCACAAAATAAATTCCTGCATTTTACTACCGATAATAATTCTCTTATAAAACTTAGCAGCAACAGTATTTACTCAATATGCGAATCAAAGATTTATCGGGAAAACAATAAAACAACTCTGTGGATTGGAACCAACAACGGTTTAAATAAAATAATAATCAATGAAACTGACAAAGGGATTTTGTTCAATACAACAGTAAAAGTTTATTCAACAATTAATGGATTACCCGACAATTCCATAAAAACAATAGTTGAAGATCACAACGGAAATCTCTGGATTGGAACAAGCTCGGGAATTTCATTATTTAATGTTATAACTGAAAAATTTATAAACTTTAATACATCCGATGGTTTAGTAAGTAACGACATCAATCTTTCATCAGCACTCGCTCTTGATAATGGATGGATATTGATGGGAAGTAAATCAGGATTAAATTACTTCAATCCTGACCAAATAAAACTATCTGATTATTCTCCGCAGATTCTTATCACTGATTTCAGGGTATTCAATAAATCAGTTAAAATATCAGAAGACTATAATCTGAAGTCAAGCATTTTATTTGCAAACGAAATAACTCTCAGCCACAGCGATAATGTCTTCTCGGTTCAATTTACTGCATTGGATTTTAACTCTCCGCAGTCAATTAAATATTCTTATCTGCTTGAGGGTTTTGATAAAGATTGGCATATTGAAACCAAAAACAGATTTGTAACTTACACAAATCTTAATCCCGGCAGATATGTTTTCAAATTAAAAGCTACTAACAGTGACGGTGTCTGGAGTAATGATATAAAATCTTTGACAATTATTATAACTCCGCCCTGGTGGCA
>CALHAB010000205.1 GCA_937934185.1 uncultured Ignavibacterium sp. | reverse complement strand
GTTACCGAAGAGCCCGCATTCTTTGTAGCAGTCGAAGAGCCGCCTCAGCCGATTGGCGGATTGGCGAATATTCAGAAAAAAATTGTATATCCGGAAATTGCAAAAAGACTTGGTGTTGAAGGCAAGGTATTGATTCAGGCAATAATAGATGAAAACGGAAATGTAGCGAAAGCAAAAGTTATAAAGGGTATTGGTTCCGGATGTGATGAAGTTGCTCTTGATGCGGTTAAAAGCTCAAAGTTTACACCTGGCAAACAACGCGGAAAAAATGTGCGTGTTCAGATAACGATTCCTGTTGTATTTAAGTTATAGAATTATTGATAAAATATGAGACTTTTTTAATTTGAATATAAATTAAAGATTTACAGTAGCATTGAATAAATTTTGTACAACATCAATAAAAAAATTAACTCGCTAATAAATACCGATTAGTTCTCTGAAGTTATCATAAATTCTGTCGTTCTTTGGTATTGCTCCATCAATCATACAGATTTCACCTGCAAAGTCATTTGCAAGTTTATTAATTCTGTTTATCTCAAGACCTTGCAAATAACCTAAACACAGCATCGCAGCAAAAGCATCTCCGGCACCGGTTGTATCTTTAACTTTTACATCAATTGATGTATAATCATATCGTTTACCATTTTCGAAAATTGTAGAACCATCTTTGCCTCTGGTTACTGCGATCATACTGATATTAAACTGTTCCATCAATTCATAAGCAACTTTTTCTGTATTATAATCAATCTGAGTTATAAGGTCATTTAATAAACCCATTTCTTTGTAATTCACCTTGAGAAAATCCGCAGTCTTTAGTGATTCGGAAATAATTTCCTCATCATAAAAATCGTTTCTGAGATTCAGATCGCAGAAATATTTTATATCACGATTGTTAAAAAGTGACTGAATGCTGTTGCGGGAAACTTCCGACCTCTGAGCAAGGGTTCCAAAATATAAACAGTTGGTTTCTTGTGATACAAGTTCTTTAACTTCATCTGTAAGTTCGAGATAGTCAAATGCTCTGTCAATATCTATTTCAAATTCAGGGTTCCCGTTTGAATCTAATGTTACATTTGCTACACCAGTAGGATGTATTCTGTCAATCTGAATGTAGTCTGTATTAAGTCCGGCAAATTTAATTTCATCAATTGCTTTTGTACCAAGAATATCTTTGCCAACACGACTGATTAAATTACCTTCGCCTGTAAGTTTGTGGATGTGAATAATAAAATTGAGCGGAGCGCCGCCAAGTTTTTTATGATTTGGGAAAAGATCGAATAGAACCTCCCCGATAGAAGTTATTTTCATACAAATGGAATTTTTATTTAATTCAACTTGTTTACTTTTTACATTAACAATATGGAATTTAAATGAAAATTTATCAACTTAAATCGTCGCAAATTTTGCCGGTTTCCTTATCAACGGCTTGGAAATTTTTCTCTGATCCCAAAAACCTTTCAAAAATTACTCCGAAATGGTTGAATTTTGAAATCACTTCAGATTTACCAAACAGAATGTATGCCGGAATGATTATCTCTTACAAAGTAAGACCGATGTTTAATATTCCTCAAACCTGGGTTACAGAAATTACGCATGTAAACGAACCATTTTATTTTGTGGATGAACAGAGATTCGGTCCATATAAAATGTGGCATCACGAACACATCTTTACGGATATTCCTGATGTCGGTGTTGAGATGCAGGATATTGTAACCTATGTTGTTCCATTTGGAATTTTAGGAAGGATAGCTAACAGCTTATTTGTAAGAAATAAAGTTTTGGAAATTTTCGAGTATCGGAAAGAAGTTTTAAAAAAAATGTTCGGACCTTCAGTCAATCGTGAAGGAAAGTTAGAATACTTCGCTTTGGAAAAGTACTAATCAGGATGATTTGCTGTTAAGGATTAAACTTCCTCAACAGCAAATCCTGAAATTATTGCTGCTCACTTTCCGATTGCTGCATCTGAAGCCAGGGATTCAAATCTGTGTTCCACATCTCAATCTTTATTTTCAGATTTCCGTCATCCTGTTTTTCCCAAACAGTTATATATTTTCCTTCATCGCTCCAGTCAGGGACATTCGGACCAGCCATAGTCATTTTATAATTGCCTATTTCAATCACAAAATTTCCGGCAGTAATTAAATCCGTAGTTTTCATTTCGAACGATGTGGTTTTCCACTCAGAGGTTTCTGCCTGCTCACTTAATGATCTCAGAGTTTCAATTCCTCTTATCATCGGCTGATAACTTGGAAGTGAAACAACATCATCTGTATAGAGTGACATCATAGTTTTTGTATCGTTGTTAATCATCGATTCAGCATAAATTTTATTCAGCTTTTCGATTTGAATTTTAAGTTCATCCTGATTTTGTGCCAACATATAACCAGAGCTGAATATCAATATCGATATGATAATATTAAATCTCATTTTTACTCCTTGATAATTTATTTTTTTATAATCATTAAAATACTCTCATCAGACTTCATAACAATAATTTTGAGTCCTTTATCTTCTTTTTAACTTTGCACCTGAAAAGAAAATAATGTTATGAATTCAAAAACAAACTACAACCAAATTGCATCGGTTTATGATGAAAGATATAAATCAAAATATCTGACCGGAGTTGAACAATCGCTTTTAAGTATTGTCTCCGATCAGAAGATTAAATCAATTCTTGAAATTGGCTGCGGCACAGGAAGATGGCTGAAAGCACTGACCTCATTAAACAAAAAGTTATTTGGACTTGATTACTCAATTGAAATGCTGAAAATTGCTGCTGCCGAACACAAAAAATTATCTCTTACAAATGCTGATGCGTGCAGACTTCCTTTTCTGAAGAATACTTTTGATATGATTTTTTGTATAAACGCCATTCACCATTTCCCGAATAAAGAAAAATTTATTTCTGAAGCTTTTGAATCATTAACTGCAGACGGAATCATCTGTATTTATGGTGTTGATCCGCACATTGATAAAGGTTGGTATATATATGAATACTTCGAAAATGTTTACGAAAAAGATTTAGTCCGATTTCCATCATTAAGCGAAACAAAAAGATTATGCGAAATGATTGGACTTCATTTTGAAGAACAAACAATTGTTGATTATGTATATACTGAAAGAGTTGGAAAAGAAGTATTCTCAGACTCTTTTCTTAAAAAACATATGAACTCACAGCTTGCTAATCTTTCGGAAGAAGAATATCAAAAGGGTATTGAAAGAATAAAACATAAAATTTCCGTTGAACCTGAAACAATATTCATAACAGATATTAAATTTTATTTAACCAAAGCAAGAAAGGGAAATTAATGCCTGTTCTTATTGACAAACCAACAGTAATTCCATCAGCAGGAAACAAACCTAAAATTATCGAAGAGTATTTTGGTCGTATCAACTCGAGCACAAAACAACTAAGCATTGCTAAAATGAAAAGTCCTGCCGGGTGGGTTGAGCCAGCGCAGCAACCTGAATTTGATGAATACACTGTTGTGTTGAAAGGCATTCTGCGGGTTGAAACAAAGGAAAATATAATTGATGTTAAAGAAGGTTCGGCAATAATGACCAAAGCAGGTGAGTGGATTAGATACAGCACTCCTTTTGAAGGTGGTGCAGAGTATGTTGCAGTGTGTATCCCAGCGTTCTCACCAGAGACAGTTCACAGAGAAGAATAAAACATATTTACGCCCTGAAAAATTTATAAATGATAGATTAGTAACTCTGCTATAATAGTTGTGTTATATAAAATATCTTCTCACTAATTAGAAGAAAGAAGAAGCGAACTTCTAACTAATGAAAAAAAACACAATATAATCTGCGTATTTAATTGAAAAAGGCATCTACCTATGTTGAATGATAGTGGAATATTATTTGCAAATGTTCACTGTCAAATTCAAGGAAGCGCAACATTGATGTTTGAATTTAAATTCACCGATGAGCAGAATATGCTCAGAGAAACCGTCCGCGATTTCACCAACAACGAAATTAAACCCATCGCTTCAAAGATAGATCAGGAAGGAAAAATACCAGAAGATCTTATTCGCAAAATGGCAGAGCTCGGATTTCTGGGAATTTCATTTCCTGAAGAATACGGCGGTGGTGGATTTGGTGAAGTTGGTTATTGTATAATGCAGGAAGAAATTGCCCGCGGCTGTATGTCAACTGCTACTTTTATCGGAGCACATCAGTCAATCGGGACTAATGCTATTTTTATTGGTGGAACTGAAGAACAAAAGAAAAAATTTATTCCGCCTCTCGCTGCAGGTGAAAAGATTGCTGCATTCGGATTAACCGAAGCACAGGCCGGCTCAGATTCTTTTCATCTTAAAACTCACGCTGAACCTGATGGAGATGAATGGATTATTAACGGAGAAAAACTCTGGATTACGAACGGCGGTATTGCAAATATCATTTCTCTTTTTGCAAGAACTGAAAAAGGAATAACATTATTTGCTGTTGAAACAGACAGGCCTGGTTTCAAAGCTGGTCCACCTGAAAAGAAAATGGGAATTCGTGGCAGCGTAACAAACGCTCTTAGTTTTGAAAATGTCAGAGTGCCAAAAGAAAATTTAATCGGTCAGGAAGGACGCGGTTTTATTTATGCAATGAAAACACTTGATGCCGGCAGACTTGGTTTGGGTGCTGCTTGTCTCGGTGTTTCAAAAGAGCTTCTTGAGCTTTCAACTAAATATGCCAAAGAAAGAGTTCAGTTTGATCATCCGATTGCACAATTTCAGGCAATACAATTTATGCTGGCTGAAATGGCAGTAATGATTTACAATATGGAAAGCATCGTTTACCGCACCGCTGTTGATTATGATTTACATAAAGACATCTCAAGACAATCGGCAATGGTTAAATATTACTGCTCTGAGTCGCTGGATAAAATTGTTGATTATGCTGTTCAGATTCATGGCGGGATGGGTTACTCACAGGAACTTCCGATTGAAAGAATTTATCGTGACTCCCGAATCAACAGAATATTTGAAGGTACAAATGAAATTCAAAAGGGAATCATTGCCCGTGAAATAATTAAGAAAAGCGGAAGACTATAACTCTAATAAGTATAAAAGGAACAAAACTATGCCTGCAAAAAAAACAAATGCCGCAAAGGCCAAATCAAAACCAAAGAAGACATATTATTACAGAATATTTTTCGATGATAATGAAGCAAAGAATTATATGAAAAGTAAACTTACCCATAAGCAGGTCGAAAAATATCTTAAAGCTTATGAGAAAACGCATCAGAAATTTATTAATAAAGAGTTTGTAGATTATCTTAAGAGGTACGACAGAACAGCAGAGCTTATAGAAATAAGCGACATCTCGTACTGATAATTGCTGTGCTCGTCGCTTTATCTTCCCGATGGGTTGTTTGCGCCTCCTTCAACTCATCGGGATTTTTTTGTCTATTCAAATAAAAAACCTTCAAGGTTTTTCAAAATAACAAAGTGTTGAAACCTTGAAGGTTAATCTCAGTAAAAACGCAAACAGAGGTTGCAGTTATTTGATTAACAAGATCTTTTTGGTTTCAACAAACGAACCTTCTTTCCCGTCTTTGCTTTGCAAAGCCGAGGCGAGTAACTGATAAAAATAGATTCCGCTTGCTAACCTGCCTGACGGCAAGGCAGGCTGCCTATTGCCTGCTGCCGAGTGAAATTCAACTTCATACCTTCCTGCTGATCTGTATTCATCAACAAGAGTTGCAACTTCATTACCAAGCACATCATAAAACCTTCAAAGCGGACAGGGCAAGCCCTGTCCCTACATCCGGGATGCTGAATTTTATTTTTGTGTTTGGATTGAATATATCTGAATGATTAACATTTTCGCTGTAAAAATCATGGTATTACCCTCACCGAACCAATTATACCATAGCTTTCATTCAGAATAGTATCATATAATATTACAGTATAAGTTCTATCACCACGGGGTAATAAATTTCCAAGAGGTACAAATGCTGTTACATCTGTTGCAGTTAAGCCGGCACCTGTAAGCGCAACTTCTTCTGAAAAAGTACCATCCTTAAACCGGACTACATTTGCATAAAGATGTTTACCGGTAATATGAAAATCTGTTGTAGAAGTAGGTGTTAGATTTGCAGGAAGCGTAGTCCCGCTGACAGATAATTTAGGTAACGATAAGCCGGGTAATGTGTATTCCACAGAACGATTATTTCTAACATATTTTACGGTATAAGTGCTAAGATCCTTAGATTTAGTTCCAAGGCTTGCGGGAAGAGTTGCCATCATATTCCAACAGCCTTCTCCGTAAGCAACTACATTATACCAAACTGAGTCGATTGGAATTGATGTACCGTTAACCGAAAGCGTCCCCTCGGATGTCGTAATGCCAAATCCTTTTCCTTCAACTTTAAATTTTTCACCCGGCCTTATATATACCCCTGAAATGCCCACCGGACTAATTCCCTGCCAGTTTATATAAGGAACCGATTTGAAATAGATATAGTATTCAGCGGTTGTATAAAGAGGTTTGTCTTTAACTTTAACGGCAATTTGTCCATAGCCATTGTTTTTTGTTAGCGGAGCCGGATTCCCTTGTGAATTGGTAAAGGTATTATATGGAATTTTTACTCGCAATTTTGTTGGTGAAGTTTCCAAGACTGTTCCTCTGCAGGTATAACCATCTGCGCCGGTGGGAACAGAATCGCTTAGCGAAAGCTGGTTGCCCGGGAAAAATACACTCACATCATTTATGTTGTTCGGAAAACCTTCCCCTGTAATTTCAATTACATCGCCCCACATAGGTTTCGCGGGAGTGAAGCTGGTGATTTTTACTTCTTTGTTTGCAGCAGGGTCGGGAGGATTATTGTCATCTGGATTAGTAACGCTGTCTTCTTTTGAACAGGACAGAAGAACAAATGATAAATAAATTATTAAAAGAGTTGATAAGTTAAATTTTTTGTTGTTTGATTTCATTAGACTTTTTTCCTTAAGATACTTCATAATAAATTATTGTGATTTTTATTTCATCAATATCATTTTTTTCGATTGAATATTTGTCCCGATTTGCAGTTTGTAGAAATAAACTCCGCTTGATAAACCTGAAGCATCGAACTCAACTTCATACCTTCCTGCTGATCTGTATTCATCAACAAGTGTTGCAACTTCATTACCAAGGACATCATAAACTTTAAGTGTTTGATGACTGCCTACTGGCGACTGCCAACTTATCTTCGTGCTTGGATTAAATGGGTTTGGATAGTTTTGGTTTAATTCAAATAAAGTTGGCGTCACTGAAGCAATTTCATCTGCGGATGTAACATTATTTTTATCATATTTGTAAATACCGCCGCCAAGTGTTGCTGCATAAATGTATGTTCCATCGTACATAAGTTCAACTATTGATCCGCTTGGGTTACCTTCATTGAATGTATCCCACGTATTTCCATAATCAAAAGAAATAAAAACCCCGGCATTAGCAGTCCCGGTAAAAAGTAAAGTATCATAAGCCAATAAAGCATATATAGTTTGATTGTTTGGTCCTAACGAAACCCAACTTTTACCAAAATCAGATGAGCGATAAACGCCGCTGTAAGCTGTTCCCAAATAAACATAGTTGTTTAATGTTGTTAATCTATAAGATGTATTTGCACTAAGACCGTTATTTGATTGTGCCCAGCTCTGTCCATTGTTGGTTGATCTATAAATACCGCCGCCTACACTAGCAGCTAAAAGAGTATCGCTAACAGAAATTATATCCCAGAATGTTAAATAATTTAATCCGTTGTTTACAGCCTGCCAGTTATTTCCGCCATCCGAAGATCTGAAAATTCCACTTCCCCAGGTAGCGGCAAACAAATAATTGTTTAATGCAGTAAAACCTCTAACCGAACTGTTAAGTGAACCAACAAGTAATGTATCCCAAGTATTTCCGTGATCAGTTGAACGAAAAGCACCAGGTCCATAGAAACCAACAAAAAGAGTATCGTTATGTGAATACAGCTCCCAGGCATTATTTTGCGGCAATCCGTTATTAACAGAAATCCAGTTGTTACCTTTATTGGAAGAACGATAAACGCCCGCAATTGATGTTCCTGCGTAAGTGTATTGTCCATCAAAAGCTAATCCGTAAACTGATGAGCCAGGTAACCCTGAATTAATTTGCTGCCACTGCGCTTTGCTAAATGAAATGGCTAACAGCACCAGTAGAATGATAGTGTAAATTATTCTCATACTGCTTTCCTCACTTTCTTATTTTATTTTAATTGTTAGAGCCTTATGAAAAATTCAATTTGTCATTCCCGTGTAAACGCATAGGAGTCAACCTAAGGGAATCAAATTATAATTTAACATAAGCTAATTGTTTGCTTTCTAATTTAGTTTAGCATTATTTAATGTTATGCCTACGGCATTTTGTTATTATTTTTCTTCCTGTTTGTACAAATATTCCATCCCTCTGGGATTAAGAGAAATAAATCCCGTTAGGGATGAGATATTTATAGATGTATTGTTAATAAAAGTAAATAAAATCCCTTTGGGGATGACATATAATGATTTAATCTTTTCTACAATCAAAAGAACTGAACCTATTTTTATTTTAAAATATAGTAAATGGGAATCCATTGATTATTTGATAGATTCCCGGCCTATTGGGATGAGAATGACATTTAGTTAAAGTTCTATTTTTCAGAAGTCTTTATTAGTTATTCTATCACTTATTTGCAGATTGAGAGGAAATATTGAAAACTATTTTTGTGATTTTTCATTTTGTTCATAATATTTCGTTATGCCATTTGAACTGAATGAAAAATCTTTAATAGACAAAATTGTTTCCGGTGATACTGATGCGGAGAATCACCTGTTTCTGCATTTTAAAGAAAGGATAGAATTTTTAGTCCGTGCAAGATTACG
>CALHAB010000204.1 GCA_937934185.1 uncultured Ignavibacterium sp. | reverse complement strand
GATAGATTAAATTCAAAAAGTAAAGTAGGATTACTTTCTGAAACTTTCAGAATCAGTCAGGATGTAATTCGTACCGGTTCACCGACGCATTCATTTGCTTTGTGGGGAAAGATAACAGATGATATCAGGGAAACAAATTCTCCTGAAAGTCCGCTTGGAAAAGACAGTGTTCTTGAATGGCTGACTTACCATCAGAATTCATTTGTGCTTATGCTTGGAACAGATTTTTCTTCTTTAAGCTACTGCCATTATTTGGAAATAGCAGCTAAAGTTCCTTGGCATGACTATTCGCCCTGGGAATATATGAATGTTTTACCAATCGGAGTTTCTATTGATGGAGAACAGAAGTTGAAAGAAATCCCCGGTTGTGCAAAAGGTTTTGTAAATTTTGAGAAGTATCTTTCAGAGAAAAACAAAATCAGAAAATATGAATGGAATGGCCTGGATTCTTATTTAATTAGTATAAAATTATTGTTTGATGAAGGTATGAATTACTTTTCGAATAATTATGAAAATCTTTTATGTCCGGCAAATACTTGTCCAGCTTGTGATTCAAGAAGGAGAAAATTCTTATGAAATTGATTCTAGTGATTTTAATAACTCTATTTTTTCAGCAATGCTCTTCGCAGATTTATAAAAAAGAAGATTTCTTTTCAGAGTCAACAATAAAAACTGAAAGGGAAAACTTTTTAAATAAAACAATCAATCAAACAATCATTCAATCACTAAATCTACCGCTGACTGATTCAACTGAAGAAAAATATCTTTCAGCTTTCTGGGCAATGGAGCTGATACAATTCAGAAATCAGACTACAGATGATGCAATCAAAAATTCTTTGATTGATTTTCAGAATCGCTCTTTAGCGTTTCAAAGGGCATTGCTCGAGGTTTTATATTCGCTTTATCAAAATGAATTTATCCAGGAAATTAAATCACTTATTCCTTACTTGAGTAACTCAAAACTTTTTGCAATGTGTATTCATTATTTAAGGGACTCAGTTTCTGTAGATACATTGAAGCAGTTGACTTACGAATTCGAATCTAAATTTATGAGACCTGAAGAAGATCCAATCATAAAAATGCTTAAATATGATTTACAGACAGAATTTCGAAGTGAAAATAAAGTACCACCATTAACTGATTTGCTGAGTAAAAACTTTGGCTCAGATAAAATTGTAATTTATTCTCTGCAAAGAATAAACAGAGATTATCCCGGTCTTCTTGTCATAAAGAATACTGACGGTAAATTTTTAAGAGATGATAAAGGAGAAATATTTTCTGTTCCTCAACTTGCAAGAGCGATTTCAGATTTACCGGGGTATATAACAAATGGAAATACTCCGGAAGGGATTCTCTCTATTCAGGGAACAGATGTTTCAAAAAATATTTTTATAGGCCCGAGCCCAAATCTTCAAACAGTTTTACCGTTCGAAGTTAATCCGATTATTTACTTTCATAATCTGACAAATGACAGTATCTGGAATTCTGATTTGTATAGTAATTTACTTCCGGAATCATGGAAAAGTTATTTACCAATTTATGAAGCTTACTATGCTGGTAAAGCCGGACGCAATGAAATAATAGCACACGGAACAACAATTGATCCGAACTTTTATAAAAATAAATCATACTTCCCTTTCACTCCGTCAATGGGATGTTTGACAACAAAAGAAATATGGTCTGAAGAAACAGGAAAACTAATTGAAAGCGACCAAATAAAACTTATGAATGTTTTATCGAAGTTCAACGAATTAAAAGGTTATCTGATAGTTGTAAATATTGATGATAAAAAATCTCCCGTTGAATTGAGTGAATTAAAAGAAATGATTTTATTATCAGAAATCAAATGAATAATATCAATTATAAAATTATTCTGTTCCGAAAACAGCTGAAATTCCGAATAAGAATCTATGGGAATAATTGATTTAATAATTGTAGCAGCTTATCTCATAATAATAACTGCTATCGGATTTTATTTTGAAAAGCGTGCATCAACAGGAATTGATTCATATTTTCTTGGCAACAGAAAAATTCCCTGGTGGGCTTTGGGTGCATCAGGTATGGCATCAAATTTTGATGTAAGCGGAACAATGATAAATGTTGCATTGATTTATGCATTTGGTGCTGTCGGCTTTTTCGTTGAAATGCGCGGCGGTCTTGTCCTGATTATGGCTTTCCTGATGATATTTATGGGCAAGTGGACTCATCGTTCAAAAGTAATGACTCTATCAGAATGGATGACTTACAGATTTGGTGAAGGCATTCAGGGAAAATCAGCTAGAATTATTTCTGCAGTTTCAACCTTGATTATCACAATAGCAATAGTTTCTTACTTTGCTGTTGGCGCAGGAAAGTTTATCGGTGATGTTCTCAGTATCCCAAACTACTTTGGATTATCATCTGAGTTTTGGGCAGCAGCAATTATAATTACATTTACTACACTTTATACTGTTGCCAGCGGACTTCAGGGAGTTGTCTGGACTGATGTTTTTCAGGGTGTAATAATTTTTATAATGATAATTGTAATTTGTACTATTGCCTTAACCTCTGCAAATATTCCTGATACATTTACCATTTCAGTTCCTTTAAAGGATGGCAGCTTCTTGCCAATAGAAACTAACAGAGACAGCTGGACAAATATTTTACCATCGTGGGAATTAAGTTTTCCAGAGAATTCATCTTACTCAATTTACAATCTATTCGGAATAGCTTTACTTTTTTATTTGATCAAAGTGATAATTGAGGGAAGCGCCGGAACCGGTGGCTATATGGCTCAAAGATTTTTTGCTGCCAGAAGTGATAAAGAAGCAGGTTTACTTTCATTACTCTGGATTTTTTTACTTTCGTTTCGATGGCCTTTTATTGCAGCAATTGCGATGCTCGGTATCTCTTATGGAATAAATTCCGGCGAAATTATTTCTGATCCCGAAAAAGTTTTACCAACTGTGATTTTCAATATTCTTCCGATCGGACTTAAAGGATTATTGGTTGCTGGATTGATGGCAGCGGCTATGTCAACATTCAGTTCACTCATTAACTCAGGAGCATCTTACTGGGTTAGAGATATTTATCAGGAATTTATTAATCCTAAAGCGAATGAAAAGAAATTAATTATTCACAGCAGAGTTGCATCTTTACTTATCGTTTTAGCCGGACTATTTCTTGCATCAGGAATTAAAAGCATAAATGAGATCTGGGGCTGGTTAACAATGGGCCTCGGTGCAGGGATGATTGTTCCGCTCCTGCTGAGATGGTACTGGTGGAGGATGAATGGTTTTGGTTTTACAACCGGAACTGTATTCGGAATGGGAACGGCAATAGCTCAAAAACTATTTTACCCGGATGCTACGGAATATCTTTCATTTGCAATCTTAGTTTTGAGTTCTTTGTCAGCAACTGTAGTTGGAACTCTTCTGACTGAAAAAACAAGCAAAGAAGTTTTGATAAATTTTTATAATTCAACCAGACCATTCGGTTTCTGGAAACCAATTAAATCACTTTTACCTGCTGAAATGAAATCAAAGATAAATTCCGAGAATAAGCGGGACATAATAGCAGTTTGCTTTGCCCTGCCATGGCAGATAGTTTTGTTTCTGACTTCAATGACACTAATTCTGAAAAGATTTGATTTGTTTTTCTATCTTGTACTGATTCTGATAATTCTTTCGGTAGGACTTTATTATTTCTGGTTCAGACATTTATCAAAAGAATCTGGAATTAAATAATCTTTCTGAAAATTTTTATTCAGATATCAGCTTCTCCAGAAAATCTTTTTCTTAGTAAACAGACCTGTTACAATTGCTGCAATTAAAGTTACAATTAAACCTTTCAAAAAGCCCAGCCAGGGATTTATAAGCATCGAATTAAGTAAAGATGATAAGCCGGTTAATGCAAGTATTGGCATAACAATATGGCTGTTCGATAAATAGGCAATCATTGGATTTTGTCCGTTGTCAATCAATAGTTGAACTGTTTTATTTTTCTTAAAATAATCTGTTATGATTGAAAAGGAAATCAAGCAGAAAATAGCTAAACCTGTTGTAACCAGATAATAACTTAGTGTTGAGGGGTCTTTTTTTATTCCACCTTCGAATGACTCAAAAGATAATCCCAGCAAAAGCCAGAACATTGCCCAATAGAAAAGCTTTTTGTAAAAATGCAATAAATCGGATTTGGAATTTTTAAGAATTAAGTAAGTAGAAAAAAGTAAAAAAATATTGCCAATCAGATTTAGAATCAGAAGTCTTGAGTAAAGTCCGAATAAATTCCAAATTATGATTGAAATACTCGTAATAAATAACATCGTCGGAATTATTTTTCGTTCTTCAAGTTGTGATGTTGTTTCTGTTTTCATCCAATTGTAAATGAAATCCCCGACTATAGTTCCCGGAATCACAATAAATAGATACTGCAGATAATAAAACTTATAAACTTCAGGAATTGGGGTTGCATCCCAGATAATTTTTGTCCAGCTGCCATCAATGTTGTGGGTTATTCTGAAGGCAAGGAGGAATGCTAATATTCCTAACCGTATTAAAATTTTATTCTGAGTAAACAGCCAGATAATACTTCCGAATAAAGCCACATTTGCGAGTACTAATATAATTATATCACTTCTGCTAAAAAGGAATCCCTGCCCTTTGGTATAAGTTAGCTGTGAGAATAATACTATTCCACCGATTCCTACTAAAATCTTAATGAGAAGTATAACCTTCTTGTTTATTGAATCAGGATAGCGATAGTATATAAGAAAAAGAATTATGAATCCAACTAATCCCATTATCCAATGAAATGCTTCAGGATTTGTGCTCAGTGCATAAGGTTTAGAGTGCTGAAGGAAAAGTGCAAACACAAGAAGCAGAAATCCTCTTTGTACAGCTTGCCAGATTAAACTAAAATAAGTTGCACCTTTTTCAAGTCTTCTCTTCAGAGCAAAAGGAAATGCTGCTCCCATTGAAAACAAAAAGAAAGGGAAAACCAAATCTACCCAGGTTATTCCCGGCAGATTTGGATTGAAAGTGTGATCAGGCGGCGGCAATTGTGCGTGATACATCCAGCCGGGCAAAGCAGCAGGACCGGAAAAAGGAATAGCTCCTGATAATATCATCGTTATTATCGCAAACCCCCGAAGGGCATCAAGTGCATCAGCTCGTTTGTTCATTGCCTCACCCCCAACGGGGCTGTCCAAAAAGTAATTTTGTCATCACGAACGAAGTGAAGTGATCTCATTTTTGAATTAAAAGATAAAGATTGCTTCACTCGAAGACTCGTTCGCAATGACTTTTTACCTCTTTTGGGACAG
>CALHAB010000203.1 GCA_937934185.1 uncultured Ignavibacterium sp. | reverse complement strand
AACCGGGAGAAATAAAAGAAATAACCTACACTTTTGATATTGAATACAACATAGGAAAAACGAAGACAGACACGATAGAATTTATAATAACCGATAACAACACAATAAACATAACAAAGCAATTCATCTTCAGTTACACAGACCCGAAGGAATACAAATTAGAACAGAACTACCCAAATCCGTTTAATCCAATGACGAAAATCAGATATACGTTACCAGATTTAGGGTCTGAGCTTGCTCAGACCGTAATAAAGATATATGATATACTTGGCAATGAAGTAGCAACATTGGTAAATGAAAAAAAAGAACCAGGATATTATGAAGTAGAATTCAACGCTGAAGGATTATCGAGTGGAATATATTTTTATCGTTTACAATCAGGCAATCCTTCGACAATCTCAGGACAAAGCTATATCCAAACCAAAAAGATGATCTTGCTGCGATAAACCTTCGTGTTTCTTCGTGAAGTACTTTGTGAGCTTTGTGGTAAAAAAGGAAATCAACCACTAAGGCGCACGAAGGTTAACAGAAAGTATCACGAAGGGAAAATCATCTTACCAAATTCGGATTTATCATATTCTCTGGTTTTAACAACTCATCGAGTTTTTCTTTTGACAAAAGATTTTTTTCAAGCACCAGTTCATAAATTCCTTTTCCTGTTTCAAGTGCCTCTTTTGCAAGTTGAGTTGAAGTTTCATAACCAAGCACAGGATTTAATGCAGTTACTAATCCAATACTGTTTTCAACATAATCTCTGCATCGTTTTTCGTTAGCTGTAATTCCATCTATGCATTTTAATTTAAGCGTCATCATTCCGTTTTTCAGCATCTCAATTGATTCAAACAGACTTTGAACAATTACCGGTTCAAAAACATTTAATTCCAACTGACCTGCCTCAGCTGCTAATGTTACAGTCAGATCATTTCCGATAACTTTGAAGGCAATCTGATTTACAACTTCAGGAATAACAGGATTAACTTTCCCCGGCATTATTGAAGAACCCGGCTGCATCGGCGGAAGATTGATTTCATTAAATCCTGCCCGAGGACCTGAAGACAGTAATCTTAAATCATTACTGATTTTAGAAAGTTTAACTGCAAGTCTCTTCACTGCTGAAGAATACATTACAAAAGCACCTGTGTCCTGAGTTGCTTCAATAAGATTTTCAGCAAGAACAATATCTAGTCCAGTTACTTCTCTTAAGTGCTTAATTACTTTTTGACTGTACTGAGGATGAGCATTTATGCCAGTACCGATTGCAGTTGCACCCATATTCACTTCAAGAAATAATTTTGCATTCTGCTCTAAGCGCTGAATCTCTTCTTTTAATGTAACTGCGTAAGCTTCAAATTCCTGCCCGAGTGTCATTGGCACAGCATCCTGAAGCTGAGTTCTCCCCATTTTTATTATGTGAGAAAATTCTTTCGCTTTATTCTCAAATGAAGAGATTAATTCTTTCAAAACCTCAATAAGTTTTTTGTTTGCATTTATAAGAGCAATCTTTATTGCTGTTGGATATGCATCGTTTGTTGATTGCGACAAATTAACATGATTGTTAGGATGACAATATTTGTATTCGCCTTTCTGATAACCAAGTATTTCTAATGCACGGTTTGCTATAACTTCATTTGCATTCATATTGGTTGATGTTCCTGCTCCGCCCTGAATCATATCCACCGCAAAATGAGTGTGAAGCTTGCCGTTCATTATTTCCGTGCACGCCTGAACAATTGCATCTGCAATAGGTTTTGATAAAAGCCCCAACTCATAATTGGCTTTTGCAGCAGCAAGTTTAACCATTGCAAGAGCTTCAATAAGATGCGGATAAAAGTTCAGGGTTATTCCACTTATATTAAAGTTCTCAATTGCTCGAAGAGTTTGAATTCCATAATAAAATTCTTCGGGAACTTCGCGATCACCTAGTAAATCATGTTCAGTTCTTGTTCTTCCGGATTGATATTGTGCTGCAAGATTCACGACTCTTGTATTTGCAGAACTCATTCGCCTTGAAATTACTCTGGCAATCTTTCCAAGTATTTTGATTGCAAGTTCATTGTTTTCTTTAATCAGCTCATTAAATTTTTCCCGCGAAAGAACAAGTATTGTGGAATCAATAGTCGTTCTTGCAGAAGTTGAATGAGGTGAATCATCAAGCAGAGCACCTTCACCCAGAAAATCATACTTGCCGAAAATTGCTAATCTGCGCTCCGATCCGTAAGGAGATTTTTTATAAAGTTCTACTTCACCATCATAAATAACGAACAGATTTTTTCTTATGTTATTCTCAGTGAAAATATTTTTGCCGGCAGGAAAGTTTTCTACTGACACTTTATCAATAATTTGATCTAGATGTTCGTTTGTTAAATCTTTAAATAATTCAACTCTTTTAAAGAACTCGATGATTACTTTCTTTTCCATTTTAAATCCTGAAATTTTCTTTAAGTAAATCTAAATATTTTGGTTGAGAATGAGTGTCAATCAAATCATTAAGCGGATGAAAATATGTTATAGAACACTTAATATTCATTTGAATTACCTTCGTTATTCGGTAAATTTGCAATCAATTTTTTAACAAAACTCAGCAGATAAAATGCGTTATCCTTTTGAACTTGTAGAATCTAAATGGCAAAAATTCTGGGAAGAAAATAAAGTATTCAAAACTGATTTTGACGATATCAGCAAAAAGCTTTACACACTTGTAATGTTCATTTATCCTTCCGGTGCAAAACTTCATATAGGACATTGGTACAACTACGGACCAACCGACAGCTGGGCAAGATTTAAGAAGTTACAAGGTTACAATGTGTTTGAACCGATGGGATATGATGCTTTTGGATTACCGGCAGAAAATTATGCTATTAAAACCGGAATCCATCCATTCGACAGCACAATGCAGAATATAAATGATATTAGACAGCAGTTGAAACGAATGGGTTGTATGTACGATTGGGATGCTGAGCTTATGACCTGTGTTCCTGAATATTACAAATGGAATCAGTGGATTTTTCTTCAGATGTATAAAAGGGGATTAGCATACAGAAAAAATGCACCCGTTAACTGGTGTCCAGATTGTCAGACGGTTTTGGCAAATGAACAGGTCCACGATGGCGCTTGCGAAAGATGCGGAACTCCGGTTATACAGAAAAATCTTTATCAATGGTTTTTCAAGATTACAGATTATGCAGAAGAATTATTGCAAGGTCTTGATAAAATTAACTGGCCTGAGAAAACCAAAACAATGCAGCGCAACTGGATAGGGAAAAGCGAAGGTGCTGAAGTTGTATTCAAAGTTGTTGGAAGCAATGATGAAATAAAAGTTTTTACAACAAGACCTGATACACTTTTCGGTGTTACTTATGTTGTACTTGCACCTGAACATCCATTGGTTGATAAAATTACAACTGAAGAATTCAAAAAAGTTGTTGAGGAATATCGTGACTCAATTAAATCATTAACTGAAATTGAAAGAACATCAACTGTTAAAGAAAAAACCGGTGTACCAACAGGAGCATTTGCAATCAATCCGGTTAACGGAGAAAAAGTTCCTGTATGGATTGCAGATTATGCACTGATAACTTATGGAACCGGTGCTGTTATGGCAGTGCCTGCACACGATGAAAGAGATTTTGAGTTTGCAACTAAATTCAATTTGCCGATAAGAAAAGTTATACTTCAGGGAGGAACAAGTGAAGCTGATGAACTTAAATCTGCATTCACTGAAGTTGGTACAATGATAAACTCAGGACAGTTTAATGGATTAAGATCAGATGAAGGAATTCAGAAAGTAATTGAATATCTCGAACAGCAAGGTGTTGGGAAAAGAAAAATTAATTACCGTTTGCGCGATTGGTTGATTTCCAGACAAAGATACTGGGGAACTCCGATTCCGATCATTCACTGCCCAAACTGTGGTGAGGTTCCAGTTGATGAAAAAGATTTACCGGTTGAACTTCCTTACGATGTAGATTTTCAGCCAGGGGGAGAATCTCCTTTAGCGAGAAATGAGAAATTCATCAATGTGAAATGCCCCAGATGTGGTACTGATGCAAAAAGAGATCCTGATACAATGGATACATTCGTTGATTCTTCCTGGTATTATCTGCGATATCTTAATCCGAGAATAGCCGATGCTCCGTTTGATGTTCAACTTGCAAATAAATGGACTCCTGTTGATATGTATGTCGGTGGTGCCGAGCATGCTACAATGCATTTGTTGTATGCAAGATTTGTTCACAAATTCCTGAGAGATATCGGACTTGTTAACAGCGATGAACCATTTCAAACTTTGGTTCATCAGGGAACAATTACTAATCAGGGTGCAAAGATGTCGAAGTCAAAAGGAAATGTTGTTAATCCCGATGACTTTACATCGAAGTATGGTTCTGATGTTTTCAGAATGTATCTGATGTTTATGGGACCTTATGATCAGGGCGGCGATTGGAGCGATAAAGGAATTTCCGGAGTTGATCGTTTTGTTCAGAGAACTTATGAGCTGTTTAATCAGAATAATGATTTGGCTAAATCTGTCTCGGCAAAATCAAAATATGATATTTCTGCTTTAAATGAGTACGAAAAGAAAATTTATCGTAAAGTAAATCAGACATTAAAGAAGTTTAATGATGAAATAGAAAATTTCAGATTTAATACAGCCATCGCTTCGTTGATGGAATTGCTTAATGAAATGAAAAATCTTGAGAGTTGCAGTGATGAATTAAAAATCCATGCTCTTGAGAGATTTGCGTTTATGCTTGCACCTGTTGCACCTCATCTTGGTGAAGAATGCTGGCAGTTGCTTGGTAAAGAAAATTCCATTTATCAGAAACCGGTTTTATTTGATTTCGATAAAGATGCATTGATTGAAGATACAGTTAATCTTGCCGTTCAGGTTAATGGAAAACTCCGTGCAACAATTGAAGTCCCATTGAACATTGATCAGGATTCAGTAAGACCAATAATTTTTGCTGATGAAAGAGTAATGAAGTTTGTTGATGGAAAACAGATTGTTAAAGAAATCTTCGTAAAGAATAAAATTTATAACATAGTAGTAAAAGAAAAATAAATTCAGTATGTCCAATATCAGAAATGAAAAAAGAAACCTTAAATGAAATAATCAGAGAAACAGAATTGCTGTCTGGAAAAGTTTTTGGAGGTAAACCTGACAAAGTTGTACTTTTGGAGTCTTATGCAAGAGTTGACTTCGACTCTGAATCAGATTTTGATATCGCAATTTCTTTAAATTTGGAAGAATCTGAGTTAAAAGATTACTATGAAAATGTTTCCATAATCTCATCAGAGATTTCAATTAAATATGGAATCCTAATTTCAATATTGTTAATAAGTAATAAAACTTTTCAGGCATATAAAGATGTATTACCGCTGTATCAGAATCTGATTAGGGAAGGAAGGGAATATTATGGATGAAACAGAGAACCTAACAATAAATACAGAAAAATTTTTAATTACAGTAAAAGCTTTTCTTTTCACTCATCAAGGAATTCAATAATGATCGACTTAAAATTTATTCGCGAAAATCCTAAAAAAGTAAAACAGGGAATTGCAAACAAAAACGAAAAAGACAGAGTTGATGAAATTCTGGAACTCGACAAACATCGTCGTGAATTGATTGCGCAGTCAGAAGAACTTAAGGCAAAACGCAATCAGGTTTCTGCAGAAATACCAAAACTCAAAAAAGCTGGTCAGGATGTAACGGAAATTCTGGCTGAAATGAAAAAAGTTTCTGATAGTATAACTGAACTTGATGTAAAACTTCGTGAAGTTGAAAATCAGCTTAACGAAATACTGATGTACATACCTAATCTTCCTCACGAAACTGTGCCTGTTGGAAAATCATCCGAAGAAAATGTTGAAGTAAGACAATGGCTGCCTGAAGGATTTTCATTTGAGTGGGAAAATGGTAAACCTCTTGACCACATTGAACTTGGTAAAAAGCTTAACATACTTGACTTTGAAAGAGGTGCTAAGGTAAGCGGTTCAGGATTCCCGGTTTATAAAGGGAAAGGTGCAACACTTGAGCGTGCATTAATTAATTTTATGCTTGACTATCATTTGCAGCATCACGGTTACAGTGAAATATTCCCTCCGTTTTTAGTAAATCGTGATTCAATGAGAGGGACTGGTCAGCTTCCAAAAATGGAAGAGGATATGTATCATATAGAAAAAGATGGCTTGTATCCGATTCCGACGGCAGAAGTTCCAATTACAAATCTTCACAGAGAAGAAGTATTAAATGAAAAAGATTTGCCTGTTAAATATGTAGGTTACTCTGCCTGTTTCAGAAGGGAAGCAGGTTCGTATGGAAAAGAAAGCAAAGGATTTCTGCGTGTTCATCAGTTTAATAAAGTTGAAATGGTTAAATTTGTTAAACCGGAAACTTCTTACAAGGAATTAGAGTTATTGGTAAAAGATGCAGAAGACATTCTGCAGGCACTAAAAATTCCATACAGAATTCTTATGCTTTGCACTGGTGATTTAAGTTTTGCAGCAGCTAAATGTTATGATATTGAAACCTGGTCTCCTGCTGAAAATCGCTGGCTGGAAGCTTCCTCCTGCAGTAACTTTGAGGATTTTCAGGCAAGAAGAGCAAACATCAGATTCAGAAATGAACAAACAAAAAAACTTGAGTTTGTTCATACATTAAATGGAAGCGGACTTGCTACAAGTCGTTTGATGGTTTCTATACTGGAAAACTATCAGACTCCGGAAGGAAAAGTTATAGTTCCGCCTGTTCTTCAAAAATATACAGGGTTTAATATTATAGGATGATTAAAAAATATTATCCTTCCAATTCTAATTCCTGTAGGTTAATCAGAAGCATATATCAAAACAATTAATGAAAAATCTCCGCACTCTTAAAAAATATTTTTTAAGATATAAGAAAAAACTTTTTCTTGGTTTTATTTTTATTCTGCTTTCTAATGCAGGAACTGTTTATGTTCCAATCTTAATGAAAGATGCAATCAATCAGCTTCAGAGTAACACTACAACTCATACTCTTTTATTCTATTCATCTCTGATTGTTTTGTCCTCACTGTTTGCAGGAATTTTCCGCTTTCTTATTCGTCAGACAATTATCGTCGTCTCGCGTGAAATTGAATTTGATCTTCGTAATGATTTCTGGTCGCATATTCAGAAACTGCCTTTAAGATATTTCCAGAACAACTCAACCGGGAACATTATGTCTCACGCAACAAACGATATTAACGCTGTGAGAAACTTTATCGGTCCGGCTGTAATGTATTCAATTGATACCGGAGTAAGGTTGCTGATTGTGGTTGCTATAATGATTTCACTTGACTGGAGTTTAACTCTTGCAGCATTATTTCCTCTTCCGCTTTTGTCTTATGGCGTTTACAGAATCATGAAACTCATTCATGAGAAGTACACAAAAATTCAGGAAGCATTTTCTGTTCTTACAACAGTTGCACAGGAGAATTTTTCAGGAATTCGTGTCATAAAATCTTATGTAAGAGAAGCCAATGAAATTCAGAAGTGGAAGGATTTAAGTAAAGATTATTTGAATAAGAATATGAATCTGGTTCGGATTCAGGCGTGGATTATGCCAATACTTTTAATTATTACAGGCATATCAATAATAATTGTAATATGGATTGGCGGAATGAAAGTTATCAGTGGAACTCTCAGTCTTGGTGAGATAACTGCTTTCATTGTTTACCTCGGAATTTTAATCTGGCCTGTAATTGCTTTTGGCTGGGTTACAAATATTGTTCAGCAGGCAGAAGCAAGTATGAAACGATTGAACAAGATTTTTGACGAACCATATGAGATTGATGATAGTGAACAAACAGATTTTTCAATTACTGAAATTAAAGGTGAAATTGAATTCAGAAATGTTTCCTTCAGATATTCTGATGTTTTGCCGAATGTTCTTTCAAAGATTAATCTGAAAATTCCGGTCGGCTCAACTCTTGCAATTATCGGACATACCGGCTCAGGTAAAACATCATTGATAAATTTAATTCCCAGACTTTATGACGCTACCGAAGGAGAAGTTTTAATTGACGGTGTTGATGTAAGAAAAATTCCCTTAGATGTTTTGCGTAAAAATATCGGATTAGTTCCGCAGGAATCTTTTTTATTCTCTGATACAATTACAAATAATATCGGCTATGGTTTAAGAGAAATTAAAAAGGAAAAAATTGTTGAAGTAGCTAAGATTGCTCAGTTTGATAAAGATGTTGAAACTTTTCCGAATGGTTATGAAACAATAGTTGGTGAAAGAGGAATTACTTTTTCAGGTGGACAGAAACAAAGAGCTTGTCTTGCAAGAGCATTAGCCATCGAACCAAAAATTCTGATACTTGATGACTCCTTTTCAGCAGTTGATACAAACACAGAAGAAGAAATTCTGAAAAATCTTAAGCAGTATATGAAAAACAGAACGAGTATTATTATCAGTCACAGAATATCAACTGTCAAGGATGCTGATAACATAATTGTTCTTCACGAAGGCAGAATTGCAGAGCAGGGAACTCACGATGAACTTGTTGCTCTCGGCGGATTGTATGCCGATTTGCATTTCAAACAACTTTTAGAAAAAGAACTCGAAGAATTAAACTGATAAATAAAATGAAAATTATAACTTATGTCAGATAACAGACACGACGACGAAATACTCGGCAAAGCATACGATGCCAAACTGATGAAAAGATTGCTTACTTATGTTAAGCCATACAAAAAATATGTTTTCTTTGCAATTCTTCTCAACATATTTGTTGCTGCTCTAGGACCTCTGAGACCCTTTCTCACAAAAGTTGCGATAGATAATTACATTGTTAACGCTGATTACAATGGATTGCTTCTTATAAGTTTAATTCTTTTTGCTTCTTTAATGCTTCAGGCAGCTATACAATATTTTCTGACTTTTTATACTCAATACCTTGGACAGAAAACACTATACGATTTAAGAGTTCAGATATTCAGTCATGTTCAGAAACTTGCTCTGAGATTTTTTGATAAAACTCCGATAGGAAGAATTGTTACCAGAACTACAAATGATGTTGAATCTCTCGGAGAACTTTTCTCAAGCGGAATTGTAATGGTATTCAGTGATGTTTTTATAATAATCTGGATTCTTGCATTTATGTTTTTTATGGATGTTAATCTTTCGCTCGTAACCTTGTCAGTACTTCCGATTTTGATTTATGGAACTTTTCTGTTCCGCAAGAAAGTAAGAGAAACTTATCGTGATGTGAGATTTCACCTTGCAAGACTAAATTCCTATATGCAGGAACATGTAACCGGGATGAATGTCGTTCAGATTTTCAGAAAAGAAAAAGATGAATTCAATAAGTTCTCATCAATCAATGCTGATCATCGTGATGCAAACATTCGTTCTATTTTTTATTATGCGATATTCTATCCGAGTGTTGAATTAATAAGTTCAGCAGCTATTGCTCTTATTATTTGGTATGGCGGAGGAGAAATTATTCAACAGCAAATGACCATTGGAGTTTTATTCGCATTCATTCAATACACTGAAATGTTCTTCAGACCAATAAGGGACCTTTCGGAAAAGTATAATATTCTTCAGACTTCGATGGCATCTTCTGAAAGGATATTTAAGCTGCTTGATAATAAAACTTTTGTTCAGAATCCTGAAAATCCAATCGAACTGAAAAATGTAAAAGGAGATATCAGCTTTAAAGATGTCTGGTTTGCCTATGAAGATGAGAATTATGTTCTGAAGAATATAAGTTTTGATATTAAAGCTGGTGAAAGCGTAGCCATTGTCGGACATACAGGAGCTGGAAAGTCAACTATAATCAATCTTCTTACAAGATTTTATGATATTCAAAAAGGACAAATATTACTTGATGGAAAAGATATACGACTTCTTGATAAAAGGGAATTAAGAAAACACATTTCGATTGTTCTGCAGGATGTTTATCTTTTCTCAGGGACAATCAAGTCAAACATCACAATGGATAATCCTGAAATCAGTTTTGAAAAAGTTGTTCAGGCAGCAAAACTTGTCGGCGCAGATAAGTTCATTGAAAACCTTCCCAATAAATATAATGAGGAAGTTAAAGAGCGTGGAGCTACTTTAAGTGTCGGACAAAAGCAGTTAATATCCTTCGCAAGGGCTTTAGCTTATGATCCTAAAATATTAATTTTGGATGAAGCAACTTCAAGTGTTGATACAGATACTGAAAAACTTATTCAGCAGGCAATTGAAAATCTGTTGAAAGGCAGAACAGCAGTTGTTATTGCTCATCGTCTTTCAACTATTCAGAACGCTGATAAGATTATTGTACTTCACAAAGGTGAATTAAAAGAGATGGGAACTCATCAGCAATTGCTTGCAAAACGAGGTATCTATTACAAGCTTTATCAGTTGCAGTACAAAGATCAGGAATTAGTCAGTTCCAAATAAAACCACACACACAAAGGGAGAGAGCCATGCAAAAAATTAAATTCAACACACTTGCCCGTCATATTTATGAAGAAGAAAGAAAATATCCTGAAGCAACCGGTGAACTTTCTGATCTTCTTCACGATTTATCTCTGGCTGCAAAAGTAATTTCACTTGAAGTAAACAAAGCCGGACTTGTTGATATTCTTGGCTTTACAGGAAGCAGTAATGTTCACGGCGAGGAAGTAAAAAAACTTGATGTATATGCTCACGATATGCTGATTAAAGCGATGGATCACGGCGGTCATCTTTGTGTTATGGCATCAGAAGAAGATGAAGATATTATTCATATTCCACCGGAGTTTTATATCGGAAAATATGTTTTGCTTTTCGATCCACTTGACGGCTCATCCAATATTGATGCTAATGTAAGTATCGGAACTATTTTTTCTATTTACCGCAGAATCTCTTCCGGTAATGGTCCCGGAACTTTGGAGGATTGTTTACAGCCCGGACTTAAACAGGTGGCAGCGGGATATATTATTTATGGTTCGAGCACAATCTTTGTTTACACTGCAGGAAATGGTGTTCACGGATTCACGCTTGATCCATCTTTTGGTGAATTCATTCTTTCACATCCGAATATCAAAACTCCCAAGAAAGGAAAAATCTACAGCATTAACGAAGGTAATTATCTTTACTGGCATCCGGGATTAAAAAAATATATTAAGTGGCTTCAGGAAGAAGATAAATCTACAGGAAGACCGTATTCATCAAGATATATCGGTTCGATGGTAGCTGATATTCATCGCAATCTTTTATATGGTGGAATATTTATGTATCCTGCTGATATCAGAAATCCGAACGGCAAATTGAGATTAATGTATGAATGTAATCCTATGGCATTCATTGTTGAACAAGCCGGTGGGAGAGCATCGGACGGCAAAAGAAGAATATTAGAAATTCAACCTGAAAAGCTTCATCAAAGAGTTCCGATTTTTATCGGAAGTGAAGAAGATGTTCTGATGGTAGAAAAATTTTTAAGAGAGAATGAATAATTGAAAAGGAATTGTCAGGTTGTGTTCAAAATCAATCTGACAATTCCAAACTGAATTTTAACTGATCTTTTTTAACTCTTCATCAATTCTTTTTGCTAACTCTTCCTGGGTCATTCCAACAATTTTCAGCTTATTTGTCTTTACAGCCATAAGCGGTGCGTCGCCTTCACCTTTAAGATATTTGAAAAGAGAGAATGCAAGTCTGTTTCTGTCATTCATAATCGGAAGATTATCTTTGAATGATTCAATAATATTATAGACTTTTTTCTCCAGAGAATCCTCCGGAAACTGTTTGACTTTAGGCGGTGGTAATGTTGTCATATCAAATCCTTAATTTGTTCACCACAAAAATATGATTTCTATCATAAAATATAATCAGACTAATATGGAGTTGTGAGGAAATCATCAATAAATTTGCATACAAAATTTGAGATAGAAATTTGCATATAAGCCAACTAAAAGATTTTAAGAAAATTTTAATTATCCGATTAAGTTCACTTGGAGATATTCTGCTTACTACTCCTCTTATTCGCACAATTAAATATGTAAATCCTGAGATAGCAATTGATTTCCTTCTCAGAAATGAATACAAAGATTTGCTACTGAAAAATCCGAATATTAACAAGCTATATCTTTTTACGAGAAACGATTTTGAAAATCTTAATATGCTTAATAAACTTCGTGAAGAACAGTTCGATTTAATAATTGATTTACAAAACAATCTGAGGAGCCGTGGTATAATCTCGAAACTTAAAGGCGGGAAAGTAAAGTTTGATAAAAAGACATTTCAGAAAATTTTGCTGGTAAAAGCAAAAATTAATTTACTGAGAAATGCCCCGCCAATTCCTGTTAGATATGCAAGCGTCATTGATGGACTTGAACTTGATGAATTTGGATTGGATTTGTTCACTGATAAAGAACCTTCTGATGAAATCCGTGCAATGGAAGATTTGATTGGAATTTGTCCTGGCGCCCGTCATTATACCAAAAGATGGCCTGTTGAATATTTCATTGAACTTAGCAGACTATTAGTACAAAATAGATTTAATGTTGTTTTGTTGGGAGGTAAGATTGATAAAAAAATCTGTGAACAGATAAAGAATGAAATTCCGGAAGTAATTAATCTCTGCAATGAAGACGATATACTTCAAACAGCTGCTGACATGAAAGTATGTGCAGCAGTCATTTGTAATGATTCAGGATTGATGCATGCTGCTTCTGCAGTTGGAACTAAAGTACTTACTATTTTTGGTTCATCAGTTAAAGAATTTGGTTTTGCACCATACAATTGTAAAAGTTTAATACTTGAAAACAATTCTTTAAGTTGCAGACCATGCTCACACATTGGAAGAGAAAGCTGTCCTGAAAAACACTTTTTTTGTATGAAAGAAATTAAACCAGAACTTGTATATAACGAGCTAATTAAATTTCTGAAGAATGATTAAAACATTTTGGTTCATATTTTATAATATTTTTGTTGTTCCTTCACTTTATCTGATTCTTCGGTTTGCAGGAATTTTTAATTCAAAAATCCGAAAAGGAATTAAAGGAAGAAAACGAGTTTACGAACAGCTGATTCTTAATGCTGCAGCAATTGATAAATCAAAGAAGCTGATTTGGTTTCATTCATCTTCATTAGGCGAGTTTGAGCAGGCAAAACCGATTATCGAAAGATTAAAGAAAGAGAAAAATGTTAATGTGCTGATAACTTTCTTTTCTCCATCAGGATATGAAAACTCCCGAAAATATCCTCACGCTGATCTTATTTCATACATTCCGTTTGATACTAAATCAAACGCTGAGCGATTCATTAAAATTGTTAATCCCACAGTTGCAGTATTGATGCGATACGATATCTGGCCAAATACAATAAAAGCATTGGCTGACCACAATGTGCCTGTATTTCTTGTTGATGCAACAATGAGAAGTACTTCACCGAGAAAATATCCTTTCATCAAATCATTTCATAAAATGCTTTTCTCTTTCTTCACAAAGATTCTAACAGTTTCGGAATCTGATGCAAAGGAATTTCTTGACTTCGATTTGAGTAATGAAAAAGTTAAAGCGGTTGGTGATACCAGATTTGACAGAGTTTATCAAAGAAGTTTACTCGCAAAAGAAAGAAATCTTATTAAAGAAGAAATTCTTCAGAATAAAAAAGTATTTGTTGCCGGGAGCACCTGGGAACAGGATGAAGAAGTTATCTTTCCTGCTTTTGCAAAACTTGCAAAATATGATCCAGCTGCAATGATGATTGTTGCTCCTCACGAACCAACAGAATTACATCTTGAAAAAATTGAGAATGAATTTTCCGGCAAGATTCAAACAATAAGATTTTCTCACCTGAATAATTATTCAAACGAGCAAATAATTATTGTTGATTCAATCGGAATTTTACTGACACTTTACACCTATGCAGATGTTGCATTTGTTGGAGGAAGTTTCAAACAGAATATTCACAATGTGCTTGAAGCAGCTGTTTATGGTATTCCGGTGATATTCGGTCCGAAAATCGAAAATTCTCAGGAAGCAAAAAGGTTAGTGGAACTTGGCGGTGGAATTATTATCAGAAATAAACGACAGGCTTATAAAACACTTAGAACATTATTTACAAATGAAGAATTGAGAAAGCAAAAAGGAGATATATCAATTTCTTTCGTTAAAGAAAATCTTGGTGCAACAGAAAAAATATTAAAAGAAATTTACCTTTCACTCTGAAAAATTATTTCAAGTATTTTTCACGCAGAATATTCAGATGATGTTTCTGATGTCCTGCTATCATCCACATCAAAGCCAGTACAGTAACTTCATTTCCGGCTGCAACTCCTCTGTTAGAATAAACTGACTGATCAAGTCCTTTGAACAACAAAAGATTTGATTCTCTTAGAAGTCGGTATTCATAAGTAAGATCAGCAAGCTCACGCAAATTAAATTTCCCGTTCCTCACATATTCATCCTGATCAAAAGAAGGTAATGGTTGTTTCTCTCCTCTGGCAATTGCCATGGCTCTGTATGCAAAAATTCTGTCGGTATCCATCATATGTCCGATTACTTCTTTGATAGACCATTTTCCTTCAGCATAAGAATAATCTCCTTTACCTTTGGGAAATGAATTGAATACCTCGGAACATTCCTTACTTAATGATGAGAGAATATTAATTATATCTTCACCATCAATAAGATCAATGTACTTCTGATAATAGTCAGCATAATCAGTTTTTGCAGGACGCATAACTCCTCCTAATTTATTTCCAGATTGCTGTTTGAAAAACTCCTTCAGAATTAGCCACTGCTCTGAACATTGCAGATGTGGTAAAAATCATTTCATAATTTCCATCCTTATCAACTGCAATAATTCCACCAGCGCCTTCAGGCAATGTTTTATACATAACTTCTTCGCAGGCTTGTTTAAGTGAATATCCTTTTAATTCCATTAAAACAGAAATTCTGTAAGCAACTGTATTTCTGATAAATAATTCACCGATACCGGTTGCTGAAACACCGCAGGTTCTGTTGTCTGCGTAAGTTCCGGCATTTATCAACGGAGAGTCCCCGACTCTTCCCGGCATTTTATTTTGTCTTCCGCCTGTAGAAGTACCGGCTGTAATATTTCCGTATTGATCAATTGCAACACAGCCGACAGTTTCGCCGGTTTGTTTTGGCAATCTTGATTTCAACCAATTCTGATATTGTTCTTCGGTATGAAAATATGAATTGTGAACTGTTGGAACTCCTAACTTCAGTCCAAGTTCATCTGCTCCTTTGCCAGCAAATAATACATGTTCAGTTTTTTCCATAACCAATCGTGCAAGTGAAATAGGATTTTTAATAATTGTTACACCTGCAACAGCACCTGTTGAAAGATCTTTACCAAACATTATGGAAGCATCAAGTTCGTGTTTTCCTTCAGAAGTGAAAACTGATCCTCTGCCGGAGTTAAAAAGAGGATTGTCTTCAAGATAATTTATAACTTTTTCCACAGCATCGAGCGAACTACCTCCGTTTGCAAGAATATTTTTACCAATTGTTAGTGCTTCTGAAAGCGAATTTAGATAAGCCTGTTTCATTGAATCGGGTGCATTTTCCGGAAATCCTCCTGCGCCTCCGTGAATAACAATCGTATATTTACCCGATTTGGTTTGACCGGATACAACTGAATGAAATACAGTGAAATAAATTGAAGAAAGAATTAATATTGATGTGAAGATTTTATTCATAGTTGCTCCATCAGCTTATAAATTGGATAAATTGAACATGCACAATGTAGTAATATTTCCGATAATATTCTTCTTCCTGAATACATCACCGGCACTGCAAATAATTCTCAAGGACACTAACATTGCGGGAACGGAAATTTATTTTATCAAACAGCGATGGCACACAGCAATTGTTTTTAATACATCCGATATTGATTCTACGCTTCTTCCGGTTGTAAAAAAATTCAGTAACTATAAAATGATAGACATTGGCTGGGGCGATGAAGAATTTTATCAGTATCCTGACTTTGATTGGGATCTTGCATTCAAAGCTTTATTTTATCCTACACCAAGCACTTTAAGAGTAGAGGGAATTTCAATTTCAAAAGAGCTTTACTTTGATTTATCTGAAATTGTTGTAAAGTTAGTTGTGAGTGATGAGCAATTAAGAGAAATATTAAATTTTATTGATGATACTTTTTACAGAGATGAAAATGGTGAAAAAGTATTGAGTTCAAAAGCCGGCGGGCAAATTATTTTTTATGCAGCAGAAGGAAAGTACCATCTCTTCAATACATGCAACACTTGGTTGGCAAGATGTCTTAATAATGCCGGACTACAAATTAAAACTGATATTATTCTCACCGAGCAGCTTTTTAATGAGCTTGCGAAAATTGGAGAAGTTATTAAAGCCAGCAGATAAAATTCTATTCATTTGCTGAGAATATTTTCAACCCAACAATCCCAACAACTATAAGAAAGATAAAAAATATTCTCACAAACTCTTTTGATTCATTGAAAAGAATCATTCCAAATATCGCTGTTCCAACCGCTCCGATTCCTGTCCAAACGGCGTAAGCAGTTCCAACAGGAATTTGTTTTACCGCATAAGCAAGCAATCCCATACTTATAATCATGCAAATTATTGTAAATACGCTCGGTATTAATTTGCTGAAACCTTCAGTATATTTTATCCCAACCGCCCAGGCGATTTCAAATAAACCAGCTATGATTAAAATTATCCAGTTCATTTTATCTTTCCAAAAAATCGTTGATTATTTTTTTTACCCGTTCTTTGTCTGAAGAATGAGTAAACGCATTAATTATCAGGTGAGAATTATACTTATCAATGACATTTGGATAAACTATCTTAACAACTTCGATCTTATCGTTTGAAAAGCTCATCAAATCAATCAATGTTACAAGCTGAGCAACTGTAAATCTGTTATATTTTGCCGCTAATTGTATAACATAAATTTTATCTGATTCAAAACTTTCTGATTTTATACTTTCGCAGAGATCAGAAAATTCTCTGTCGCTCATAATTTTCATTTCTTGACGGATAGTTACTCCGTTATCAGGAATCATTCTCAAAAGATTGAACGATTCGATAAGTATTTCTCTTGCTCTGCGGTAATCTTTGTAGCTTAGATTTTGAAGATAATCGGAATCAAGCATCTGAAGGTTTTCAATCAGTCTGTTTTTGATTTCACGGATAGAAATATTTCTGAAGTCCGGTTTTCTCTGTGAATAGGTCTCATTAACCGAAATGAAAATCAAATAAACTACAATAACTACAAAGAGATTTTTCATATTACACCTCACTTTCTTTTACCTGCGATTATTTCATCGCTGAGCTTTTCAGCTTTATAAAGATCCCGAATAGCTTCAATCATTCCCAAAGCACTTACGGAAACTGTTCTGTTTGCTTCAGTTGTGTAAATAAAATTGTTTGGCAGACTTTCGATGTTTCCATCGAAAGCAAGACCCACTACTTCAGCATTAATGTTTAATACAGCACTTCCAGAGTTACCACCAACAATATCATTGGTACTCACGAAGTTAAGCGGAGTTGATAAATCAAATTCCGATGGAAGATTTTCCCAGTATGAAGGAAGATTGAATGGAAATTTTTTATCAAATGAATAATAACGATCAAGTGCTCCATAAAAAGTTGTTTTGATCGGAGCTCGTGTTCCATTGTAGTCATATCCTTTTACTATTCCATCCGCAAGTCTTAATGTGCCTGTTGCATCAGGAGGAATTGCATCACCATAAACAGCATATAAAGCTTCGCCAAGCATCTGATTCATAATTTCTTCTCTTTGACTTCTTGCTTTGTTTTCATCAAGTAACTTATTTAATTCATCTTTTGTATTCTTTATGAAATAGATAAACGGATCATCAGAATTAAGAATCTCGTCAGGATTTTTCTTTATCAGTTCATCAAACTTTTCTTTTGATGCGAAATAACTTTCTGAAAGGATTTTATCCGCAGCTTTTTCAATTGAATTATTTCCAATTAATTTTTTGATAACTTCAGAGTCTGCGGAGAGATTATCCTGCCAGACTTTCAACTGAACTAACAGCAACTTTCTCTGAAGCTGATAATTTAAATCAGAGGGATAAATCGTTGTCAGAAGACTATCATATTTTTCTTTTGAGATCTTTTCATTCTTAAAATCTTCAATCAATCCAACTAACTTTGAAGCAATAAGTAAATACTGTGGTGAATAGAATCCGCCAATTGAGAAGGCAAAAATTTTATTTGCTGATTTTCTTGCTTCAATTCTTGACTGAGCTAATTCTTCCCAGATATTCCCATATTTTTTATTCAGCTCCTGATTGCTTTTAACAGCATTTCTGAATTGGTTTTCAAAATCTTTTTTGCGGGCAATCAGAAAAGGATCAAGTAAACCTTTGTAAGTTCCTTCATAAACTTTCAGAGCATTTCCAATTGAATATAATCTTGCAATCAATTTAAAATCTTCCGCATTGGAATCGTTAACAAGCTCTTCATAAATCTTGTACAAATCTTTTAGCATTTTAACCATCATCGGATATCGCACATCGCGCTCAAATTCAATCTGAGCCATTGTGTTGATTCTGTCTGTTCGACCGGGATTTCCAACTACAAATACGGGCTGATCTTCAACAATTCCATCTGTGTTCCATTTGAAATAAAAATTTGTTTTAACTGGTTTATTATTTTCGTACGCACGAAGGAATGCACAATCAAGACCGTAACGCGGATAAGTAAAGTTATCATAATCACCGCCAAGTTTTGCAACGAAAAGTTCGGGTACAAATACAAGACGAATATCATCATAGACTTTGTAACCATACAGAGAATATTTACCGCCGTTGTAGAGAGAAATTACTCTGAAAACAAGATCAGGAATTTCTTTGCTGTATTTTGTTATGAGTTCATCAATTTTCTTTTCACGTAGTTCAATTTTTTCTGAATCAGAAGTTCCTTTACTCATCTCATCGTGTATTTCATCACTTACATCTTTGATGAAAAGAAGCTGTTCAACTTTAAGATTCGGAACTCTCCTTTCCTCAGAAAGTTCTTTTGCATAGAAACCATCTTTAAGTATGTTTTCATTATCTGCTTGTACTGTTGGAAGTATTCCTCTGACACAATGATGATTGGTCATTATCAAACCGTCTTCGGAAATAAATGATGCCGAACATCCTCCGCCAAATTTTAATGCAGACTTTTGCATTTTCTCCAGCCATTCTTTCGATGGTGTAAATCCATATTCCTCCTGGAAATATTTTGTTGGTGGATTTTCAAAAGTCCACATCTTTCCCATATCAAATTTCTGTGCTTTGACTGTATCAGGATCAAAGCCGTAGATTGTTTGTGCGAAAGAGAATGATATTGCGAAAAGTAAAACCTGTAAAAGAATAATTTTAAATTTCATATTTATTCCCTTTTTATTATTCAATAACGGTTATATCAGATAAAAACATTTTACCTGAGTAGTATTTGAATACTTCTTTTAATTGTTCAATAGCTTTAGTAATTGTTGATTCTTCGTCCACAACAATAAAGAGTGAGCTTTTAAGAATATTGCTTAAATCCTGGGCAGACTTCGGACCTGTTTTGCCTCTACCCTGAACATCATCAATTATTGAATAACCTTTAACTCCGACTTCATCGAGAATTCTGCATACTCTGTTTCTCTCAACTGACTCAATTATTATCTCAAGTTTTTTCATATTTCACCTGACAAGATTAATTATAAAATAATAAAAAGGAATCCCTATTATGATGTTAAAAGGAAATGTAATTGCCAAAGACATTGTGATGTAATAAGCAGGATTTGCTTTTGGCAATGCAATTCTTACTGCAGCCGGCGCGGCGATGTAACTTGCACTTGCAGCCAATACAGTGAACAACAGTGAATCTCCAACAGAGAATCCAAATAATTTGGTAAGCAGAACTGTTATCAATGCACTAATCACCGGCATAACAATGGCGAAGGAGAAAAGAAAAAATCCGACAGCTTTAAACTCTGCTATTCTTTTCCCGGCAATCATTCCCATATCCAGAAGAAAAAGTGTCAGAACACCATTGAACGGATCAATGAAGAAAGGTCTAACCGCTTCCATTCCTTTTTCTCCAACTGCAAGTCCAATCAACAAACTCCCAAAAAGTAAAACAACACTTGCGTTGAACAGAGATTCCTTCAACAAGTCAACAGTGTTTGATTTCAATGAAGCAATTTTCTCGGAGTTAAATATTCTTACAAGAAAAAGTGAAACGAAAATTGCCGGAGATTCCATCAATGCCATCATTCCAACCATATATCCGCTGTACAATTCACTCTTACTATTCAGAAATGAAATTGCGGTAACAAATGTTACAACGCTGACGGAACCATAATGAGCAGCAATTGCACCCGAGTTTGTTGAATCAAACTTTCCAACATATTTAAGAATCAGAAAAGCAATGACAGGAACAATAATACCAATCAGCAGTGAATTTATGATAGATGAATAAAGATTTGAATCAATTCCGCTTTTGCTGATTTCAAATCCGCCTTTCAATCCGATTGCAATCATAAAATAAATTGCGAGCGTCTTAGTAATGACTTCCGGAATTTCAATATCTGATTTTAATACAGTTGAGATGAACCCGAGTACAAAGAATAAAATCATTGGCGAAGTGAAATTTGAAATTGCGTCAGACAAAAATTCCATTTCAGAACCTTATTATTTTACTACTTAAAAGATAAGCAAAGAAATAAAAAATCTCTGCAGCGTTGTGACTGATTTCTGGGTGGCATGAAACCAAATCACTTTTTGCCGCAGAGACATTTTGAAGTGGATGAGGGAATATCCACAATCAATTATACTAATAAATATTTTTTTATTCGAACCGAAAAAAATTCCTTAATTATTTCGGTACTTTTTCTAAGTAAATATATCATTAGTGAATTATAAAGAAAACTATTTTATGATGCTGTGTGATTTACGATAGAATAAATCTTCAGCTTCATTTAAGTTTGAATAGTAACTTTAAAAAATCAGGCGGAAAATTTTATGAAATCAGTTTTCGATTACTTCTTCTATCCTAAATCCATTTGTATTGTAGGTGCATCTTCCAAACCCAAAAGTCTTGGATATGAATTAACAAAATCAGTAAAGCTTTATGGATACACAGGCAACCTTGTTTTGGTAAATCCAAAAGCGGATGAAATTCTGGGATTTAAATGTTATCCAACTGTAAATGATGTTGATATTCCGATTGAGCTGGCAATCGTAATGGTTCCGAAACAGTTTGTTGAGGACTCAATAAAAGATTTGCTTAATAAAAATGTTAAAGCAATTATTCTAATAACAGCAGGATTTAAAGAAACCGGTCAAGCCGGCGCAGAAGCAGAGGAAAGAATTTTATCTCTTATAAAAAATTCTGATGCAAGAATGGTCGGACCAAATTGTATGGGCATAATCAATACAATTCCTGCTGTTAAAATGAATGCAACTTTTGTGGCAGAACAACCACGCGAAGGTAAAATGGCTTTCTGTTCGCAAAGCGGTGCAATTGGTGCAGCTGTTTTGAATTCATTGAGAGAGACTGATATAAGGTTTGGTCAGTTTATCAGTGTTGGTAATAAAGCTGATGTGAACGAAAACGACTTACTTGAATACTGGCAGAGCAATGATGATGTCGGTGTATTAACATTTTATCTTGAAAGCTTTGTAGATGGCGAAAAGTTTATCAGATGTTTTATCGATAGAAAAATCACCAAACCTGTTATTGTACTTAAAGGCGGAAGAACTTCAAGCGGAATGAAAGCTGCTTCATCTCACACAGGTGCATTGGGAAGCAGTGATAAAGTTGTTGATGCAGTTCTTAATCAGTTTGGAATTATTCGTGCTGATGATCTGAACGATATGTTCAACACCGCAAAAGGATTTGAGGAATTTCCTCTTCCAAAAGGCAATCGTGTTGCAGTAGTAACCAATGCTGGCGGACCAGCAATTCTGACAGTTGATTCACTCGAGAAAAATAATCTCACTCTTGCTGAATTATCCGAAGAAACCAAAAAGCGGCTTAGAGAGATTGTTCATCCTGAAGGAAGTGTTAACAATCCTGTTGACTTACTTCCCGGCGGAACTGCAGAACAATTTAAAGCAGTTAATGAAATTCTTGTTCAGGATAAAAATGTTGATGTTGTAATTTCAGTATTTGTTGAACCGATAATGGTTAAAGCTTTGCCGGTGATTGAAGGCATAAATGATATTGTCTCAGACAAACCAATTTTTCAGGTTGTTATGCCTTTACCTGAATTCTGGGATCAATATCGTCGTGAATCAAAAACAAGAAAACCATTATTCAGATTTGCGGAAGATCCGGCTGTGGTTATCAACAATATGATAAAGTATTCGAGGAATTCTGATTCAAAAAGACTCACAAGACAATCTGATCAAATAGAATTTAATCTGGGGAATTATACTAACCGGTTTTTACCTCCTGATATAGTTGCCGATTTGGTTGATCATTATGAACTGCCGCGTGTAAAAGAAAAAATAGTTTCCTATGATGAATTGAAGAAAGATAATTTTGAATTTCCTCTCGTTCTTAAAGCAGTCGGAGAAAAAATAATTCATAAATCAGATTTGAAGGGAGTTGTGCTGAATATTAGATCAAAAGAAGAACTGATTTTGGAAGCAGATCAAATGAAAGAGAATTTCTCACAAAAAAATATTGAGCTTAACTCATTTATGATTCAACCTTTCCTTACAACAAAATTTGAGTTGCTGGTTGGTTCATTCAGAGATTCCAGTTTCGGTCCGATGGTAATGTTTGGCAGCGGCGGAAAGTATGTTGAATTTCTTGAAGATACAGCGATGCGTTCAGCATATTTAAGTGAAAGTGATATTGATGAAATGATTAATTCAACAAAGATTGGAAAAATTATTCAGGGTGTTCGTGGTGAAACTTCTGTTGATTTACCGAAGATTAAAAATGTAATTAGAAATTTAGCTCAGATGATGCTTAATCATTCGGAAATTAAGGAAGTTGATCTTAATCCGTTGATTGTTACAGATGATAATAAGATTTTTGCTGTGGATATAAGAATTAAATGTTAAATTCAACAAACAAAATTTTAATTAAATGGACAGAAAAAATTTTATACATTCTTTAACTGCATTTACTGCTCTCGGTATTTTACCTTCAGAAAAACTTTTACCAATATCACCTGAAGATGAAATTGATTCTGAAAAGTTTTCAATCATCAAACCACCAAAATTAAAAGAAGGCGATAGAATTGCTCTGGTCGCACCAGGCAGTTACATAACCGAAAAAGAGTTGCAGGATTCAGTTGCTAATCTTAGCGATCTTGGATTTCAGGTTACATTTTCAGAAAAGCTGACTCTTCAGAATGGATATTTTTCCGGAACAGATCAGCAGCGGGCAGATGATTTAATGGATATGTTTGAAAGAGAAGATGTTGATGCAATTATGTGCGTGCGCGGTGGTTATGGCTGTGCAAGGATTCTTCCACTGCTTGATTATTCAGTGATTAAAAAACATCCTAAAATTCTCATTGGTTATAGCGATGTTACTGCTTTGCTTTACGGCATTTTCAGAAAAACAGGTTTGATTACTTTCCACGGTCCGGTTGCTACTTCAACATTCAACGAATTTTCAGTCAGCAACTTCAAAAGAGTTTTGATGACTACTGAATCAAGAAAAAAATTTTTCAATGCTAATCCAGCAAGCGACGAAAATGTTTACGGAGTTAAAACTATTGTTGAGGGAAAAGCTAAAGGAAGATTAGTCGGCGGAAATTTATCAATAATGGTTTCACTTATCGGAACAAAGTACGATGTTGATTACTCAAACAAAATTATTTTTATTGAAGAAATTGGAGAAGAACCATATCGTATTGACAGAATGCTTACTCAGTTAATTCAGTCAGATAAATTCAAAAATGCTTCCGGAGTGATGATGGGAGTTTTCAGCAAGTGTGAACCAAAAGTGCAGGATCCTTCTTTCAGTAAATCATTTTCACTTATGGAAGTTTTAATGGACAGATTTTCCGATATGAAAATACCTGTCATTTACGGAATGTCATTCGGTCATATTAAAGATAAATTTACAATTCCTTTCGGGGTACTTGCTGAACTTGATACGACTGAACAAACTTTTACTTTACTCGAGTCAGCAGTTAAATAATAAATCATTCTGTCATTAAATTTATTTCAGAAAATAAACAGAGGTTGAAATGAAAAAATATATTTTATTATTGTTCACAACTTTTTCACTGAGTGGTTGCGTATTGTTCAATACAGTTAGTTATGAAATTACGATGAGAACAGAAAACTCCGGCAGTGCATTGGTAATAATCAGAGATATCTGCACAGATGCTTCAGATGAAGAAGAAGAAATGAATGATGTGAACGGTGTATTTGAATATGCTGCAAAGAGTTCTCAGTTTATTACCGAGATGGAAGCTGATGGAAAAAAAATCACTAACAGAAAATTATTCGTTGAAGAAAATAAACTCAACGGAATGATATCATATGACTTTGATGATATAACTAAAGTTGAAGGAATTCAGTTTGATGATCCTTATTACTATTTAACGCTAAGCCCGGAGGACAGCGTGATCTCAACAAACGGACAATTGTTTGAATATGAAAACTATAAAAGAATTGTTTGGGATAAATCAATCAGAGTTCTGAAGTTTACAATGTTTGGTGAAGACACAGATAAACCTAAAATCAGGAAAATGTCAGCTTATTACAAAGTGAAATAATGTTTGCAGAAGTTGTTTTTGCATTACCATTTCGTAAAGCATTTACTTATGAAATTCCTGCGGAGTTAAAAAAGTTTGTGAAGGAAGGAGTTCGTGTTGTTGCTCCTTTCGGCAAAAGAACTCTGACAGGCTTTGTAGTAAAATTAACAAAAACGACTCAGGTTCAGGAAGAGATAAAACAAATCCGTGAAGTGCTTGATGATGAACCTATTTTCAACAAAACTTTATTGAAATTTTATGAATGGATTTCTGAATATTACCTGTGTTCTCTCGGCGAAGCTTTAAAGTTACTTGTACCGCACGGAACAGAAGTAGAATCAAAAAGAAAAATTTCAATTGATAAAAACTTTGTACTGCAGCTTCTTCAGAAAGAAACTAAGAATACTACACTTCGATACAAAATACTTCAGGAACTTTCAACCCGTGAACAGATAACATTCTCAGCTTTACAAAAAGCTGTTGGTAAGAAAAATATTTATTCACACATCCGAAATCTGGTTGAAGAAGGCGCAGTTACAATTATTGATGAAGTAGAGGGAGCGAAAGTAAAACCTAAAAAAGTTAAATATGTTCGGCTTGCAAAAGATATTAAAGAACTTTACTCTAAACTACCGGAGCTTGACAGAAAATCTCCGAAGCAGGTTAAACTACTGTTAGTACTCATTGAAGCTAAAGGTAAATCAGTACCTGTTGCAGAACTTCTCCACAAAACAGAAACATCAAAAGCTGCATTGGACAGTTTGGAGAAAAAAGGTTTGGTTGAAATCTTTGAAAAGGAAGTTGACCGAAGATATAAAGAGCATTATGAAGAAGTGCATCAGGAATTTGTTCTGACAGAGCAGCAGAAAAAAGTAATTGATGAAATTTCTCCAAAGATAAAAGAATCAGTATTTCAGTCTTATCTTTTACACGGCGTTACAGGGAGCGGAAAAACTCAGGTTTACATTGAACTTGCAAAGATTGCACTTGAACAAAATAAATCAGTTTTAATTCTTGTACCTGAAATATCACTCACACCGCAAATCACCTCAAGATTTTATAACAACTTTGGTGATCTGGTAACAGTGCTTCACAGCCGAATGTCTGCGGGTGAAAGGTTTGATTCGTGGAGAAGAATTCACAAAGGAAAATCAAAAATAATTGTCGGTGCGCGCTCTGCTTTATTTGCACCGGTTTTTAATCTTGGTTTAATTGTAGTTGATGAAGAACACGATGCAAGTTATAAACAACAGGATATGATTCCGAAATACAATGCAAGAGATTCTGCAGTTGTTTTAGGCAGCATACATAATTGTCCGGTTGTTCTTGGCTCGGCAACTCCATCAGTTGAAAGCAGATTTAATGCAGAAATTGGAAAATATAAATTGCTCACTCTTCCGCTTCGTATTGATGATGCAAAACTTCCGACAATTACTCTGGTTAATGTTAATGCAGAACGCAAAAAGGGAAGAATGGATAATATCTTTTCCAGAACTCTTCTTGATAAAATTGAAGACAGATTAAGGAAACAGGAAGGTGTAATCATTCTTCAGAACAGAAGAGGATTTTCAACTCAGATTTATTGTGAAGACTGCGGTGAAATTGAAATGTGTTCAAACTGCAGTGTCCCGATGGTTTTTCACATAAATAAAAACACAATTCAATGTCATTACTGCGGATTGGAAAAACCAGTTCCAAATGCCTGCACACATTGTGGTTCAATCAATATCAAATATTTCGGAACAGGAACAGAAAGAGTTGAAGACGAGCTACAATTTTATTTTCCCAATGCACGAATAAGCAGAATTGATTCTGATTCGATCACAAGAAAAGCATATCTGAGTAATCTGCTGCTCAGCTTTGGCAAAGGCGAAATTGATATTCTTGTTGGAACCCAAATGGTTTCAAAAGGATTGGATTTTTCAAGAGTAACTTTAGTCGGAGTTATTTCTGCTGAAACAACTTTATGGCTTCCTGATTTCAGAGCTGATGAAAGAACTTTCCAGCTTCTAACACAGGTTGCAGGAAGATCAGGAAGAAGTAAAATTGCCGGTGAAGTTATTATTCAGACACAGAATGAAAAACATTTTGCTCTGCAGAAAGTTCTTCAGAATGATTACGATGGATTTTACAAAAGAGAAATCGTTGACAGAGAAAGACTGGGTTATCCTCCTTTCACAAGATTAGCTTTGATTGAAACAAAAGATAAATCAGAGCAGAAGGCAAAAGGTGCTGCGGTTGATTTTCGTAAAGCTCTGAAGAAGTATGAAAAGCATCTGAAAATTTCCGAGCCGACAACTGCG
>CALHAB010000202.1 GCA_937934185.1 uncultured Ignavibacterium sp. | reverse complement strand
ATATAACTCAATACCACTGAACTTATATAGCTTATGTTAGGCACACTTAATAAAAACCTTCAGGAATTCCTGAGATAACTTAGAATTATCCAATTGTTTCAACAATTTTTTCAGGAAAACCTTGAAAGTTTCACAGATTTGCAAAAGGTAACTTAGATAACAATAATTTTAATCTTCAATTAGTCTTTTAATAGGATAAAAGATAAAATGAGCAACTACAAAGTTCTTCTTTTTTATAAATATGTTGATGTGAACAATCCTGAAAAGTTAGTAGAAGAACATTTATCTTGGTGTATGAATCACGATATCCGTGGCAGAGTATTCTTCGCAGCAGAAGGTGTTAATGGAACAGTTTCCGGTACTTCGGATAATATTGAAAAATATAAAAAGCATTTGACAAGTTATCCGGAATTCTCCGATATCTGGTTTAAAGAGGATGATGCAGAGTCACACACTTTCAAAAAAATGCATGTACGATTAAAAAAGGAAATTGTTCACGGTGATCTGGAAGAGGTTAAACTTGAACACGGTGGTAAAAAGCTTTCTCCGGAAGAACTGTTAAAATTTTATGAAGAAGGGAAAGAGTTTGTTATTGTTGACGCGAGAAATTGGTATGAAAGTATGATTGGAAAATTTAAAAATGCTATCACTCCGCCTTTGAAAAATTTCCGTGAATGGAAAAAATATGTTGATGAAGAACTTATCAAATTCAAAGATAAACCAATTGTTACTTATTGCACCGGTGGAATCAGATGTGAAAAAGCTTCGGCTTATCTTGTTGAAAAAGGATTCAAAGAAGTTTATCAGATAAATGGCGGAATATTTAATTTCATTAAAAAATTTCCAGATACATACTGGGAAGGCGGTATGTTTGTTTTTGATGAACGAAGAGTCGTATTACCTAATACGAAACCTGAATTAAAACACATAGCAAAATGTCACTTCTGCGGTGAGCCAACTTCATATTACATCAACTGCCACAATTTTGATTGTGATAAAATTATAGTATGCTGTCACGATTGTAAAATAAAAAATGAATATTGCTGCTCCGATGAATGCAGAAAAAGTCCTAATAAAAGAAAAGTATATCACGGTTAGTTCTTAATTGCTTTCAATTTGAAATAAACCTCCTCGGGTGAGAAAATTCCAGCGAAGAATCTTTCATAAATAACCGGTTCGATATTCACGATAAAATCCATCCACTTCAGAACAGAAAAGTGAGAAGTAATAAACCTTTTTTCAAGAACTTCAAACTGAGCACCTGTTTCATAATTTGTTCGGTGATCCAGTTTCCACTTCTCATAAAACTTAAGTTTTCTGTTTCCTATGTACTCATAATTATCAAATGTTCTGATCGAAAACGGAATTTTATGATCAGGATCTCCAAAGTATTTGGTATTAAGAAAGAATGGAGCGTAAACAATCAAAATTCCGTTCGGTTTTAGAATTCTGTAAAGCTCCGTGATCGTTTTATTGAAATTATTGACATGCTCGAGAATATGCGAGGCAAATATCTCATCAAAAGTATTGTCTTCGAAAGGATATGGGAAAGAATTCAGATCGTGAATCTGATTTCCGCCATAATCAACTATATCCAGGTTTATATATCCCTCTTTCAGGTCTTTTCCGCAGCCAAGGTTTAGTTTTTTCATCATCCGTGCATAAGTGGTTTGTTTGGTAAATTTTTTACTATCTCAGCTTCAATTTGTGTAAGTTCATCTAATCTTTTCCTGACTAATTCTTCGTCAAAATAAAGTTTTGCTAACTTTATAAATGTAACATAATGACCAGCTTCTGAGTCAGATAATTCTTTATAAAATTTCCTCAAATCTTCATTTTTTATATTTTCAGCAAGAATTTGTAATCTTTCACAAGAGCGTGCCTCGATTATTCCTGCGGTCAATAATCTATCGAGCATTCTGAGAGGTTCATTTTTATTTACAAAGGATAGCAGATTTTTTGCATATTCATCCCCTTCATCTCTGCCCAATGTAAGATTCATCTTTTCAAGAATACGGATTACCAAGCGATAGTGCCCGATTTCTTCCTCAACAAGGTCAGACATCGAAAGAGAGATTTCCTTTTTATCGAAATAAGTTGAAAGCAAACTCATTCCAGTGCCGGCTGCCTTTTTTTCACAATGAGCATGATCCATAATTACAGATGGTAAATTATCCAATGCGACTTTAATCCACTCGGGATTGGTTTTATTTTTCAGGCAAAGCATATGCAAATTTAGTAAAGAAATCGAAATGGACATAAAAAACCCGACTTTTTGAGTCGGGCTTATCTGCTTTACAGCAGCACAAATAGAAACATTATTTTAATTGGCTACCATTTCGTCCAAACCGTTAATCTTCAGCTCTTCGACCTTAAGTCTGGCAACACCTTTACGCATAAGTCCTAATTCGTGAGCAGCGGCTTTAGAAAGGTCTAAATCCCTGCCTTCAATATAAGGACCTCTGTCGTTAATCCTTACAACTATTGATTTTCCATTTTTCGGATTGGTGATCTTAAGTAAAGTACCAAACCTAAGACTTTTATGAGCTGCGGTATAGGACATTTGGTCGAATTTTTCACCATTTGCTGTCTTCCTGCCATGGAAACCTGGCCCATACCAGGAAGCTTTCATTGTCCCGAGGTCCACATAATCAACAATGCTCGGGTCAAAGTCAGGCAGTTTTGTTTCTAATGAGATCTCGTTGGCATCCGTGGTTGGTAAAGCTGATGTATCATCGTCATTTATTACAAATGTAAAACCAACCAACGCTATAAATACCAGAAATAACAATGCTTTTACTATTGATCTCAATAAGTACCTCATTATTTGTTTAACATAACTTACAGTACAAATTTAACCCGACATTTCTGGCTGAACAATTTACTTATGCACTGTAAAATCTAAATCACAAGGTGTTAAATATTCGACTTTAATGGTTTATGAGTTGAATTTGATAAATTTTATGCATCAGGAATATTACTCTGGCACTTTTAATATTTATTTTTGTATAAGATTACAAAATCCGGAGTCCATATGGCAAGGCAATTATCAAAATCGTTAAGCCAATTTTTACTATTTATTTTAATGGCTTTACTTCTAACTGCATCTACGAATATTAAAGTTTCAACTATTCAGGATGAAGCTAAATTCTATCTTTCTAATTACACTACCTTTTTACCCGGCGATGAAGTAACCATAAATCTTTATGTCTATAAATCCTCAGCAGGGAAATTTTCCTATAAGTTATTGAAAATAAAAGATATAGAAACTTTTTTCAGTAAGTTGGACGAAAACAGAAGGTCATATAATTTTGATATCTGGACTAAGGATAGTGAAATACTGCTCGAATATTCATATTTAGTCAGGGAATGGACTGAAAGAAATTTTTCAGGATACAGCAACAATATTAAAGTCGGGAAAATCAGTGAACCGGGAATATACTTATTACAGGCAATCAGCGGTACATCAGTTGCTTATTGCCCAATCGTTGTAACTGAAAAAGCGATAGTTTATAAGAATTCGAACCGGAAAATTCTTGCTTATGTTGCAGATGCTAAATCCGGAAATTTTGTTAATAATACTAAATTCAAAATTTTTGCAGGAAAGGAATTACTTTTCGAGAAAAAAGCTGATTCTGATGGAATTCTGTTTAGAGAATTTAAAGATACCAAACTAAAAGAAGGTTCAATCCAGATTTTTGCTTACGCTGATGATGACACTTTAATTTTCAATCCTTATTCTTATTTTAATCAGAATATCCCAAGCAAGTACTCTGTATATATTTATACTAATCAGCCGGTTTACCGTCCTGGACAGGAAGTCAATTTTAAGGCAATTCTGAGGAAAATTTCGGAAAATGTACTTGAAAATTTTCAGGATAAAAAAGTAACTGTTAAAATAAAAACTCCTAAGAATAAAGAAGTCTACTCCAAAGATTTAAAGACAAATGAATTCGGAACAATTGCCGATAATTTTAAGCTTGATGAAGAAGCAGATTTAGGAAATTATAGTATTATCCTGAATCTTGATGGAATTGATTACTATGGCTCGTTTTCAGTTGAAGAATATAAAAAACCTGAGTATAAAGTAAATATCACTTTGGATAAGAACCAATACTCTTCTGGTGACGAAATAAAAGGATTTGTTTCAGCAGACTATTATTTTGGTTCACCTGTTAGGAGTGCCTCTGTTCAGGTAAATATTTATCGGGAAAGATATTGGAGACCTTGGTGGTACTTTTCTGAGTACAGATGGTTTTATCGAAATTTTGAGAAATGGTCGCCTTATTCTTATAGAGATAAAGATTTGATACATCAGTTAGAAGGGGAGTTTGATAATGATGGGAAATTTAAGTTTAGCTATTCGATTGAAGAAAAGATAGAAAATGATTTCAGGTACTCGGTTGTTGCCACAGTAACTGATGCTTCGAGAAGAGCTACCGAAGGCGCAGTTGATTTTTTTGTTACAAGAGGTGATTTCACCATCTCGACATCACCTGAAAAATATTTCTATAATATCGAATCAGAAGTTAAACTACGGATTAACTGCTTTGACTTTAATGATAAACCAGTTGCGACTGACTTTAAAGTTATAATTACCTATCCTCAGGATAAGCTGATGAGACCGGGAATCATTACAGACACATTATTTGGTGCAACAAATGAACGAGGTAGTGCTTTAATGGGTTTCAGACCCAAAGGAAATTTAACGGGTTATTTCAGCTATTCAGTAATTTCATATGATAAAAAAGGCAGAGAAATTTCTGCTTCCAGTTCATTTTATGTTGGTAACTATAAAGATTACTATTATAACAGAACCGCATCCGGACTTGAAATAGTGACTGATAAAGATGCATACGAAAAAGGTGAAGAGCTAAATGCTGTTATATTTGTTCCGAATGAAACTCAGGAATTGCTTGTAACTTACGAGAACGATGATATTTTTGATTACAAAAAAGTAGTTGCAAAAAACAATTCATTTCAGATCAGGGAAAAGCTTACAGATAAATTTTCACCAAGCTTTTCTGTTTCAGTAACTTATATTAATAACAGAATGCTTTATACTTCCTCAAAGCTAGTCGGAGTTTTACCAAAAGATAAATTTCTGAATATTGAGCTGCAGCCATCAAAACAGACTTTCAAACCCGGAGAAAAAGCTATTTATAAAATCTTTGTGAAAGATTATAAAGGAAATCCTGTCAGAAATACAGAACTATCATTCGGAATTGTGGATGAAAGTATTTACGCAATCAAAGAGGACAATACTCAGCCAATCGAGACATTCTTTTATTCGCCACGACAGAGTTACATACCTGTTTATAATTCATTACAAAGCTATAGATTTGCCTCTTACAGCAGAGCCGCAACTTTTCTTGAAATGAGTTATTTCAACCAGGGAAAACCCCATCAACCTGATAGTTATAAAAGTGTTAAACTTTATGGAAGAGTAAGTTTTGAAGATTCAACTCTGAGCAAGATTGATTTCAAAATATTGTTGACAGGAGAAAAGAGGAAATATGAATCTGAAATAGATTCAAATGGTAATTACATAATTAAAGGTATAAAAGAAGGAAAATATCAGGTTTATCTTGTAAGTAAGAAAGACGGTGGTATGAAATTTTTGGAAAGTCTTACACTCAACTCAGATAAAAAATTTGATATAAGCATAGATAATTTTCTATTGTCTGAAATGAATGAAGTGATGGTAATTGGAGAAAGACCCTTCGTTGAGAAATCAGTTACCAATACAATGAGAATAGTTGGCGATGCTGAGACTCTTAGTCCAACTGATAAATTTAATAATTTAAATGATGAAATTTCCGATAAGCAGGGCAGTAACTTTCTTCAGGCTCAGGTTCGTTCAAATTTTGTTGATGCATTGATTTGGAGAGCAGATATTGTTACTGATCACAACGGTCAGGCTGAAGTTCAATTTAAAATTCCGGATAATCTCACTACCTGGCGGACAACAGTCAAAGGAATAACAAAATCCACTGAGGTAGGACAGAAAATTGATAAGTTTATCAGCAGAAAAGATTTGTTGGTCAGAATGGAAACTCCCCGCTTTTTCAGGGAAGGTGATGAAGTCATAATTTCAACAATCGTACATAACTATCTTTCGACTGAAAAGAAAACTAAAATAGAATTCACCTCTGATAAACTTTTAATTCTATCATCCAGAATAAATTCAGAGTCTTACTTAAGTAATTATTCGGATAAAAAGAATTATGAAGTTAACATTCCTGCTGATTCTGAATTAAGAATTGACTGGAAATGTAAAGTTAATTCTCCGTTCGGTGATGCTGAATTAAAAGCTGAGGCATTAACAAATGAAGAATCAGATGCTGTTGAAATTAAAGTCCCTATTCTTCCAAACGGAATAAGAATAGTTAATCCGTTGGTAGCGAATTTCTCAGATAATAAAATTGATGAAACTCTTGAATTTGAAATTCCGGATAATTCTAATCTTCTCGTTTCAAAATTTTCTTTCTCAATTTCACCATCGCTTGCAGGTACAATACTTAAAGCTTTGGATGATTTAGCTGGTTATCCATACGGTTGCGTTGAACAAACAATGAGCAGATTTCTTCCCACTGTAATTGTTGCAAATACTTTCAGAGAGATTTCAGTTCCACTTAAATCCAAAACTATTGAGGATCTCCCTAAATATGTTGAAGCCGGACTAAAACGATTATATGACTTTCAGCATTCAGACGGCGGATGGGGTTGGTGGACAAATGATAATTCAAATCCTTTTATGACTGCTTATGTTATTTATGGCTTAACTCTGGCTAAACAAGCCGGTTATAATATTGATAAAGTTAAATATGAATCGGGTTTAAAAAATTTACGCAATCAAATTGAAAGAGCTGATCCTAAAATTGATGAAACAACTCTTTCTTATATGATATACTCTGTAAGTTTTGCTCTGAAAGATTTTGATTATCAGAAAAAACTTTATTACCAGACAATTGATGTGCTGCTTAATAGAGATTTGAACTCATACTCACTTGCTTTGATTACATTAGCTTTAGACAATTTTGGCGAAAAAGAAAAAGCAAGTCATACGGCTGAAAGACTGATAAAACTTGCAAAGGAAGAATCCGGATTTACCTTCTGGGGAGGAGAATCGAGCCATTACCGCTGGCAGAATGATAATGTTCAGGCAACTGCTTTTGCTGTTAAGGCAATCATAAATGTTAAAGGAGATAGTGAATTAATTTCCAAAGCTGTTCGATGGTTGTTGAAAAAGAAGAGGGGATTTTCCTGGCGTTCAACTCAGGAAACTGCAAATGTGATTTTTGCTCTGACAGATTATCTTAAATTAACCAGAGAATTAACTCCGGATTATTCTGTAAAGGTTTTTATTAATAATAAAGAAGTCTTTTCAAAATCATTTTCGAAAGATGATATTTATAAAGAACCTAAACTTGTTTCAATTAACTTTTCAGATGATAAAATTCTCAGAAAGGGAATAAACAATATACGGATTCAAAAGTCAGGCGAAGGGAAAATTTATTTCTCAGGATTAAGCGAATATTTTACGACTGATTTAAATTCTTACAGTAGTCAGAATGGCTTTAAGATTAGCAGAGAGTATTATTTACTTGAACCAAAACAGGTTGATGGGAAAATTATTTATTCAAAAGAAAAATTTAACGGACAGATTACAAGTGGTAAGGAATTATTTGTTAAAACTTATGTTGAATCCAAATCATCTGACTTTGAATATTTTATTCTTGAAGATATGCTGCCTTCAGGTTTTGAAGTTGTAAAAGATATTGACCGTTATGCAATCGAAGGTGAAAGTTATTATCCGGTTTATGATGATTGGGGTTACAGACCGTGGCGATGGCATTATGCCGACAGAGAGTATCGTGATGAGAAGGTTGCATTTTTCGTTACATACTGCAGTAATAAAATGGAATTTTCCTACATAATAAGAGCACAAATTCCGGGTGAGTATAAAGTTATGCCAGCTCAAGGTTACTTAATGTATTATCCCGAACTAAATGGATTCAGTGAAGTGGTAAATGTAAGAGTTCATGATACAAATTAAGAATACATAAATACCGTTTGTATATCAGAAATAATCATTAGAAAACTTATTGACACAAGAAGTAACAATATTCTTTTCCGAAAGAAAGATCTTCCTTATTTGAGAAGTATCATTTTTCTATTTTCGACAAAATTATTAATTCTTAATTGATAAAAATAAATTCCGCTTGAGAGGTTGTTAGCAACAAAATCGACACTATATCTTCCAGGCATTTTTTCTTCGCTTACAAGGGTTTTGATTTCTCTACCCAGTAAATCATAAATTATAAGTGTAACAATTCCTGAAGTATTAATCTCATAGCTTATAGTAGTTTTTGGATTAAAAGGATTTGGGTAATTTTGAAATAATCTATAGGATGAAAATTCATAAATCACACTATTATCATTAATAGATGTTATTCCATCGATTGTCGAAAAGAGAATTTTACCCTCAGGACCACAAATCCATACCAACGAGTCTTTAGCAGAGCAAATTGCTAAAAGATTATCAGTAACATTTCTGTTTTCAGTCCAAGTAGTGCCACCATCTTTAGAAGTTAAAATATTCCCATCAATCGAAACAGCAACACCAACTTGTTCATTCAGGAAATCAATGTCCATTAACCAGCCTGATAGTGGGTCTGTGTAAGTATTAACCCAATTTAAACCACCGTCAATAGTTTTATAAATTTTATCAAACGAAACTATACAACCATTACTTTCATCCCAGAAAAAAATACCATCAATATAGTTATCATTGAATTGGATATTTAACCAGTTAACACCACCATCTTTTGTCTTTAATAATGTACCTCCAAATCCACCGATGAAACCAACATTTTCATTTACGAAAAACATTGAAACCAGAAGACTTCCACCCGAATCACTGATCGTCGAAAAATTTATACCGCCATCGGTAGTCATTAGAATTTTCCCATATTGACCTGCAACAAAACCTTTCTCCTCATTTAAGAAAAAACAGGTATAGTAAATTTTTCCATCCTCATAAATAGTATTCCATTCGATGCCTCCATTTGTAGTTTTGATTATTTTTTCTCCAACTGCATAACCAACATTTTCGTTAACCATAAACATTTTTATAAGATGAAAATAGCTTGTATCAAAAGTTTGTTGTGTCCAGCTAGTTCCACCATCAGTTGTTTTAAATATTCCGTCAAAGCTTAAAACCCAACCAATGTTTCTGTTTATAAAACAAATATCCCTGATAGAATTCTCAATGCCCTTAGTTAGTCTTAACCAGCTCAGACCACTATCAGTAGTTTTGAATATATTTCCATAATTTCCTACGATATAAAAAACCGAATCATTTACGAAATCAATGTTTGAGAAAAAATCGTTGTTATAATTACCAACTGAAAATAATTCCCAGTTTTCACCTATATCAGTACTTTTAGCAATTTGCCCAGATGTGGAGAATATAAAAATTGTGTTATTCTCTCTCACAAATGCATTCTTGAACTTTTGAACGCTGTAAGGCGAAATATTCTGCCAATCCTGACCTTTATTCGTTGTTTTGAAAATTTTTCCATAACCACCAATGGCAAAACCTGTATCAGAGTTTATGAAGAAATATTTATTTATCAACATATGGCCAGAGGTTTGTATTGTACCCCAACTTTGACCACCATCTGTAGTCCTTAGACTGGTAAAAAACTCTCTGCCAATAAAACCTATGGAGTCATTCAAAAAATAAATTGTTGTATTGGCTTGTGAGGAACTTAATGAATGATTTAACCAGTTTAATCCATCATCTGTTGTATGGATAATTAGACCACTATTACCCACAATCCAGAAATTACCTATATTATTGAAATGAATTCCGTTAAATCCAGAATAACCAGCAGTGTTCAATGTAAACCAAGTCACTCCTCTGTCAGTTGTTTTAAATAATCGTTCTTTGGTTAATAAATATCCAACATTATCGTTTAGATATTTTATTTCCTTTAAATCTAACTTATCAATATCCTTTTCTAAAAATTTCCACTCAATCCCGCCATTCGTAGTTTTGAATACCTCTCCTTTTGAACTAAATATAAGGCCGGTATCTGGAGAGTAGAAGTGAGATAAATGAAGTTGATTGCCGGTTGGTCGAGGGCTTATCCATTCCCATTGAGAAAAAATTGTTGAATGGATTAGAAGAATAAATAATGAGATTGAAAAATAAATTTTCATAGCTCACCTCGAATAATCTGAGCAAAATTACAATAGTAATTATTAAAAGAAAACAAACTAATTATTTTTTAATGGAGGATTTTAAATGTTTTTTTTCAAACTATGCCCCTTATCTTCGCTGACTTTTCTGCCCATTGAATTAATCATTTTTTTTAATTCTTCAACATACTTTATCGGATCGTAGGTTTTCTTGTTCGCATATATTCTGTATTTATCTTTATACTCATCAGGAGTGAAGTTAGGCATAATTACATTTGCACCAACAGTTAATCCGAGTTTTCTTCCTTCTGGTGTTAGGGTGGAGAGTGCAGTTGTTGCAGGAATGTGGGCATTCTTTAATACTATTCTACCCACAGCCATTGTTTTTAGTGTCAGTTTCAAATCGGCTGGTGAAATATTTTTAAGTGGTGTTTCCGGTGAAGGAATAAATGGACTGAATGAACACATATCGCAGTCAAGTTCTTTGCAGAGAAGAATATCATCTGCAATATCTTCAATCGTTTGTTTCGGTAAACCAATAATGTTTCCGCTTCCTGCCTGAAATCCTATTGACTTTAAATATTTTAAGTGAGCTAATCTTTCTTCAAGTTTTTGTTTTGAATGAAGTGCAGAATAAATTTTTTCATTTGCGGTTTCGTGTTTAAGTAAGTAACGATCAGCTCCTGCAGTTTTCCATTCATCATATTCATCAAAACTTCTTTCGCCCAGACTTAATGTAATAGCAACATCACAGGAATCTTTAATTGCTTTGATAATATGTGTAATATCTTCCTTTGTATAATGAGAATCTTCACCTGATTGTAACACAACAGTTTTGATGCCTGCCGAATAAATTTTTTTTGCAGTATCAATTATTTCATCAACGCTCAATCGGTATCGTTCCAGTTTATCATTACTTTTCCGCAATCCGCAATAAACACAATCCTGCTCACAGAAATTTGAGAACTCAATTATTCCCCTGAGATGTACTTCATCACCACAGAATTCTTTTCTTACTTCATCAGCTTTTTTATATAAAAGTTGAATATCATTTTTATCAGAAAGTTCAAGAAGATAAGTAATATCATCCCGTTCGAATTCTGATTTATTAAGCACATCAGAAAGATATTTGTCATTAGCTATATGAGTGTCCAGTTTCATCAATATCTGTTGAAATAAAATATTTATAAATAAATATCTCTTTCGCCTTCATCAACTTTTTGAATCATCTCTTCAGTTCTTCTTTTGGTCGCACCTGAAAGTTTTCTGAGTTCATTATCAATAAAATGTTTACCAATCATTCTTGTTTCTTCTGAGGCAAAATCATTAAGATATTCTTCGAATGTAGCCATAGCATTCGGAACACAAATCTTTCCTATGTTTCCTGATTTTGCAAGCTCCATAAATCTGTCGCCTGTTCTGTTCGAACGATAGCAAGCTGTGCAGAAACTCGGCATATATCCAAGTGAGGTTATATCTTTCACTACCTCATCAAGACTTCTGTGATCACCAAGCTGAAATTGTTCAAGTTCGTGCTCGTCCAGACTTTCCTGAGATTCTTTGTAAGCACCAGGTGCTGTTCTGCTTCCTGCACTGATCTGAGAAACACCAACTTCAAATAATTCGCGACGAAGCTCTGGTCGTTCGCGTGTTGAAAGAATTATTCCGGTGTAAGGCACTGAAAGTCTTATTACGGCAACTAATTTTTTGAAAGATAAATCATCAACAGCATGTGGGGGATTCATTGCTGCTGGTGCATTCAATGCAGGTTCAAGCCGCGGAATTGAAATTGTGTGCGGACCAATTCCATATTTATAATCAAGATCAGCAGCATGCATCAGCAAAGCAAGAGTTTCGAAACGATAATCAGTTAATCCGAATAAAGCGCCGATTCCAACATCATCAATTCCTGCCTGCAAAGCTCTGTCCATTGCATAAAGTCTCCACGCAAAATCTGATTTTGGTCCGGATGGATGCATCTCTTTGTAAGTCTTGTAATGATATGTTTCCTGAAAGCATTGATAAGTGCCTATTCCAAAACTTTTAAGTAACTTAAAATCTTCTAGAGTTAGCGGAGCGGTATTAACATTTAGTCTTCTGATATTATTTCCGTTTATGTTAATGCTGTAAATTCTGGAAATAGCTTCGCCTAAAAATTCCATACTTGCTTTTTTGGGATGTTCACCTGCAACAAGCAGAATCCTTTTCTGTCCTGTCAGAACAAGATATCTCGCTTCTTCTTCAATTTCATCTATTGTAAGAGTTCTCCTTTTCAAATCTTTATTATCTTTTCTGAAAGCGCAATACAAACAATTATTAACGCAAAGATTTGTAACATAAAGCGGTGCAAATAAAACAAGTCTGTTTCCATAAATTTTTTCTTTCACTTCTTTTGCCTTATGGAAAAGTTCTTCGAGAAGCTCAGGATCAGAAATGTTCAGCAGAGCAGCACTTTCTCTCAGAGTTAATCCTTTTGCATCTGATGCTTTCTGGATTATTTCTCTCTGAAGTGTTTTATCAAAAAGCTTTTCATCTTCTAAAAGAGAATTGATATATGACTCATTTATGAATTCCATAGATTCCTCAAAATTTTTGTTTTATGAGATAGTGCATTTTTCTTTACACTCTTGAAAAAAATATTTCATATGTATGAGACAACTATAATACCATAGAAAGGATAAAAAAATTAACTAATAAAAACAATGTCTTAGTGGCTATTCTTAAAAGAGAGAAATTTTTTTTTATAAATTGTTATTGTTTTATAAATATGAAATTATTTATTAGTTAATCAATAGATTTTGCTTTGAAAGTACTCTGGAATAGCATTTGCTCTTTTTAAGAAATCTTATTTCTCTGAAAGATAGAAATGCAAAAAGTTGCAAATTCAAATCGTCCGCATATTGCGGTTGTGGGAAGAAGAAATGTAGGAAAGTCTTCGCTTGTAAATGCATTACTTGGTCAGGATTTATCCATAGTTTCTGATGTCCCGGGAACGACAACCGATCCGGTTAAAAAAGCATTTGAGCTTTTACCATATGGACCTGTTGTATTGGTTGATACTGCAGGTATAGATGACGAAGGTGAACTTGGGCAGAAAAGAATCAGTAAGACGATTAAAATCCTATCACAATCAGATTTTGCTCTTGTTATACTAGATGCAAGAGAGCGCCTGCAAAGTAAAGAATTAGAACTGTTAGCTTATCTGGATAAGATTTCTGTTAACTACATAGTTGCAATAAACAAAATTGAATATGGTGTTAACCCAAAGTTACTTGATGAATTAAAAGAGCTTCGTATAACACACTTTGAAGTTTCTTGCAAAGAGAAAGTCGGTATTGATGAGTTGAAACGAAAAATAATACGAATGCTTCCTTCTGAAATAGAACCACCGCTTATAAGTGATATCGTTTCTCAAGGTGATGTTGTTGTTATGGTTGTTCCGATTGATCTGGGTGCACCAAAAGGAAGATTGATTTTGCCTCAGGTACAGACAATCCGCGAGGCACTTGATGAAGACACAATTGTAATTGTTTGCAAAGATAAAGAACTGAGATCTACACTTGATAATCTTAAAAATTATCCCGACCTTGTTATCACTGATAGTCAGGCAATTATGCGTGTTGCAGCGGATGTTCCTGAAAAAGTTAAACTGACAACTTTTTCTATACTAATGGCCCGCCATAAAGGCGATCTTCCGACATTTATAAGAGGATTAAAAAGAGTTGAAGAACTTGAAAACGGTGATAAGGTTTTAATTGCTGAAGCTTGCACACATCACGCTCAGGCAGATGATATCGGAACTGTTAAAATCCCAAGATGGTTGAGAAATCATACAAAAAAGGATTTGCAAATCGACATTGCACACGGAGCTGATTATCCTGATAATTTGTCTGATTACAAACTGATTGTTCACTGTGGTGGCTGTATGCTTACAAGAAGAGCCATGCTTACAAGAATGAACGAAGCAAAACTGATGGATGTACCAATTGTTAACTACGGAGTTCTTATTTCGTATCTTCACGGAGCAATTCCACGCGCACTTCAACCTTTCGCAGATGCAATAGCTGAGTGGGAAAAAATAAAAATCAAATAAAGTAAGTTTATCTTTACCAGCAATCCGAGTTTTCCAACAAAAAATAAATATAATACTATCGAACGAATCATTAATCTT
>CALHAB010000201.1 GCA_937934185.1 uncultured Ignavibacterium sp. | reverse complement strand
ATTACCAAATCACATTTACTGATTAAACCGGCCAATTGTTTTAAATTTGTTTCCGGAGCAAGTATCGAATCTTGTCCTGAATTTTCAACGATATACTTAGCATCATCTAAATCTTCAGGTCCCCAGAGAATAAGAAATTTGCAATCAAATTCTGAATGCAGGCTCTTCAAAATCTCAACCCATTTTGTAGGAGGACATCTTTTTGATTCCCAGCCGCCTGAAGGAATAATAGCAATTAAGTATTTACTCTTATCCAGCTTATTTATAAAAGAGTTACCGAATTCTTCAGATTCTTTGTCCAGATAGAATTTTATGTTCCTATAATCAGCAGGAATACCAATAACTCTTAGTAATTCCAGATTGTGTTCAGCAGAGTGATTTTCGCCTCTGCCAGAGTCGGACTTAAAGTTATATGCATACCTTCTGCCCCGATAAGAATATCCAACTCTGTATTTTGCTCCGGATAGAAATGTTAACTGTGCAGTTCTTGGATTTGACCATAAATCAAGAATCAAATCATATTTTTCTTTTCTTATCTTTTTTACGATTGAGAAGAGTTTATCATTCTTATTGAATGTAAGAACTTTTGAAACAAGCGGATGTGTGCTAACAGCATCTTTAGCAAACTCTTCAGTTAAATAATCAATTTGTACAGATGGAAAATATGATTTAAGATTATCAAGAATGATAGTTGACAAAATAATATCACCAATGCCGCGTGGTTTAATACAAAGTATTTTCTTAATCTCTTCCTTATTTATCTTCATCATTAATTCTATTACTGTAAATCTTTATTTTTCTCTTACTCCTGATCTTATTCTTAGTCTTAATCGCACTCTTACTCTTATATCAGTGAGCATCAAGCCAGTTTTCACCAACTCCGATATCAGCCACAACAGGAACCTTTAGTGGAAAAGCTTCTTCCATTAATTTTTTAATCATGGGTTTGAGTTCATTAATTTCCGATTTGTAAGCATCAAAAACCAATTCATCGTGAACCTGTAAGACCATTTTGGTTTTGTAATTCTTTTTTTCAAGTTCTCTGTGAATTTTTATCATCGCCAGCTTAATCATATCAGCGGCTGTGCCCTGAATAGGCATATTGATAGCAACTCTCTCTTCAAACTGTCTTACAACACGATTATTGCTGTTTATATTTTTCAAATATCTTCTTCTTCCATATAAAGTTTCAGCATAACCTTTTTCTTTTGCTTTCAGAACCGAATCATCCATAAAATCTTTTACCTTTTTGAATGTTCTGAAATATGTGTCAATAATTTCTTTTGCGTGAGTTTGTGAAATACCTAATCTTGTTTTTAATCCGAATGGCCCAATTCCATATAAAATTCCGAAGTTGACCTCTTTAGCTTTTCTTCTCATATCAGGAGTAACATCTTCCGGTTTAACATTAAATACCAACGCTGCTGTACTTCTATGAATATCTTCACCATTCTTAAAAGCTTTCATTAAAGTTTCATCTTCACAAATGGATGCCATTATTCTAAGCTCAATCTGGCTATAGTCTGCTGATAAAATAAGATGATTTTTATCCCTTGGAACAAATGCTTTACGAATTTCTTTTCCCAAATCAGTTCTGATAGGAATATTCTGAAGATTTGGGTCATTGCTGGATAATCTTCCGGTTGATGCACCTGTTTGGTTGAAACTTGTATGAACTCTTCCTGTTTTGGGATTTATCAAATTTGGCAATGCATCTGTGTATGTTGATTTTAATTTTGCAACCTGTCTGTAATTCAGGATTATATCTATAATCTCGTGTTCACCTCTTAAATTTTCTAAAGACCTTGCATCAGTAGAAAATCCGGTTTTAGTTTTTCGCCCGGTAGTTAATTTTAATTTATCAAATAGTATCTCCTGAAGTTGCTTCGTAGAATTAATATTAAATTCTTCTCCTGCCAGCCGGTAAATCTGTTGGGCATAGTTATCCATTAAAATTTCAAGTTCTTTGCTTTGTTGTTGAAGTGCTTCAGTATCAATCTTGATACCTTCATATTCCATATCTTCCAAAACAGGTACTAAAGGAAACTCGATATCATAAGCAACTTTTTCAATCCTTTCCTTCCTCAATTCTTCATCAAGTCTTTGATATAATCTGAAAGTTATATCAGCATCTTCGGCAGAGTAGTCCGAAAGAATCTTCACATCAACTTCAAAGATTTTTGATGGGTCTTTTTTATTGCCTATTAAATCTGAAAGGGGAATTGGTTTGTAATTCAGATACTTCTGAGCGAGATCATCCATATTATGTTTCTGATCCGGATCTAAAACATAGCTTGCAAGCATTGTATCGAAATAAAAATTTTTAACAAAAATGTTCTGATGTCTTAGTACAGCAATATCATATTTACCATTCTGACAAATTTTTTTTATCGAATTATCTTCAAAAACTGATTTGAACTTTTTGACAAAATCGTTTATTGGTATTGCTTTTCTGTTTGCATTTGAAAAAAGACCAATATTATCGTTTGGTTCGATAGGAACAAAAAAAGCTTTTTTTGGCTCAGTACAAAATGAAACGCCTGCTAATTGGATTTCGTAAGGTTTAAGCCCATCAGTTTCAGTATCGAAGACAAACTCTGTTGAATTTTTCAACAGCTTCACAAGATTATCGAGCTCTTTGATATTGTTTATAAGTTTATATTCAACTTCATTTTTTATAAATGATGATTGTTCAACGATCTTCTCTTTTTCAACTTCACTCTTAAGTTTTTCCGAATTACCATAAATTTCGAGAAGCTTTGAATAAAGTGACTTGAATTCCAACTCAACAAAGATTTCTCTTAACTTTTCGAAATCCGGTTTTTCAAATTTTGCATCTTCAAAATTAAAATTAAGTGGAACTGCAGTATGAATAGTTGCAAGCTCTTTTGAAAGGAATGCTTTGTCTTTGTTCTCCAAAAGTTTTTTCCGAATAGATTCCTTTTCAATTTTATCAATATTGTTGTAAATATTCTCAATCGTGCCAAATTTTTGAATCAAAGGAACTGCTGTTTTAGGTCCAATACCCGGTACACCGGGAATATCATCACTTGAGTCGCCAATCAAGGCAAGGTAATCAACCATAAATTTGGGTTCAAAACCTAATTCTTCCTCAACTTTTTTCTTGTCATAAATTATAACTTCATCAGTTGATTTGCCTGGTCTAACAATTTTTGTCTTATCAGTGATTAATTGAAAATAATCTTTGTCAGGAGTAATTGCCAGAGATTCCAATCCAAGATTCTCAGCTTTTTTAACTGCTGTGCCTATAATGTCATCAGCTTCGTAACCGGGAAGGATGTAAACCGGAATCTTTAATGCGGCAATAATCTGTTTGATCCTCTCCAATTGTGGAATCATATCTTCCGGCATTTCTTCTCTGGAGGATTTATAAGCTTCATACTTTTCATGCCTGAATGTTTTTTCTTTTGAATCAAAAGCGACTGCAATGTAATCCGGTTTGTGACTTTCTAGAACTTTTAATAATTGAGTCATAAATCCATAGACCGCTGATGTTGGTTCACCTTTTTTGGTGCTGAGTGGACGACTGATGAATGCAAAGTATGCTTTATATGCTAAAGCCATTGCATCAATAATTACAAAGAGATTGTTTTTCATTTTCTGTCAAAGAATATAATTATTACAAATTAAAATAATTATTCGTGTAATAATTGTGAAGTTGAATCAGAAATAAGTTTGTCAATATCACAACTATGTGAAAATGAAGTGTTCTTGGGAAAAGAATAGAGGAAAGTAGTAATCTGGAAAAAAGGAATTTGTTGTTATTTGAAATTCATATTTGAACTAAATAGATGAATTTAATTCATAAGATCTTACTACTTCTATATTATCATTTCTATAGGAAATCTCTCGGATAATTTTTGATTGATCATTAAAAAATTTCCAGGTACCAACTCTCTTATCATCTTCATAGTAACCAATTGCTTTGAGATTACCATTTGGGAAATACCATTTCCATAAACCATTAAGTTTGTCATTGTAAAATGTGCCTCTGGATTCGAGTTTACCATTTGGATAGAAATAATTCCATATTCCTTCATTCTTATTATCATTCATAATACCGTTTATTTCTACAATACCATTCAGATTGGAAACCTTAAAGTCACCATATTTTTTCCCATCAATCAGGTAATATTCTAAAACTTTATCCTGAACGGTATCTTTAATTGCTCCGGAATAAGGTGTGTCGCTGCCGATTTCAAAGATGAGACCAGATTTTTCTATCAACTTTATTTTGTCATCTTTTCTCTTTGTATTATTACCGATAATTAAAAAAATCGCTGTAAATAATACGATAGTATAAACGGTACCTAATGAAAAAATCTTTTCTCTGAATGTCACTGTTTAGCCCTCAAAATAATGGTAGGATGATGAATTGTCGCTCAATGATTTTGCCAAATATAATTTTGCTAATTGCTAAAAAATTATATTTATCTCTCTCATAAAGAGATGAAAATAAATTATTGATTCCAAATTGTTACAAAAACAAGTTTAATTCTTAGTATCTGATTTATTTGATTGCTTTATATTCGTCAGTCAAAAAATAATTTTTCTTTAAATGGAAACAGAAAATAATAGATCGTTTGCATTCAGTAACATAATTCACGCAATGGGTGTTGTCTTTGGTGATATAGGTACAAGTCCTATCTACACATTAAGCATTGTTTTTACGCTTACTATTCCATCCAAAGAAAACATTTTCGGGATTCTTTCTCTTATATTCTGGACTCTGATTACATTAGTTACTGTTCAGTATGCCTGGTTAGCAATGAGTCTAAGTATTCGTGGTGAAGGAGGAATTATAGTTTTGAAGGAAATTCTTGTCTCGTTAATGAAGAAAAGCAGAAAAGCAGGATTTATAGCATTTCTTGGATACATCGGAGTCTCTTTGCTCATTGGCGATGGCGTTATAACACCTGCAATAAGTATTCTCTCAGCAGTTGAGGGTATTAGATTGATTTCTCAATTTAGCCATATATCAATTACAACTATCATTCTGATTACTGCGATTATTACAATTTTATTGTTTGCAATTCAACATAGAGGAACAGATAAAGTGGCCTCGTCATTTGGTCCGATTATGTTTATTTGGTTTCTGAGTTTATTCTTTTCAGGATTTTTTTATCTCATTCATATCCCTGAAATTTTTCTTGCTTTAAGTCCATTTTATGCAATTGAATTTTTCATCCACAATGGTTTACCTGGTTTCTTTGTACTTAGTGAAGTAATATTATGTGCAACCGGTGGTGAGGCTTTATATGCTGATATGGGTCATTTGGGCGGCAAACCAATCAGGCAAGCCTGGTCAATAGTATTTTTTGCTTTGATAATAAATTATTTTGGTCAAGGCGCATACATTCTTGAACATGGAGATACTAAACAGGTTTTATTTAAACTAGTGAGCAGCTATTCTGAAGTTTTATATATTCCATTCTTAATTCTAACATTATTCGCTACAATTATAGCTTCGCAGGCAATGATTAGCGCTGTAATGTCACTGGTATTTCAGGGAATTAATACAGGAATTTTTCCGTTGATGAGAATAAAATTTACTTCCCAAAAACTTCATTCCCAGATTTATATTCCTGCTGTAAATAAATTTTTACTTTTTGCAGTTTTACTAATGATACTGATTTTTAGAGAATCGAATAATCTTGCTGCGGCTTATGGCCTTGCAGTTACAGCAACAATGTTCATAAGCTCTATCTTTATTGTGTCTATTTTCTACTTAAAGAAAAATTACATTAAATCCGCTGTAGGATTTGTTGTTCTAATCATTGCCGGACTTTATTTGTTGGCTGTAACTCATAAAATTCCTTACGGTGGATACTGGTCTATTATAATTGCTTTATTTGTTTTTTCGGTTATGATGTTATGGATAAATGGAATGACTAAGCTAAGACGATATTTGAGAGCAACATCGCTCGATGTGTTTGTGGAAAGTTTCAAACAAATTTATGAAACCGGAAATTTTATAAAAGGCGAAGCAATATTTTTTACAAAGAATGTTAATTCAGTTTCACCTTATATCTTGCATTGCATGTTCAGAACCGGAATAATTTATGAAAAGAATATCCTGGTTTCTGTAGAAACATCTTTTCAGCCTTATGGAATAAATCTTGAATCCTATGAAAAAGTTGCAGAAGGACTTTATACAGCTAAAATAACCTATGGCTATATGGAATCACCTGATTTACCTAAACTCTTTAAACAATGGGGATTTTCTGAAAAGGCGATATTTTATGGTGCTGAAGAAATTAAAACCCGAAAACCTTTATTGAAAATATTTTCAGTGTTAAAGCGACTTGCACCTAACTGGATTTCATTTTTTGATTTTCCATATAATAAATTACACGGTGTTGTAACCAGAATTGAAATATGAAAGATAAATTCATTATGAAAAAATTTTTATTTATTATTTTGATTTTTATTTCCGCTATTGCTTGTGCGCAAAGCTTGGATGATAAAACTCTCACTGTTGCTTTCTGGAATCTTGAAAATCTTTTTGACACAATAGATGATCCTCAAAAAAATGATGAAGAATTTCTTCCTGGTGGTGCTAAGCAGTGGAACGAAGAAAGATTAGAAAGAAAATTTTACAATCTCTCACGTGTGATAAGGTCAATGAATGATGGGAATGGTCCGGATATCCTGGGTGTCTGCGAAGTCGAACATAAATATTTGCTTGACAGTCTTATTTCCAAACATCTTTTTGATAAAAATTATATTTCTATCTCTCCCGATGCACCCGATGAAAGAGGAATACAAACAGGAATAATTTTTAATTCCAGTAAATTTGATTTACTTGAAATTTATTCTGATACAGTCATACTTGACCAAAGTATAAATACAAGACTTATATTAGGAGTTAAGCTTAGATTAAAACATCAAGATACATTATATGTTTTTGTAAATCATTGGCCCTCCAGAAGAGGAGGCGAGAAAGAATCTGAAATAAGAAGAATTAAAGCTGCCCGCACATTAAAAAAAAGAATTGAGCATATTTTGGATAATAATAAATATGCTAAGATTATTGTAATGGGTGATTTTAATGATGAACCGACAAATAATTCAATACTTAATTATCTTAAAGCTAAGCCAGTCATTTGTGACAGTGTTGAGATGATCCAAGAAATTAGTTCAGCAGAGGATAATTCAGATTTATTTAACTTATCATATCACTCATTCAGTATAGGTGAAGGTTCATATAAACATCAGGATAACTGGAATATGCTTGATCAGATAATTGTATCAAGGGAACTTCTGATTGGTAATAAAGTAAGATACCTGTGTAATTCATTTCAGGTTTACAAACCTGAATTTATGATTACCAAAACTGGAAAGTATCAGGGAACACCATTCCCAACTTATGGCGGAAACAGATATCTCGGTGGTTACAGCGATCATTTCCCCGTAATAGCAAAATTTATTTTGGAGTAAATCTATGAAAAAAAATCTTTTAATCTTCGGTGCAAATGGAGAACTTGGTTCAGGAGTTTCATCCGTATTGGTTAAAAAAGATTTTGATGAGATTTACTTGTTTGACTTTAAATTCAACGAGCAATTCGACAAAAGCAATATTCATCAGATTGTGATTTCTGATTTATCTGATGAGTACAATGTAAAGAAAGCCATTCAACAGGTAAAGTTAGAGCAGAACTCTGAATATTTTCTTTTTTCAACAATCGGAGGATTTTCAGGCGGAAAGAAAATTTGGGAAACTTCTCACGAAGAATTAATGAAAATGTTTTCGATGAATCTTTTAACAAACTTTAACCTGGCTAAGTATTTTGCAGAGTTAGTAAAAGGATCACAAGGTGGAGCGATTATATTTACTTCAGCTTATACAGCCAGTCACCCTGAAGAAAATAAATTTGCATATGGAATGTCCAAAGCAGCATTATCCTATCTCGTTAGAACGCTGGCAATTGAAGGACAAAGTATAAAACTATCATCAATGGCTATTGCTCCGTTTATTCTTGATACAAAAGCTAACAGAGACTGGATGAAAGATGCAGATTATGAAAAATGGATTAAACCAAAGGAAGTTGGTGAGCTTATTTATAGTTTATTCAAAGAATACCGTATAACTTCAGGAAATATTTTAGAACTGAAAATCAGATTAACTTAAAATTATTTCTTTTCTGAGAGCTAATAATTTGTTGACTTTGTGTGCATAAATATTTATTGTAGTGCACGCATTTTTAAGAAAATGTTGCAAATTAGTTTATTAAGTAACAATATTTATTATTAGGAGGATATCTTTTATGGATATTTTTGGAGTAATCTCTTCGTTATTCAACGTAGTTGCACAGGCAAACAATCAAGGTGCATTGAATTGGTTGGTTACAAAATTCAATGAAGGTGGATTTTTTATGTGGCCGATTCTTGCAAGTCTTGTAATCGGATTGGCATTCGCATTAGAAAGGATGTATTCTCTTACAAGAGCAAGAATAGACACCAAGAAATTTATTATGGATATTAAAAAAGCTTTAGACAATGGTGGAGTTGAAGCTGCAAAGAAAGTTTGTGAAAATACAAGAGGTCCTGTTGCTTCTGTATTTTATGCCGGTTTATTAAGATATAATGAAGGTCTTGATGCTGCCGAAAAAGCTATTATTGCTTATGGTGCTGTTGAGATGAGTTTTCTCGAAAGAGGAATGATTTGGATTTCTACATTTATAACAATTGCACCGATGCTTGGATTTACCGGAACTGTTCAAGGTATGATTGAAGCATTTGACGCTATTAAAGAAGCTGCTCAGATTTCGCCTGCAATTGTTGCCTCTGGTATATCTGTCGCATTATTAACAACATTATTCGGTCTTGTTGTTGCAATGATTCTTCAGATCTTTTATAACTATTTCGTTTCCAGAATTGACAGATTAGTTGGTGATATGGAGCAAAGTTCAGTTGAACTTATTGATGCTCTCTATGAATTAAAAAACAAAAGATAAAAATTAAATATAGTAGTAACCCGTTATGATTAAAAAAAGAAAACTACAAGAAGCTGCTATTCCAACTTCATCGATGGCGGATATTGCGTTTCTGCTCTTACTCTTCTTTCTTGTAGCAACGGTTATTGATGTTGATACAGGTTTGGGACTTACATTACCTGAATATGTTCCGCCTGAAGAGCGAGTTGAAATTAAAGTTGATCCGCAAAGACTTGTTGCGGTCCTCGTGAATGAGCAGGGAGATGTGTTGATTGATGGTGAGATAGTTTCAATATTTCAAATTAAAAATCTCATTAAACCGAAGTTGCTTGCAAGAGTAGATATGCCTTTGAATAAAAAGATCATTGTTTCTCTCAAGACAGACAGAAAAACGATTTACAATCAATACATTTCTGCTTTAGATCAGATTAAGCTGGCATTTTTTGAAGCCAGAGATGAAGTATCACTCGGCAGATTCGGAAAAAGATTTAAAGATTTAACTTCTGAGCAGCAGGAACAAATGAAAGATGCTGTTCCAATTATTATCTCATTGGCTGAACCAGAAGAAATTAAATAAATTGTGAGGATATAAATATGCATTTTCAGAAAAGAAGAGCAGGAACTAAACAAGAAATACCAACTTCCTCTATGCCTGATATTGTTTTTATGCTTCTTCTCTTTTTTATGGTTACTACCACTTTAAGAGAAGTTGATGTACTTGTTCAATTTAAATTACCTGAAGCTCAGGCAATTGAAAAAATTGAGAACAAGAGATTGATTTCTTATTTGTGGGTTGGTAAAGATAAAAGGATTCAGATCAATGACAGTATTGTTAAGCTGGAAGAAGTTGAACCGATTATGTACGGAAAACGACAAGTGCTGCCTAATGTTATTGTATCATTAAGAATTGATCAAGGTGTTGATATGGGTCTGGTGATGGATATTCAACAAGCATTAAGGAAAGCATATTGCTTGAGAGTAAACTATTCGGCTACTCTTAAAATATAAAGTTATTATAATTTGATAATTTAAGGCAGGTCTGTTTTTAACTCACCTGCCTTTTCTTTTGATGGAGATAAAAATGAGTTTGAAAGAAAAAATAAATAACGATTTAAAGGAAGCTATGAAATCAGGCGATAAAATTCGCCTAAATACCGTTCGTTCAATCCGTGCACTGATTTTGGAATTTGAAAAAAGCGGTGCAAATAAAGAACTGACTCCCGAAGATGAAGTTAAGCTTTTAACAAGTGCTGCAAAGAAAAGAAAAGATTCAATTGAACAATTCAGAAATGCCGGGAGGATGGATCTGGTTGAACAAGAAGAAGCAGAGCTAAAAGTTCTGCTCGAGTATTTACCAAAACAACTTTCGGAAGATGAAATAAAAGAAGAAGTAAAAAAGATTATTGAAGAAACCGGTGCAAAAGGTAAAGAGGATTTTTCTAAAGTGATGCCGGCTGCAATGAAATCACTAAAAGGAAAAGCAGACGGAAATTTAGTTCGCAAAGTTGTTGAAAGTCTTTTGAGCTGAAATTGAATACAATAGATTTGATTATTGTCATCGCCGCATTAATCGGATTTATTCTGGGATTTAAAGATGGCTTTTTAAGAAAGCTGATTGGCGTGGTTGGATTTATTGCTGCGGTTTTTCTTGCTGCATATTTCAAAAGTCAGGTAGGAAGATTTATCGAATCTTCATTTGGGATCGAATTTTATCTTGCGGAGATAATGGCAGCTTTGGTTATTTTTTTCGTAACCGTAATTTTATTTTCAATTCTTAAAAGAGTGGTCCATCCTTTCGATAAAATAAATTCTCTTATCAATCAGATTGTTGGTGGAGTAGTTGGAATTATTCAGTTGTTAATCTTCTTAAGTGCAGTTTTTTTATTGCTTAATATTTTTGATATTCCTGATAAAGCTGCCAGAAAAAAATCAATGCTTTATGAACCTACATATTCAATTATTCCTTCCGCATTTAATCTGCTTAAAGATTACACACCAAGCACCGAAGAGATAATTAAAAATTATATCAATGAAAAAGATACTCTTCAATGATTGATAAATCAGTTATAGAAAAACTCGAATTTGATAAACTTCTAAAACACATTTCCGGATATTGCATAACTGATAAAGGCAAATATTCAATTATTTCCTTGTATCCAACTGACAATCCTGACGAAATAAACTTTCAGGGAAATATTGTTGAAGAAGCTAAAAATTTTTTAATCAGACAGGGAAGCATTCAAATTGATTTTTCAGCCGATTTGAGCGAGAGTTTGTTTCAAAGCAGAATTGAAGGTGCTGTGCTTTCAACAAAAAAAATACTTGAGATCAGAAATCTGGCTCGCTCATCTAGATTAATCAAAAATCTTTTCACCAAAGAAAAAGAAAATTATCCTTTACTTAATGAATTAGTTCAACAATTATTTTCGGACAGATTGTTTGAGCATCAGATTGAAAAAATAATTAATGATGACGGCGAGATTAAAGAAAATGCAAGTAAAACTTTGTCTGATATTCGTAAAGAAATCAGAGCCAAAAAAGATGAGCTTATAAAATCAATCAATCGGATTATAAAAACATTAAAGGAAGAAGATATTGTTCGTGAAGATTATTTGACTCTTCGCGACGGCAGAATGGTAATACCTGTTAAAGCGGAGCATAAAAGGCATATCAAAGGTTTCATTCATTCAGAATCTTCTACCGGACAAACTGTTTATATCGAACCTGAAGAAACACTTGAACTGAATAATGATATCGTTTCTTTGTCATTTAGCGAAAGAAGAGAAATAGAAAGATTGTTGAGAGAATTAACTAAACTAGTAGGACAAAACAGTGATGAACTCATTGCATCTTTTGATAAAATAACTTTTATTGATACGGTTTTTGCAAGAGCTAATTACTCACTCGAAGTAGTTGGAAGTTTTCCAAACATAAATAATAATAAACCTTTTCGTATTATTGATGCGAGACATCCTTTACTGATCAAAAAACTTGGTAGAAATAAAACAGTCCCATTAAATCTTAAACTGGAAAACGATCGCATTGTTATCATTACGGGACCGAACGCTGGTGGTAAAACTGTTGTATTGAAAACAATTGGAATTTTAACACTTATGTTGCAGTCAGGGATTCACATTCCTGTTAATCCTGATTCTAATTTCCATTTATTCAGCAAAGTCTTGATTGATATTGGTGATCAGCAATCACTTGAAGATGATTTATCAACATTCAGTTCTCATTTGAAAAATCTTAATTATATTCTGAGCGAAGCTGATTCTAATAGTTTAGTGTTGCTTGATGAGATTGGAACAGGAACAGATCCAACTGAAGGCGCATCATTAGCGGCTGCAATCCTGAAAAAACTTCTTGAAAAAGGTTCGCTTGTTTTTGCTTCAACACATCACGGCAGTTTAAAGTTGTTTGCTTACAATGTTCCCGGAATGATCAATGCTGCAATGCAGTTTGATCACCAGACACTTTCACCAACTTATGTCTTTAAGCTGGGCATTCCGGGCAGTTCCTATGCTTTTCAGATTGCGGAAAGAATCGGAATGCAAAAAGAAGTAATAAATGAAGCAGAAAAGCTTATGGATTCGGAAAAGCATACTTTAGAAAAATTTATTTCAGATGTTGAAGCTAAGTCAAATGAACTGGAAAAAAAGTTAGCAGAACTTGAGAAGGAAAACATAAGGTTAAAAGGATTATCAAATCTTTATAAACAGAGCTATGAAAAACTTGAGAAAGAAAAAAAAGAAATAATAAGAAAAGCCAAAACTGAAGCAAATAAATATCTTGAAGATGTGAATCGTAAAGTTGAAAAAGTAATTAAAGAAATAAAGGAATCATCTGCCGAGAAAAGTATCATTAAAGAGGCAAAGCAAACAATTAAGGAATTGAAATCTGAAACTGAAAGAGAATTAACAGATACTCAGGAAGAAACAATTCAGACTGATAAATTATCAGAAGGTGATACAGTTAAAATCAAAAATTCTAATGCTGTCGGGAAAATTATTGAGCTGGACAGAGACAAAAATAAAGCTACAATATTGATTGGCTCGATTAAAATGTTGGCTAAGCTAACTGATCTGGTTCCTGCCAAAGAATTAAAGGAAAAAGACTCCCGAGAAATTCACGACTTTATCAAAACGCCTGATGTTAGTTATCGGCTTGACATTCGAGGTAAAAGAATCGATGAAGCTGAGTATGAAATAATTAAGTTCGTTGATGATGCTTATCAGGCAGGACTTGACAGAGCAGAGATTCTTCACGGTAAAGGTACAGGTGCATTGAAAAAATTAGTTAAAGAAATATTATCTTCGCACAGCGGAGTAAAAAATTTTTACTTCGCACCAATTGAGCATGGCGGTGATGGAATAACAATCATCGAATTTAATTAAAAGGATTCTCTTGATTAGAAAAATTCTAATTGCCAACCGAGGTGAAATTGCAGTAAGGATTATTCGTGCCTGCAAAGAACTCGGAATAAAATCCGCAGCAATTTATTCTGATGCAGATATCGGCTCACTTCATACAATTCTTGCGGATGAGTCTTATTTAATTGGACCAGCTCCATCCTCTCAATCATATCTTAATAAACAAAAAATTATTCAACTTGCGAAAGAGATAAACGCTGAGGCAATACATCCGGGTTATGGCTTCCTCTCTGAAAATTCAGAATTCATTAAAATGGTTGAGGAAAGCGGAATTAAGTTTATCGGACCATCATCAAAATCTGTACAAATGATGGGAAGCAAAACAGCCGCACGAAGTTTAATGCAAAAAAATAATGTACCGATTGTTCCGGGAACAACTGAACCAATAAAAACTGTTTCGGAAGGATTAAGTTTAGCAAATGAAATTGGTTTTCCCGTTTTGCTTAAAGCTTCTGCTGGTGGTGGAGGAAAGGGAATGAGAAAAGTTTACTCAAGTAATGAATTTGAATCAGCTTTTGAATCAACAAAACGGGAAGCTTTAAAAGCATTTGGTAACGATGATATTTACATTGAAAAGCTGATTGAAAATCCTAAGCATATTGAAGTTCAGATTATTGCTGACGAATTCGGGAATTATCGTCATCTTTTTGAAAGAGAATGTTCAATTCAAAGACGACATCAGAAAATTATTGAAGAATCACCTTCAGGATTTTTGGATGATCAGACAAGGCAAGCAATTACCTCAGCAGCCTTAAATGCAGCCAAAGCGTGTGATTATTTCAATGCCGGTACTATTGAATTCCTTATGGATTCAAATAAGAATTTTTATTTTCTTGAAATGAATACTCGTCTGCAGGTTGAACATCCTGTAACAGAACTTGTAACAGGAATTGACCTTGTAAAAGAGCAAATAATGATTGCTTCAGGAGAAAAAATTTCGTTCGATCAAAAGAATATCAATCAAAATGGTGTTGCTATCGAATGCAGAATATATGCGGAAGACTCTTCGCAAGGATTTCTTCCAAGTGCAGGAAAATTAAAAGTGTACAAAGAACCGGGCGGACCACATATCAGAGTTGATTCAGGTGTAATTCTGAACAGCGAGATATCAGTTCACTATGATCCAATGGTTTCAAAATTAATTTGTTGGGGAAGCAACAGAGATGAGGCTATCAAACGATCATTAAGAGCTTTGGATGAATATTTCATTGGCGGTGTAAGCAATAATATTTCTTTTTTGAAATTCATTTTGCAATCAAAAGAATTTCAGGATTGTACTCATAATATAAATTCAGTAGAACAAAATATTCTTAAATCATTTGAAGAGCAGTTGAATTTAAATGAAACAGATGAAACCGAAATTGCAGCCGCTATTCTTGCAGCTCATCTGAAGAGCACAGTGAAACTGAAAGTAGCTTCAGAAAATTCTAATACAAACAGATGGCATGACCTTTTATATGAATGAATTTGTTTCAAGAATAGAAGAAAGAAAATACTCAGTCAAATTCTTAGATGAATTTCATTTACAATTGAATGAAAAAGAATATGAGTATTCCATTAAAAAAATATCCTCCGATAGTTATGTGTTGGAACTAAATAATAAAACATTCATTTGTTCAGTAATTGAAAATAAGAATTCATCTTTCGAAATTCTTGTAAATGGTAATCTGAAAAAAGTTATATCACATTCTTTGATTTCTGATAAAGCTGAAGAGTTGTTAAAAGCTCAAAGTAAAGAGCATTCATCTGTAATGGTGGTTAAAGCACCAATGCCCGGAATGATACTAAAAATTAAAAAGCATACTGGTGAAAATGTTGAAAGGGGAGAGACGGTTATGATCTTAGAAGCGATGAAAATGGAAAATGAAATTCGCGCACCAATCAGTGGCTGTATAACTTTAGATTCTATCAAAGAAGGAATTAGCGTAGAGAAGAATACAAAATTATTTGAGATAAGATAATTTGTTATTTAGAAAATTTTAACAATTTTTGCTCGTTAATTCAAATTCAATTAATTCAGGAGGAGATATCTTGAAAAAAATCTTTACCTACTTGTTTATTGTTCTATGTTTGAACTTCCCTGCACTATATGCCGGAGGATTTCAACTTAATGAACACGGGGCGAAAGCTGTAGCAATGGGCGGTGCTTTTACAGCTGTTTCCAACGATCCCTCTGCCGTTTATTGGAACGCTGCAGGATTATCGTTTCTACGCGGTACACATTTTATGTTGAGTACTCACGCTATTCAACCTAAATCTACATTCAGAGGTGTTCTGCCTGCGGTAGATGAATATAAGTTAATAGATCAAACATTTTTTCCGACGAACCTGTTTGTCTCGCATTATATAAACGATCAATGGGCAGTCGGGTTCGGATTCACCGTTCCATTTGGATTAGGAACAAAATGGGATGATGAATGGATTGGAAGATATTTAGCAGTTGAAACAGAGTTGCAGGTTTTAACTTTATCACCAGTAGTATCATACAGACCTTTCGAACAATTAGCAATAAGTGCCGGATTTGTTTATAGCTTTGCTAATGTTTTGATAGAGAGAAAGAATCCTCAGACTCCATTTGCCGGTGATGCTACAATTCATCTTGAAGGTGATGATAAAGCTGCATTCGGTTATAATTTAGGTTTAATGTATAAACCTATTGATAAACTGACTTTCGGGATTTCTTACCACAGCCAGATTGAATATGATTTTCAGGGAACTGCAACTTCAACAGGTGCACAACAATTAATTGATGCTAAGAGATTACCTATGGGCGATATAAAAGCAAAACTTACAACTCCGTTCAACTTAGCTTTTGGTGTTGCCTATCAGGCACTGGATAATCTTTTACTCAGCGCTGATTTTCAGTTAGTTGGATGGTCAAGCTATGATACTTTAGCTGTAGACTTTGTTGATCCAGCTTATACAGATGTTTCCAGCCCAAGAATGTATGAAGATTCTTACTTTTTGAGATTCGGACTTGATTATAAATTAAATCAGGATTTATCATTTCAGGGTGGGATCTACTTTGACAAAAATCCTGTTCCAGATGAATACCTGAATCCTTCATTGCCTGAAACCGATAGACTTGGCTTCAGCATCGGAGCGGAGTATAAACTATTCAGTAATCTTGCATTAAGAGGTTCATATCTCTTTATTCGAGGATCTGAATTAAGAGTTGAAAATTCCAAAGAATACTACTCTGGTAATTCGGGATTCAATGGAGTTTACACATCCTATGCGAATGTATTTTCATTTAGTTTTTTATACAGTTTATAAGGAAGAGAGGTAAACCAATGAAAAAATTATTATATATACTTTCAGTATTTATATCAGTTTCTCTCTTTTTTAATGGTTGCGTTGATAAATCTGATCTAACCGGTCCTGAACCTCTGAATGGCAAAAGCGGTAATGCAGATTTAACAAAGTATGTTGCAATCGGAAACAGTTTGACTGCAGGATATCAGTCAGGTACTTTGTTTTACTCAGCTCAGATTTACGCATTTCCTTATTTAATTGCACAGCAAGCTGGTGTTGAAATCACAGGATTAAAAGTTAGTGATCCAGGATTAGGCGGAAGACTGGAAATTAAATCGCTTTCTCCTTTTACACTTTACACAAATCCTAATTCTGGTTCAGCAATGAATTTAACATTGCCAGCCCCATATCAAAATCTTGGAGTTCCCGGTGCTTTAGCTTACGATGTTTTGTTTGCTACTAATAAAGACAATTGTGCATCTGCAGTTTTTGCAGGAACACCAAATCCATATTTTGATTTAGTTCTTCGTAATAGCGCTTTAAACATTGGAACACAATTGGAGCAAGCACTTGCACAGAATCCAACATTGATAACACTCTGGATAGGAAATAATGATGTATTAGGTTATGCAACAAGTGGTGGAACCGCACCTTCTGCTCCAACTAATGCTACACAATTCCAGCAATTATTCGGTGGAATATGTAATGGCATTGCTCAAGCAGATAAACAAGCAGTAGTTGCGAATATTCCGAATGTTTCTGCTATTCCTTTCTTTACCACTGTTGGACCTCAAATTGCGCTTTCCACACCCTGGTCACAGTTAGCACCTGCAGGAATCGTTGGATTAGTTTATCAAAAAACTGGTGGTGCAGTTGGAGTTGCAGATTCACTTAGTTTATTAACAGGTACTAATCTAGTTACTCTCAGAGGTAGTTCTTATGCTCCATTACTTGGACAGCCAACAGGAAAATTCTATCGCGATAATGGTATTTCTTTACCTTCAGGAGTTGATACAACAAAACCATTTGGATTTCATCCAGAAAATCCCTGGCCAAATGCTTTAATTTTGGATAGCGATGAAATTCAGGTTGCCAATCAGGCAGTTGCAAATTATAATGCTATAATTTCAGCTACTGCCACAAATTTTGGTTTTGCAGTTGTTGATATAAACTCTGTATTTAATCAAATCAGGGCAAATGATTTTTCCGGTGGAACAGTTTATAATGGGGTTACTTTCAGAACCACATTTGTTACTGGTGGATTATTCAGCTTAGATGGAGTTCACCCAACGAATCAGGGACAGGCAATTATAGCCAACGAATTTCTTAAAGTAATAAACACCAAATACAATGCTCAATTTCCACTGATTGATGTTTCAACAATCCCAGGTAGTTTAATTTTTTCAGGAAAGATTAATTATCAAAATGGATATCCTATATTGCCGCCCGAAGTATTTGAGCATTTGTTATTCTGATTCAGGATTATTTATAGTTAATGCTGTCAGATAAAAATATATCTGACAGCTTTTTTTATAAGCTATTTCACTGGTGAAGCAAATGAAAAAAAGAATTTCAATTTTATTATTAATTGTAACTGTTATTCATTTAAGCTGCACTGCATCTCAATCAACCACTGCTGATAACGAAAGCATTTATGTATTTGATGAGCAGAAGAATGATGAAAAAATTGATGTGAAAAAAGGAGGCGAATTTCCAAACATTGAAGAAACTTATTTTGTTGTTCAGATAGGAGCTTTTACCACAAAAGAGCGTGCTGAAAAATTTGCTGAGATGAGCAAGTCCAGGATTAATCATGATATAATTATCACTTATAGTGAAAATAACAACCTATATTTAGTTCAACTAACACCTTTTTATAAATCAAGACAGGAAGCGGAATTATTGAGAGATGAAATAAAATTAATTCCAGAATTTAATGATGCCTGGATTGTAACTGTTAATAAATAAAA
>CALHAB010000200.1 GCA_937934185.1 uncultured Ignavibacterium sp. | reverse complement strand
CCTGATACCATCTGGACAAAAACTTTTGGCGGCAGTAATATTGATATCGGTCAGTGTGTAAAGGAAACATCCGATGGTGGATTTATAATTACAGGATATACGAGATCATTCGGTACAATGAGCGGAAGGAATCTTTTACTTCTCAGAACTGATTCTTTTGGAAATCTGATCTGGGTAAATGGTTATGGTGGCAATAACGACGATGAAGGAAATTCAGTTGTGCAAACATCCGATGGCGGATTTGCTGCCTGCGGATATACAAAATCTTATGGTTCAGGTGGCAATGATGTTTATTTAATTAAAGTAGATGCCAACGGCAATCAACTCTGGAACAGAATGTTTGGCGGCGCTTCCGATGAAGAAGCATATTCAATGGTATTAACTGGTGATGGAGGATTTTTAATTGCCGGTACAACTTCTTCATTTGGTGCAGGAAGCAGAGATATATGGCTTATAAAAACAGATTCAGCTGGTAATCAGCAATGGACAAAAACAATCGGCGGCTTAAGCTCTGATGGGGCAAGATCAATCAATAAAACATCTGATGGTGGATACATTATAACCGGCTGGACTTTTTCTTACGGTCCCGGTGCAGTTGGAAATGTATGGTTAGTTAAAACTGATTCACTTGGAAATATGCAATGGAACAAATTCTTCGGCGGGACTGATGTTGATCGTGGATTATCTGTTCAGCAAACAAATGACGGTGGGTATATTCTTACAGGTTATACTGCATCTTCAGGAGCAGGACTGGATGATATGCTTCTAATAAAAACTGATGCCTCAGGAAATGCTCAATGGCAAAAAACTTTTGGCGGCACGGGAAGGGATTATGGTAATTCGGTCATTCAGTCCACGGATGGTGGTTATGTTATAACTGGATACACTCTTTCTTATGGAGCAGGTGGAGATGATTTATGGATTGTTAAAACTGATGAACAGGGAAATATGCTCTGGAATAAGACTCTTGGCGGTGCTCAATCTGATGTTGGTAATTTTATAATAGAATCTTCTGATGGGAGCTTTGTAATTACGGGTCATACGCTCTCTTTTGGCGCAGGACTGCACGATGTATGGTTAATTAAATTGGCATCAATTATTCCGGTTGAACTTGTATCATTTTCTGCTGAAGTTATTGGAAATAATGTTGAACTTAAGTGGACTACTGCCAGTGAAACTAATAACAGTGGATTCGAACTGCAAAAAAGTCAAAAGTCAGAATTCAAAAGTCAAAAGTGGAATAGTGTTGCATTCATAAAAGGTAGAGGAACGAGTACTGAAATTAATAGTTATGAATTTGTTGATCATAATTTAGAGCCAGGTAACTACAGTTACAGATTGAAACAAATTGATTATGATGGCAACTATACTTTTTCAAATATAATTGATGTTGAAATATTTCAACCCGCAGAATTCAGATTAGAGCAGAATTATCCTAATCCATTTAATCCGAGCACTAAAATCAGTTGGCAGTTGCCAATAGGCAGTTGGCAAACATTAAAATTGTTTGATGTGTTGGGTAGAGAAGTTGCAACACTTGTTGATGAATACAGAGATGCAGGAAAATACGAAATTGAATTCAATGCAGCTCAAGTCTCCGGAATTGAATCAGCGAGCGGAGTTTATTTCTACAGACTAAAAGCTGGAAATTTTTCAGCTATTAAAAAGATGATACTGATAAGATAAGCTTAGGGTTTGGATTTAAAGTATGAGGTTAAAAAGGTATAGGGTATAGGGTATAAGGAATAAGGACTAAGAAATAAGAAATTGAATGATTGGTTTAAAATAAAAACACTTCCCAGCGTTAAAGGAAGTGTTTTAGGGGGTGCCATGAACATTTATTCTTTTTAAGCTTGTGCAGTTAAACCTTCTCTTGTGTAATAATTAGCAGCGCTTGTAAATTCAAAGCTTTCAACAGCTTCATCAAGTGTATCATAAGCATTGAAAATATTAAGCGTTCCTGATTTTTCCATCAATGCTCTAACAACTGATTTGGGTTTTACAAGTCTGATTTCACCGCTGATCATTGATATCTTCTTAAGTGATAAAACCAATACACCTAAAAATGTTGAATCAATGAATTCACATTGACTTAAATCAACAACTAATTTTCTAAACTTCTTTTCGATATCAGCATCAAGAATTTTCTTAAACTCACCGGCTTCTTTGTAAGTAGCTCTGGTAAGATTAACTTTCTCAATGATAATATCTTTAATTACTAATTTTTCGAAATCTTCCATTTTGACCCTCGTTAATTCTTGAATCCCCTGTACATTAAAAATTTTACTTTCAAATAAATTTAAATTCATATTTAATTCTCCAATTATTATTCCAATAGAATTATCGTAAAATAAAGCTTAATTTTTATGCCGTTTGGCTCACTTTGATAATTGATTTATAATTATTTACTAAATTGAACCAACTAAAAATGCGTTTTATGAAGGATACATCATTAAAATCTGCGATTTCACTAACAAAAACACATTACGAGAACTTTCCTGTCGCTTCCTTTCTTATTCCAAAAGACAAAAGGCAGGATATTGCGATCATTTATTGGTTTGCCAGAACTGCAGATGATATCGCTGATGAAGGACAATTATCTTCAACTGAACGAATTTCAACACTTAATAAATTTGAAAAAGGTTTTATTGATGCTTTAAACGGAGTTTACGCAAGTCAGCAGCATAAGATTTTGTCTGATGTTGTAATACGAAATAATCTTAATCCAAAATATTTTACTGATCTTATTTCAGCCTTCAGACAGGATATTACAAAAAAAAGATATAATAACTTTGATGAGATTCTTGATTACTGCAGCAGGTCTGCAAATCCGGTAGGCAGAATTGTTCTGGATATTTTTAACATAAGAAATGAAGAAGCATATTATTACTCTGATAAAATCTGTACTGCATTACAATTGACTAATTTTTATCAGGATGTGGAAATTGATTATACAAAAGATCGGATTTACTTTCCGATTGATGAAATGACACAGTTTAATGTTGATGAAAATATGTTTGAGATGAAAGAAAATAATCCTAATTTTTCAGCGCTGTTGAAATACAGTATTGACAGAACAAGAGTTTTTTTCACTGAAGGAAAGAACTTATTCCAATTTCTCAAAGGAAGACTAAAGATTGAAATTAAATGGACAGTTGCCGGCGGTGAAAAAATTCTATCGAAGATTGAAAAAAATAATTATCAGATTTTTGGAAAAAGACCAAAACTTAACAAAACAGATTTTATTACGATACTATTAAAAAGTATTTTTTATAAATGACAGATTCCGCAAAACAAATATCAAAGGAAAGCAAAAGCAGTTTCTACTATGCTTTTAATCTTTTGCCTGAAAAGCAAAGAGATGCCATGAATACTGTCTATGCTTTCTGCAGAAAAACTGATGATATTGTTGATGATATATCTGTCCCCGATGATATCAAATATGAAAAGTTAAGAAGATGGAGAATAGAATTTGAAAAAGCTTTTGCAGGAAGAAGTGAGTATCCTTTATTGAACAAACTTGGCAAAACAATTTCTAATTTCAACATTCCTCTTGATCCTTTCTTTGAACTCATAAAAGGGATGGAAATGGATTTACAGAAAAACCGTTATAAAAGTTTCGATGATTTGCTTTTATATTGTTACCGTGTTGCTTCGACAGTAGGATTGATGTGCATTGAAATTTTCGGATATAAAAATCCATCCACGAAAGATTTTGCTGTAAATCTTGGAATCGCACTTCAGCTTACAAATATTTTGCGCGACTTAGGTAAAGATGCAGATCAGGGAAGAATTTATCTTCCGCAGGAAGACCTTGAGCAGTTTAATTACGATGAAACCAGGTTGTACAATAAAATTTCCGATGAGAACTTTAAACAACTGATGAAATACGAAGTTGAACGCGCGAAAAGTTATTTTGAAAAGGCAACACAATCACTCGATCTTGATGATAAGAAAACAATGTTTGCAGCACGGGCAATGCAGCATATCTACTACAGAATGCTGGAAAGAATTATCCAAACTGATTATGATGTTCTGAATAATGAAATAAAAGTTAAGAAAATTGAAAAAGTCGGAATTGCTTTAGGGGTCTGGGCAAAGTATCAGTTAGTTTATTGATGAAAAAAGTTATCATTATTGGCGGTGGCTTAGCAGGACTTTCAGCGGCGGTTCATCTCTCGAAAAATAATTTCAAAGTAACACTTCTCGAAGCTTCTCCTAAAATCGGTGGCAGAGTTTATTCATTCAATGATGAAGAGACAAATACCGAAATTGATAATGGTCAGCATATAATGGTGGGCTGCTATAATGATACAATTAACTTTCTGAGGATAATTGATTCTTATAGATTTCTTAAAATTCAG
>CALHAB010000199.1 GCA_937934185.1 uncultured Ignavibacterium sp. | reverse complement strand
TAAAATAAGCTGTTTCATAACCACCTCAGCGATTTAATTGTTTATCAGATAGAAAATTCCCGCAATTGTTTTCGCATCGTTTATTTCACCAGAAATAATTTTTTCTTTTATTTCGTCAAGTGAAAGTTCAAGAAGTTCCATCCCCTGTTCACCTTCTTCACGATTGTGATTGCCCGGAACCAAACCTATTGCCTTATAAATGTGTAAAATCTCTGTGCAATATCCGGGCGCTGTATAGATAGATCCGAGTTTTTCAAAGTGGTTTGCCTTATAACCGGTTTCTTCCTCAAGTTCTCTGACAGCACAATTTAACGGATCTTCATTAGCATCTAGTTTTCCTGCAGGAAGTTCAATCAGAGTTTTTTGTAAAGGATAGCGAAATTGTTTTACGAGAATAATCTTTCCATCATCTTTAATTGGAATTACAACCGCACCACCCGGATGAACTGCAACTTCTCTTATTCCGATGTTACCGCTGTCGTAAAGAATTTCATCAACCTGATGATCAAAAACTTTTCCGTGATATTTTATTTCGGATTTTAATACTTTGTAATTCATTAAGCTCTGTAGTTTTTATCGTAATATGGAATTAACTCGTGACCAAGAAATTTCAGCAGTGCAGTAATTACTCCAAGGTCGTCAAGATACCCGATCAATGGCGCAATGTCAGGAATAGTGTCAATCGGTGAAATAAAATAAATCAAACCCATTACAACTATTGCTTTGCGATGCCAGCTTACAAAAGGGTCGCGCATATAATTGAAAAGAGCAATTATATCTTTTGCAAAAGAAATTTTCTTCCCAACTCTTTCAAGTTTTGTCCAGAGATTTTCTTCCACATAAGCGGCTTTATCTTTATAATCTTCTTCAACCTGTTTTTCGCTTTTACCGCCGATGTTAAAAGCACCCAGATCATTTAAGTCTTCAAATATTTCATCATCAGGTGAAACAATTTGAATATCTCTCTCTTTCATTTTTTAACCTCCATTATTTCAAATGAGTTTTGAACCAATCATAAACATTTTCCCACCATAATTTTGAATTAAGTGGTTTTGCAACAAAGTGAGTTTCGTCAGGGAAGTAAAGAAACTTACTTTCCACTCCGAGTCTTTGCAGAGAAGTAAATAACTGAAATGCCTGTTCTTCAGGTACGCGAAAATCTTTAGCGCCGTGAATTACAAGCACCGGAGTTTTACAATTGTGGATATACCTGTGCGGCGACCATTTTTCATAAACTTCTCTTTTCTCCCAGGGCGTTCCGCCGTATTCCCATTCAGGAAACCACAATTCTTCAGTTGTGCCGTACATACTTTCGAGATTAAAAACTCCCGCATGAGAAACAAGAGCGTTAAACCTGTCGGTATGACCGGCAATCCAGTTAATCATATATCCGCCGTAAGATGCACCTGCTGCAAAAGTATTTTTCCCGTCGATGAATGGAAAATTCTTTACCGCATAATCATAAGAATTCATTAAATCGGTATAAACTTTTCCGCCCCAGTCTCCTGAAATTTCATCAGTGAATTTTTGTCCGTATCCAGTTGAACCCCGTGGATTCGGTGCAACTACAACATATCCTTGTGAAGCAAACATCTGATAGTTCCATCTGAAATGGAAATTATCTTCCCACGCACCTTGCGGACCACCGTGAATTAAAAATATCATCGGATACTTTTTGTTTGGATCAAAAAACGGCGGCTTAACTAAAATTGATTGAACTTTATCTCCGTTTGCACCTTCGCACCAGAAAGTTTCAACTGAATTCATTTCGAGTTGTGAAAGTATTTCCTTATTGATTGATGTAATTTGTTTTAATGTGTTTTTTCCATCGGTACTGATTGAATAAATTTCCGATGGCATAGTAGCTCTTTGCTTCAGAAAGAATAATGTCTTTCCATCCTTAGTTAGTTGGATGTTTGTGTTGTAATTATCTTTATGGAAAAGAGTAATTTCTCCATCTTCAATATTTAGTTTGTAGATTGAGTTATTTATTTCATTCTGTGCAGTGAAGAAAATTGTTTTTGAATCCGGTGACCAGATAAATTCTTCAACAGAACGATCCAAAGTCTCTGTAAGATTCTTCATCTTTCCTGAGCTTCGTTCATAGAGGATAATATCTTTTTTGTCTGCTTCAAAACCGGCTCTTTTCATTGAAGTCCACGCAAGCCATTTACCATCAGGTGAGTACACTGGTTGACAATCAACTCCCTTGCTTACAGAAATAAGTTTTGGTGATGCTTGAGCAGTCAGACTTAATAAATAAATTTCCAGATTAGTACTTACTGCTGTAGTGAATTCAGGATTAAGAGCAAATGCAACTTCTTTTCCGTCGGGAGAAAAATTATAATCGTTAGCTGAACCTAATGCAGGCGGCGGGACATCTTCTGTATTTCCTTCAGTTAAATCTTTGAATTCACCTGTTGCAATATCAAGAATAAAAAGATGACTTCGTTTATCACCGCGCCAGTCGTTCCAGTGTCTGTACATCAATTGAGTAAATACCTGTGCTTTAACTTTGCTCTGTTCTTTTGTTTTATCTTTTTGTTCGTTGCATTCCTGTGTTTTGCAGTCAGGATAAACTGAAGAAACAAATAAAATCTTTTTGCCATCAGAAGACCATTTTATTCCTGATGCTTCGGTATAAATATCTGACAGTTGCTTTTCGTTTGAACCATCAATGTTGCATAACCAGATTTGTCCGTCTCTTGTAAAAGCTATTGATTTACCATCAGGAGAAAATTTTGGTTCTCCTTCATTCTTGTCTGAATTTTTCAGCGGTCTGAGATTTTTCCCATCACTGTCAATTAAATAAATATCTGTATTGCCTTTGTTTGTATCGAAGCTGTAAGATGTTAATGTAAAAGCAAGTGTCTTTCCATCAGGTGAAATATCGTAACTTCCGATTCTTTTCATTGCCCATAAATCATCTACAGTAATTGCTCTTTTGGTTTGTGGAAATACGGTAATTGAAATTAAGAAAAGCAGGAAAACAAGAGAGAGAATTTTTTTCATCTGTGCCTCTGAAGTATGTTGAAATTGCTATTCAAAAATAGTTTATGAAGCGGCTAAAGACAAAGGAATAAATGATGGTTCTAAACCAGAAAAAAAGAGTTGGAATAATTTCATTAACTTTGCAGCAAAAATTATATGGATATAAAACAAAACATATTTCTTCCCGGCGGATTTAAGCAATTCCGCATTCTGAAAAGTAAATATCATTTAAGTGATAAAAATATTCTGGTAATCGGAGCTCGGAGTGAAAACATTGCAGAAAAAATGATTGATGCCGGGGCATTTGCTGCAACTGTAATTGTGAATGATTATGAATCATTAATCAACTCGAGATTAAGTCTCTCAAAAGATTCAAAAGTTTCTGTAAGAATGATGGATTATGAAAATACAGATTTTGCAGACGAATCGTTTGATTTGGTCTATGCTCAAGCTTCTATCTCTCTGACTAACAGAAATAAAATTATTAAAGAGATTAAAAGAATTCTGAAGAAAGATTCTGTTTTATGTGTAAGTGAGATTACTGCATTATCAAAACAATATCCGAAATTCGTAAAAGATATTTTTGAATCATCTGATATTTTACCTTTATATCACAATGATTGTGTAAAATATTATGAAGAAAGAAAATTCACTTTGCTTTATGAAGAAGACCTTACATCTTCATTAAAAAGCTATTATGAAAATACTGCAAATCAGTTAAAGCAGACAATTGAAACATTAACAGAGAAAGAAAAAAGTTATTACAAGAAGTTATTGAATAAAATCAGCCACGAATCCAATGCATATCTGAAACTCGGAGCTGACAGCTACATTGGTTTTAAGATGCTGATATTGAAACTTTCGTGAAATTTGGTGTTTTTGTGTTTTCGTGGCATAAAGAAATAGCCGCCAAGTCTCAAAGGCACAAAGAGAAAAAATGAAAATAAAAAAAGGCGATATAGTACAACTTCATATTGAAAAATATGCTTTTGAAGGAAAAGGTATTTCAAAAGTTTCGAAGAACGAATTGCTCGGAATAAATGATACTGACGCTTCAGAAAAAAATTATGTTGTGTTTGTTCACGGCTCTTATCCCGGAGATATTGTTAAAGCAAGATTAATAAAAATTAAAAAATCTTATGCTGAAGCAATCGCAACGGATATAATTTCAGCTTCACCGGATAGAGTTAAAGCAAAATGTAAATACTTTGGTGTCTGCGGAGGATGTAAGCAGCAGGATCTTTCATATCAGAAACAAATCGAATACAAACAGAAACAAGTCGAAGAAATATTTTACAAACTTGGTGGACTGAACAATTTCATTGTTGAAAAAATTCTTCCGTCGGATGATGTTTATTTTTATCGCAACAAAATGGAATTTTCCTTCAGTGATAAAAGATGGCTGACCAAAAATGAAATTGCGACAGAAGAAAAATTTCAGAAAAACTTTGCTCTCGGACTCCATATTCCCAAAATATTCGACAAAGTTCTTGATATTGATGAATGTTATCTTCAATCGGAATTAAGTAATGCAATATTAAATTTTACAAGAAAATTCTTTCTGGATAGAAACATTTCTGTTTACTCTACAAAAACCCACACAGGATTTTTGAGAAATCTTGTAATACGACAATCATATCACACAAAAGATTTAATGGTGAATTTAGTTACATCTGAAGAGAATGATGTGCTTCTGAAAGAGTATTCAGGAAATCTTGTTGATAGTTATCCTGCCATAACTACAGTTGTCAATAATATCAGTAAAAAATTATCCGCAGTTGCTGTTGGTGATTATGAGAAAGTTTATTTCGGAGAAGGATTTATTTTTGATAAGATTGGTGAGTACACATTCAGAATAAGTGCAAATTCATTTTTTCAAACCAACACAAAGCAAGCTGAAAAGCTTTATCAGACTGCTTTGGAATTTGCAGAACTTAAAGGTGATGAAATTGTTTACGACTTGTATTCGGGTGCAGGAACGATTGCAATTTTTATTTCTCGGAAAGCAGGAAAAGTTTTTGCATTCGAATCCGTTCAATCTGCTGTTGAAGATGCAAAAGTGAATGCACAGTTAAATAACATTTTGAATGTAGAATTCATAACGGCTGATCTTTATAAATCAGTTCTGCCTGTAATTCAAAAAAATAATTTACCTCATCCTGATATTATGATAATTGATCCACCGAGAAGTGGAATGCACAAGAATACTGTTGATGATGTGATTCAACTTTCTCCGCAAAGAATTGTTTATGTGAGTTGTAATCCGACAACACAGGTTCGCGATATTAAAATGTTTTCGGAAGCTGGCTATAAACTAATTAAGATAAGACCCGTTGATATGTTCCCGCAAACTTATCATATTGAAAATGTAGCGGTGCTAACAAAATAAAAATTTGCTCAGCAGATGCAATCAGACTTTTTGAATGTAATTATTTAGAAACCAGTCGTAAGTTTTCTTTATTCCTTCTTCGAGTTCTGTTTTGTATTTCCAGCCAAGTGCATTGATACGACTTACATCCATCAACTTTCTTGGAGTTCCATCAGGTTTTGTGGTATCGTATTCAATCTTTCCGTTATATCCGATGATATTTGAAACAAGAGCAGCCAGATCTGAAATTGAAATGTCTTTTCCACTTCCGACATTCAGATGTGAAATGCCCAGATTGTACAAATCTGATGCTTCAACTTTTTCCATCATAAAAAGAATTGCTTCGGCAAGATCATCAACAAATAAAAATTCGCGAAGAGGTTTGCCCGTTCCCCAGATTGTTACTGCAGGATCGTTGTTTGTTTTTGCCTCGTGAAATTTTCTGATCAATGCGGGAAGAACATGAGAAGTCTGTAAGTCAAAATTATCATTTGGTCCGTATAAGTTTGTCGGCATTGCAGAAATAAAATTACAACCATATTGTCTGAAATAATTTTCACATAGTTTTATACCGGCAATCTTTGCAATTGCATAAGGTTCGTTGGTGAACTCAAGATAACCTGAAAGAAGATATTCTTCTTTTAATGGTTGAAGTGCAAGTTTGGGATATATGCAGGAACTTCCGAGAAATATTAATTTTTCAACTTTGTGGAGATAAGAAGCGTGAATAAGATTAGCTTCAATCATCAGATTATCATAAATAAATTCAGCGCGGTAAGTATTGTTTGCAAGTATTCCGCCAACTTTAGCTGCCGCAACAATAACAATATCAGGTTTTTGCTTTGCAAAAAAATCTTCAACATCAGATTGTCTTCTTAAATCGAGTTCGCCGGAGGATACGGCAATAAGATTTTTATAATCATTTTTTTGCAAAGCTCTCATAATTGCAGATCCGACCATTCCATTATGTCCTGCAACATAAATTTTTTTGTTGAGATATCTGTTCATACTCTCAGATTCCATAATAAATTGAAAAGTAAAATTCATTAAGATTTGAATTGAGATAATTCAAATCTTCCTGCTGCTCTGATATCTTCATCAACTGAAAATTAAACTTAGCAAACAGTTCATGGAGAATTTCATATTTAACAAATCCACCTAAATAAGTATAATTTTTTCTAAGTCCGAACAAAAATGGCGGCTGTGGCTGGGTCTGATATTGAAGATAAGCATTTCCTTTATCGCCTTTACGAATATACTGCGTCCAGAGAGTTGCCTGCAATCCTCTTAAAAATCTGTAATTGATTGAAGCATAAATCAAATCGCCGTTGCTTCCCATCCAATGCCCAAGATTATATGAAGCATTCTGATAAGTTGTTGTCTGAATGTAATGCTCATAAACAAAAGGAAAAATCCTTGTGTACTCAAGTGTTAAAGTAAGGTTGTCAAAAACCAAATCGGTCAAAGAAGCGCCTAAGGAATATCCAAATTGATTTCGTTGTTTTTCTTTGTCGAAAATGTTCGTAATCGTAAGTTCATCAATAAACAAACTGCCATAGAGATGTGTGTTCTTCAGATGATTTCTTGAACTTACCGAAAAGAAAAATTGTGAATTGCTTCCTGCTTCATTAATCTGTCGGCTCAAATGATGATCATTTACACGAAAGAAAATAAGAGGAAACAAATAAGAGAATTCAAACTTATCAGCATAAACAATTGATTCGCCCAGGGAAAGAGTCAATCCTTTCGTCGGTTTAACTGAAAGTGTGTGAGAAGCAATATACTTTTCACGATAGACAATTCTTTCTCCGCCGGTTTTGTGAAAGTAAGTTGCATTACTGTCAATAACATCCGAAGCCAGAAATCCATGAAAGTAATTAAAGTTTAACCACTCAACCGGATTAACATCAAGTCTGATAAAAGGGAAAGAAGGAGCTTTTTGAGAAAGCACAAGCAATCCGCTTTCTCCATAACCCCATTCCATAAAATCTTTTCCGACAGAAAATTTTCCCCACGACCAGTCAACGCCAATGTTTGTATTGACTTCGCTATACTCAATTTTATCTGGTGGAAATCCATAAATTGTTTGTTCGTTTCTTACGTGAAATCCTGTTTTAGGAGTGAAGGTTCGCCACTTATCAACAGTGTTGCCCTTTTCTGTATTATCAATGAATCTGAAATTAAATCCGATGTTGTCAGCTAAATAACCATAAAAAGAAATTCCATTCCAGATGTGAATTAATCTTTCATTATCTCTTGAACCAAGTTCAGCTCCGAGAATTGGTGAAAGATTAAAAGTAAAAAGATTATCACGATAGGAAAACAAACGATATCTGCCAAACTGATCTTTATTGATGCTTGAAACTTTTTCTTTTTCAACCTTTACATTATTAAGTAAATCAAGTTCTCTTCCGAAATCGGTGAGATAAAAATTAAGTTCTTCAATCTCCAGCGAATTTAACTTTTCAGAGAGTTGTTTAACAGATAAAAGTTTTTCAGCAATATATTTTCTGCTGAGAGGTCTTATCTGATCATCAAGTTCAATTATTCCTTTCCGGCTGAGACGACTAAGAAAAGAATATACATCACTTCCTAAAGGTTCATAAACAACCTGAGGGAATGTAAGTGAATAAAATGCAAGAAAGAAAAAAACTTTTATGAAAACATTCTTCATTTAATTTTCATCAAAAAATTTCTTTATTGTTGAAACAACATACTGCAGTTGCTCATCAGTAAGTTCAGGATAAATCGGTAAAGCAATGGAAGTATTTGCAGAAAATTCTGAAATTGGAAAATCTCCTTTTTTATAACCAAGATCAGCAAAACATTCCTGCAGGTGGAATGGAACAGGATAGTAAATTTCCGTTCCGATTTCTTGCTTTGTCATAAATTCTCTTAATGCATCACGCTTCTCAACACGAATTTTATATTGATTGTAAATGTGATAATTCTTTACTCCAGAATTTTCATAAACTGCTTTTGGAAGCAGCACTTTGTTTTTGCTGTCGAACTTTGTTCTGCCTGGTTCTTCTGCAAGTCCTGCTTCAATAAAAAGCTGATTATATCTTTTTGCATTCTGCTGTCTTTTCTCCGACCATGATTGAAGATGCGGAAGTTTAACTCGAAGAACTGCTGCCTGAATAGCATCCAATCTGAAGTTTCCACCTATTACTTTGTGATAATATTTCGGTTCGCCGCCGTGAACTCTTTTAATTCTGATTATCTCAGATAATTTGTCATCGTTGGTTACTATTAAACCACCGTCGCCGTAGCCACCAAGATTCTTACTTGGAAAAAATGAAAAGCATCCGATATGTCCGATAGTTCCAACGAATCTTCCGTCTTTGTATTGTGTTCCGATTGCCTGTGCTGCATCTTCGATTACATAAAGATTGTGTGCATCAGCTATTTTCATTATTTCATCCATTTCAGCACTTTGACCAAAGAGATGAACGGGAATAACTGCTTTTGTATTTTTAGTAATCTTTCTTTCAAAGTCCTTCGGATCAATGTTGAAAGTAACGGGATCATTTTCAACAAAAACAGGCGTTGCAAATAATCTGGATACAACTCCTGCTGTTGCAAAGAATGAATAAGTCGGAACAATCACTTCATCGCCGGGTTTGATATCCAATGCCATCAGAGCAAGTAATAATGCATCAGTACCTGATGAAACTCCCCACGCGTGCTTAACATTTAAGTACTGCTGAAATTCTTTTTCCATTTCAGCTAGTTCTGGTCCCATAATAAAGTATTGGGATTCTGCAACTCTGATTATTGCTTCATCAAGTTCTTTTTTCAATGATTGATATTGTGGTTTCAGATCAAGAAGAGGTACTCGCATAAAATTTCCTTTTCGTATTTATTTTGAATAAAAAAAATCCTTTTCAATTTCCTTAAAAAACTTTGCAGATAAATCTTTTTCGGAGACAATGGGATTATCAATCTGCCAGTTTATAGCAAGCTGCGGATCATCAAAACGAATTGCCCGTTCGTGTTCTTTACTGTAATACTGAGTGCATTTGTAATAAAAAATTGCTTCATCAGAAAGGACCGAAAATCCGTGAGCAAAACCAGGTGGAATCCAAAGCTGAGTGTGGTCATCTTCAGATAGTATTTCTGCATAATATTTACCGAAGGTCGGTGAATTGAATCTGATATCAACAGCAACATCAAGTACTTTTCCGTAGATTACCTGACAAAGTTTTCCCTGAGCCATTTCTCCGATCTGATAATGTAATCCTCTTATTGTTCCTTTTATGGATTTTGAAATGTTATCCTGAACAAAGTTAAAATCAATTCCGTGTTCCTGGAATTTTGATAAACGAAATGATTCCAGAAAATATCCTCTTGAATCTCCAAATACTTTTGGCTTGATTACGAGAAGTCCCTCAATTGGTGTTTTAAGTATTTCCATCAGGACTCTCTCAGAATTTTTTCAAGATAGCTGCGGTAGAGTGATTTTGGAATTGAGTCAACAAGTTTTTCAAACTGCTGTTTAGTTATGAATCCTTTGTTGAAAGCAATTTCTTCGATGCAGGCAACTTTTAATCCCTGACGGTCTTCAATTACTCCGAAAAAGTTTGACGCCTGAAGTAAAGCTTCCGGTGTTCCTGTATCGAGCCAGGCAATTCCTCTTCCGATTTTTTCAACATACAACTGACCTCTTTCAAGGTAGGTTCTGTTAACATCTGTTATCTCAAGTTCACCGCGTGCAGATGGTTTAAGATTTTTTGAGATTTCAATTACCTGATTATCATAAATATAAAGTCCGGGCACAGCATAATTCGATTTCGGATGCAGTGGTTTTTCCTCAATAGAAATAGCTTTGCCGTCTTTATCAAATTCAACTATACCATATCTCTGAGGGTCATTAACCTGATAGCCGAAGATTGTTGCACCGTTTTCTCTCTTCAGTGCATCGTAGAAGAAGCTGAGGTCACCGTAAAAAATATTATCACCAAGTATTAAAGTAACATTGTCATTGCCGATAAATTCTTCGCCAAGAATAAACGCTTCCGCAATTCCGTTGGGTGCATCCTGAACTTTGTAAGAAATGTTTAATCCGACCTGATTACCATTATCAAATAACTGCTGATAAAGCGGAATTGTTTCTTTGTTAGATATTATAAGAATGTCTTTAATTCCACCCAGCATCAGGATTGAAAGCGGATAATAAATGAGTGGCTTATCATAAATAAGAGCAAGTTGTTTGCTGTAAACTTTTGTGATTGGATACAATCTTGAGCCAGAGCCGCCTGCAAGAATAATTCCTTTGTTGATTTTTTTCATATTTGATTTTCAGAATTTGTTAATAGTGCCAGCAAATATAAAAATAATCCTGATAGGTTTTAATGCTGTATTCTACAGTAATTTACCACCGAGAATAAACATTGCGACTGTGAAATAAATTACGATTCCTGTAACATCAACGAGAGTAGCAACGAAGGGAGCAGATGAAGAAGCGGGGTCAAAACCAAGCCGTTTCAGAATAAAAGGAAGAGTTGAACCGGCTACAGTACCCCAAAGAACAACACCAATTAATGAAAGTGAAACGGTTATAGCAACATAAAACCAGTGTTCGCCATAAATGTGTGAAGCCATTTGCCAGACATAAATCCTGATGAAGCCGATTGTTGCCAATATTAGTCCAAGGGAGAGACCTGTTATTAATTCTCTTCTTATTACAAGGAACCAATCTTTCAAAGCCACTTCACCTAAAGCCATCGCACGAACCACAAGTGTGGCCGCCTGAGAACCGGAGTTTCCACCACTGGAAATAATTAATGGAACGAAGAGAGCGAGTACAACTGCTCTGGCAATTTCTTCTTCAAACACTGCCATTGCTGATGCGGTGAACATTTCTCCAATGAACAAAACCGAAAGCCATCCGGCTCGCTTCTTAATCATTTTCAGTATAGGTATCGTTGGATAAGGTTCATCCAGAACTTCTACTGCTGCCTGTTTTTGAATGTCTTCTGTTGTTTCTTCAACCGCAACATCCATTACATCATCAAATGTGACGATACCAATAAGATTTCCGCTGTGGTCAATTACGGGCAATGCAACTCTGTCATATTTACGAAACATCTCAACCGCTGTTTCCTGATCATCAAACACATTTAAGGCAACATAATTTTCATCCATCAGATCTGAAATTTTTGAATCAAGCGGAGCTAAAAGTATTTCGCGGATTTTTATATCATCAATCAGCTTTCCTTTTTCATCAACAACATAGAGTACATTAAGCGTTTCTTTGTTTTTACCATTTTCTCTTATGTAGTCTAAAGTTTGCTGAATTGTCCAATCCGGTTTAACAGCAATATAGTCCGGAGTCATTAATCTGCCGACGCTGTTTTCCGGATAGCCAAGTAATGTTACTGCAGTTTTTCTCTCTTCAGGTGAAAGAAGTTGAATTATTTGTTTTGTTGCAGATGCCGGAAGTTCCTCAAACAAAGCTGTACGATCATCAGGATCCATTTCATTAAGAATTGCAGCAACTTCTTCATTGCCCATTGCTTTGAGCAAATCCATTTGTGTATCGAAGTCAAGGTATTCGAAAGTGTCAGCAGCTAATTCAGTATGAAGTAATCTGAAAATTATTACTCGTTCTTTTTCATCAAGATCGATAAGAAGTTCTGCAATATCGGCGGGAGTCCAATCCTGAAGAATTTCCTTTAGGATGCTAAGTTTTCTCTCCTCAATGAGAGACTTAATTTCTGGTTGTAACAATCTGCTTAGCATCTGGAAATCCTTATTTTTGAATTGTCGGTTTTACATTGGTGGAATAAATTTTTTAATTATTGGTGTGCAAAGATAAAACTGTCATTTGCAAATCACAATCATAAGTGAATAAAAAATTCAGGTCGTTATGAAAATTATTGTAGATGAGAACATTGCTTTTGCGAAAGAAGCTTTTTCACTATTCGGTGATGTTGTTCTTTTGCCGGGAAGAGAAATTACAAACGAAACATTAAAGGATGCCGATGTTCTTATAATTCGTTCAGTCACTGATGTGAATGAAAAACTTCTTTCAAGTACTTCAGTTAAGTTTGTTGGAACTGCTACAATAGGTACTGATCACATTGATTTAAATTATTTGCACTCACATAATATCTGTTTTGCAGATGCGAAAGGATGTAATGCTTATGCAGTTGCCGAGTATTTTCTGACAGCTTTATTGAAAGTATGCAGCGATGAAAATATTTCACTTCAAAATAAATCAATCGGAGTAATAGGAGTTGGTAATGTTGGGAGTAAAGTTGCCAGATTCTCTGAACTTCTTGGACTAAAAGTTTTGAAGAATGATCC